>JANLRV010000088.1:0-32379 GCA_031361905.1 Actinomycetes bacterium
CATCTACCCGTGTCGCCCCACTCCCGGGTCCCCTCGCGCCCGGCCGCGGTCTGCGCGATCAGCCGCGACGTGGTCGACGGGCTGATGCCGGCCTACCACCTTCGCTGACCACCGTTAGGGGCAGAGCGTGCCGGTGACCGAGTCGCCGATCGTGGCGAGGTTCGGCAGCGCGAGCTTTCGCTTGAAGGCCTGGGTGGCTCCACCGGCCCAGACGACCTTCGTGAAGGCGCCCGCGACGTCGAGCGCCTGGCGCGGATCGCGCGAGGTGTCGCTCGTGCCGCGCCAGCGCGAGACGGTGAAGTCGACGCCGCCGGCGCAGACCACGCTTTGCGGCTTGGTGGCGACGTTGATCGACTCCCGCTGCGACCAGAACCGGCCAAAGCGATCGAGCGAGCCGAACCACGTGGAGCCGCCCCAGGCGCTGTCCGACTCGCGGATCCGCCGCAGCACCTCGGGGTAGGCCTGCTTCTTCAGCGCGTTCGCGTTCGGGTGCACGAGGAACACGCTGGGCGCGCCGTTCTGGCTGTTGTTGCGGGTGAGCTCGATCGACTCCGCCTCGCGGTCGATGAACTCCTTCGTCCCGTTCAGGTCGCTGACGACGATCGGGAAGGTCGTCACGTTCGCCCAGCGCGTTCCGTCGAACGACGGCGGGTGGAAGGGGAACGAGGTCTGTACCCAGCCCTGCGTGGTCGACGAGTCGTAGCGGTAGCCGACCGCATCCTCGGAGGCCGCGAGATCCGGGCGGACCAGCAAATAGGGCGCTCGGAAGCTGACGATCGGGCTCTGCGGGCCCGACTCGAGCAGCGATTTGGAGACGCGCAGCTCACCGAGCAGCGTGGCGTTCTTCGTGTACGTGCGCTTGGTGATGTTCGCGGTCGGGCCGGGATCGGGCGTGTTGCCGCCGACGAACGGCTCGTAGCCCTTTCCGGGCGTGGCCGAGTAGGCCTCGACGCCGCTTCCGAGCGGGATCTTGTCGAACTGCGGGGTGTGCGAGACCGAGTGGCTCGCGAGCTCGGCGCCGGCCGTGCGGGTCGAGCAGAGCTGCGTCGAGCTCGCCGAGTTGCCGGTCGCGGTGCGGCCGTCGAGCGTCCAGACGACGTTGCCGGTGGTTGTCACCGGGACGTAGAACTCCTTGACGTGGCGACCGCCGGCGAACTGCGTCGGCTGACGCCCGTCCGCCGTGGCCGGCGTGAACACGTTGGTCGCTCCGAGCGGCAGCAGCTTGCCGGGCCCGTACATGCGGCCGAGGTAGCCGAACCAGAGGCGATAGCCCCCGGTCGGGTTCTGGTCCCAGCACTCGAAGACGGGGCTGACCGGCTCGGTCGAGGTCGCACCCGGCGAGGCGAGCGGCTCGGGCTGCGGCGTGAACACGCTCTCGCCGTCGCGCATGGCGGCGAGCGACTTCGTGAACGGCGCGGCCGCATCGGTCGTGAAGAATCCGGCGTCGAGCCAGTCGCTCGAGTATTTCGTCGGCAGGAACACGGTCGGCTGGGCGCCGACGCCCCGCACGCCGTTCACGTAGACGAGCGCGTCGTCGAACGCGGTGCTCCAGTTGGCCGAGATCGTCGGGATCACGGCCGAGGTCGACGTCTCGGGTGCCGTCGAGAGGGTCACACCACCCGGCACGTTGACCCGGTAGATCGAGCGCAGCACGAGCATCACGCTGGAGGCATCGCTGCCGCCCTGGTTGACGTAGCTGCGCCGCGGGGCGAGCCGCGCGCCCTCGAAGTGGCGCTCGATGAGGTCGAGGAACGTCGCGCCGAAGACGTAGACGGAGCCGCCGGTGAGGCTGTGCGAGGCGGTCACCGCGGCGTTCTTCGTGTCGTAGGTCGCGAGCGTGCTCGCGCCGACGGTGGTGTAGCCGACCGTCGAGATCTGCGATCCGGCGATTCCGTCGTCGAGCGCGATCTCACGCTCGGCCGAGCGGTTGAGATCCCCCAGTTCGGGGAACGCCGGAGCAGGCGAATCGTCGTCCTCGGAATCGTCGTCGCCGCCCGCGAACGTGAGCGTGGCTCGCGTCTTGCTCACGACCGGGTTCGTCAACCCGGCGAGCAGCAGCAGCGGTGCCGACGTCGGAGCCTGCAGGATCAGCGTTCCGCCGGCGGAGACGTAGGCCGCGAGAGCGACCTGGTCGACGACGGTCTCGGCGCCGACGCCGAGGATCACCACGCGCGCCTTGAGGGCGGCGGTCGGATCGCCCGTGACGACGACGGGCACGCCCATCGAGGTGAGCGCCTGGTACTCGGCGCCGCCGGCCGTCGGATCCGCCTTCGAGGTGAGCACCGCGACATAGGACTGGAACACCGACGCCGCCGGAACCGTCACGACGGCCGCGAGGGTCTGCAGCAACGGGCTCGTCAGGGGAGCGCCGAGCTCCGGAGCCGGGCGCGTTGCGGCCGGGCTGTCCGCGAACCGCGTGAGCGGCTGCACGACGCTCTTCGGCTTCGCCCGCTTGACGTGCTTGACGGTGCACTTTCCGACCCGCTTGAGCGTCTTCGCTCCGACCGGCTGGTGGCACCGCGCCGCGCGCGGGCCCGGCGCGGCTCCCGCGGCGGTCGCGGACGGGACGAGCACGGCCGCGGCGAGCACGGCGACGGAGAGGGTGAGGCGGGTCGAGATCACTCGAGAGGCTCCAGGACAGGCGACGATTTCCAGAACGAATCTGAGATCGATCTGGGTATCGGCATCGAGACGGCCGATCTTGAGGCCGGGTTAAACCTGGATCCACCGTGTGGTGGGTGTGTCGCAACCTGCTGGCTGGTGTCAGGCCGCTTCCCACGCGGCTGAGCACCCGGTCGCTTCGCTCGCGGGCTCCCACCCGCGTGGTGCGCTCCGGGCTACCACCAGCAGGCCCGCCACGAACCCACCACACGGTGGATCCAGGTTGAATTGCGCGGGCATGGCGAGTCCCTTCGATACCGGTGCAGCGCTCGCGACGTTCGATCGCCAGATCCGGCGCAGCCTGGAGCCGCTCCAGCCCGGCTGGCTCGTCGAGCAGGCCGGCGACGTGATCCGCACGACCTCGCCGACGACCGTTCCCGACGGCTGCTTCGTGATCTGGAGCGAGCTCGCCTCCGCGAGCGCCGATCGGGCGATCCGCGAGCAGATCGCCCACTTCGCGGGGCTCGACGGAGGACGCGGCCGGCGCTTCGAGTGGAAGCTCTACGGCCACGACCGGCCGGCCGACCTCGCCGCGCGTCTGCTGGCAGCCGGCTTCGAGGCCGAGGACCCCGAGACCCTCGTGATCGGGCTCGCCGCCGAGGTCCTCGCAACCGCGCAGGCGAGCCCAGGGCCGTCGCTCGCCGATCTGACGATCCGGGAGGTATCCGAGGCGACGCTCGACGCCGACCTCGCCGGCATCGGGGCGATGCACGATGCCGTCTGGGGCCGGGACTTCAGCTCGCTGATGGAGGAGCTCCGACTCGAGCACACGGTCGATCCGAGCGCGCTGCGGATCCACCTCGCCGAGGCGCCCGGGCCCGGCGGCGAGCCACTGACGCTGTCGTCCGCGTGGCTGCGACTCCAGTCGGGAACCGAGTTCGCGAGCATGTGGGGCGGCAGCACGCGCGCGGAGTGGCGGGGCCGGGGCCTCTATCGCGAGCTCGTGCGCCGCCGCGCGGCGCAGGCGGTCGAGGCCGGCTTCCGCTATCTGCAGGTCGACGCCTCGCCTGACAGCCGCCCGATCCTCGAGGGCCTCGGCTTCCACGTTGTGACGTGGACGCAGCCGTTCATCTGGTCGCCGGCGAGGCCCCGGGGCGACGTGTGATCGACGCAGCCGTCAAGCAGATCACGACCACGACACCGGCTCCGAGCGGATCAGCTCACGCTGCGCTGCTCACCGGCGAGCGGCATCACCTGCGTAACCCAGAGGCGCGCCGGCTCGTTGTCGATCGCGACCCAGGAGTGCGGCCGGTCGGCCGGATAGCTGACGTAGTCGCCCTCGGCGAGATCGACGGGCGCGTCGATCGGACCCACGCGGACGCGACCCTCGAGGCAGAAGACGTGCTCGTGGGCGCCGACGCCGTGCGACGAGGACGTCTCGTGTCCGCCCGGGACGACCTCGAGCTCGTAGAACTCCACGAGCGCCGCGCCCATCGTCACGCTGCGGACGAGGCGCCCCGGAACGGCCAGGTCCGGCAGCTCGGTGCCCTCCGCGCGGCGCACGATCGTGACGGCCGGCGCGGCGGGCGCGCCGAGCAGGTCGATCACGTCGACCGCGAGCGCCTCGGCGAGATCGCGCAGCGTCTCGAGCCGCGGGTTCCCCCGGCCGGCCTCAATCGCCGAGAGCGTGGCCTTGGCGACGCCCGAGCGCACGCACAGCTCGGCCGCCGTGAGGCCCCGCTCGGCGCGGAGGCGCCGGACGGCCTCTGCGAGCCCGCTCGAGGTGCCCTCCACGTCTCCTACCCCGTCAGGTCGCGCTCGGTGACGAGGTCGTCGACGGTATAGGCGAAGGTGAAGCGATAGCCCTTGCCCATGCGGATCGGGGCGAGCGCGGTGTGCTCCTCGTTGGGCGCTCCGTGAAGCTCGAGCGTCGCGGAGCCCTCCCAGATCTGCGAGGCGGCCCGGGTGTGGCTCTGCGCGCGCACGAGCTCGTGGACCGCAGGACGTCCGTGCTCGCCCGCGGCGAGCCGCGGGAAGTGGCGGACGTTGATCAGCGGCGGATCGTTGTGGGTCGGGCCCGACGCCGAGGGCTGCTCGAGCGTCACGGTGCCCTCCGCGAGGCGGCGATCGTTGGCGGCGAGCGTGCCGCCGAACGCGGCTCCCGGCTTGATCCCGGGATCGGCCAGCACATCGAGCCCGAACGTCCGCGTGATCCAGACCGAGCCGAGCTTCTTCGGGAAGCCCTGCATCCAGCCGCGCACCATCGCGAAGTCGCGATCGACCCAGATGTGCGGGCACGTCGTCACCTCCTCGCCGTCGAGCGTGGCGTTGAGGATCAGGAAGAACTCCTTGTACTGGCTGCGTGCGGGATCGAGCAGCTCGTTCTTGTCCGTCACGCAGCTCTGCCAGTCGGCGAACACCGCCGCCGCACGGCCGGGATCGGTCGGGTGCGGCGCGAGGCCCTCCGGGAGCGCGGCGGCGGCGGCGGCCGGATCGCACCAGAACTCGATCACCAGGAAGTCGCCGACGTAGTGCCAGGGCGGCGAGGGCACGAGCGAGGAGCGGCCTCCGGGCGTGCGGGGGAGCGAGTAGCCGGTCACGGGCATGCGGGGTCCTCTTTCACTCAGGCGTGGCGCGCGTACTCGCGCCACTCCCAGTCGGTCACGGATCGGCTGAAGCGGTGGCACTCATCGCGCTTGAGCGCGCAGAACACGCGGACGAGCTCGTCACCGAGCGCGGCGCCCAGGGCAGCATCGGCCTCCAGCGCGACGCACGCCTCCTCGAGCGTGCGCGGCAGCTTGTCGGCGACGAGACCATCGGGCGAGAGCTCGCGGTCGACGCCGTCCAGCCCGGCGGCGAGCACCGCGGCCGTCAGCAGGTACGGGTTCGCCGACGCGTCGCCCGCGCGGATCTCGATCCGCCTGCCTGGCCCGGACTCGGCGGGAACGCGCAGCCACGCGTAGCGGTTGTCGCCGCCGAGCCCCGCGAGCGACGGCGCGAGGCCCTCGCTGCCGAGCCGCTTGTAGGAGTTGACGGTCGGCGACGCGATCGCCGTGAGCGCCGCGGCGTGGGCCAGCAGGCCCGCGGCGAACGAGAGCCCGAGCGGCGAGAGGCCATCGGGCGAGTCGAAGAGGTTCTCGCTGCCGCGCCAGAGCGAGACGTGCAGGTGATGGCTCGAGCCCTCGTGATCGGCGAACGGCTTGGCCATGAACGTCGCGAGCAGGCCCTCGCCCGCGGCGATGTCCTTGATCACCTCTTCCAGCAGGAAGGCGCGATCGGCGGCCTCGAGCGCCTCGCCGTGCGCGAGGTTGATCTCGAACTGGCCGGGCGAGAACTCGCGATGCGCCGTCGTGGGCTTGAGCCCGAACGCGTCGAGCGCCTCGTGGATGCGCCGCAGCACGCCGTCCGGGTCGGCCCGACGGCCCGTCGTGTACGCCTGGCCCGTGCCCGGCGAGTAGCGCTCGATGCGGCCGTCCGGCAGCTCTCGCAGCAGGTAGAACTCGGGCTCGGACGCCGTCACGGCGTGCAGGCCGCGCGCTGAGAGCTGCGCGACGACTCGCCGCAGCGCGCCGCGCGCGCAGAGCGGCGACGGGGAGCCGTGGTCGACCAGGTCGGCGAGCAGCCACGCCGTCGACGGATCCCACGGGGTCACACGCGCCGTCGAGAGCTGCGCGCGCGCCTGCAGATCGGGAAAGCCCTGCCCGCCGGGGAACGACGCGTCCATCAGCGGGTCGCCCTGCAGCGACTCGACGAGGCTGGCGGCGCAGTAGGCGAGCCCGCTCGACGCCATCGAGAGGCTGGCGAGCGGGAGATCCTTCGAGCGGGCTCGCCCGAAGGGATCGGCGTGCATCACGCGCACGAAGCGCACGCCGCGCTCGGCGAGCTGCGTGACGACGGCGTCGGTTGTCATGGTATAGCGACCTTCATGTTCGGTATTCTATACCGCGACAGATCGCGAGGAGGACCGGATGAGGCGCGTACGCATCGAGCACCAGGGCTCCCCCCAGTGGGGACGGCTCGACGGTGACGTGATCACCCTCGAGGCCGGAGGCGAGGTGGCCGCCGCCGACGCGCACTGGCTCGCACCCGCCGAGCCGTCGAAGATCATCGCCGTGCACCTGACCTACCGCTCGCGGATCGACGAGTACCGCGCGAAGGTCCCGCCGGAGCCGTCGTACTTCATGAAGCCGCCGACGACGCTGAACGGGCACGGGGGAACGATCCGGCGCCCGCGCGACACGAGCTTCCTCAACTACGAGGGCGAGCTCGCCGTCGTGATCGGCAAGCGCATGCACGGCGTTCCGATGGCGCACGTGCTCGACTACGTCGCCGGCTACACGGTCGCGAACGACGTCGGCCTGCACGACTTCCGCCACGCCGACCGCGGCTCGATGCTGCGCGTCAAGGGCCAGGACGGCTTCCTGCCGCTCGGCCCGGCGCTCGTCACGCCGGACGAGTGGTCGCCGGAGCGCTACACGCTGCGCACGTACCTGAATGGCGCGGTCGTGCAGGAGGCCGACCAGGACGACATCATCTGGCCGGTCGCCTACCAGCTCGCCGACCTCTGCCGCCTGATCACGCTCGAGCCGGGCGACGTGGTGCTCACGGGCACGCCGGCGAACTCGCGGCCGATGCAGCCGGGCGACGTCGTCGAGGTCGAGATCAGCGGCCTCGGCCGGCTCCGCAACGAGATCGTCGACTGGGACGTCGATCTGAGCGGCCCCGGCGATCAGCCGGAGACCTCCGCGAACACGCTGCACGTCGCGCTCGCGATCTCCGAGGAAGAGGCCGCGCGGATGGTCGAGCAGTGATCGCGCTTGCCGCCATCGACCACGTCTGCCTGCGCGTCGCGGACGTGGCGGAGGCGACCGCGCGCTGGAGCGTCCAGTTCGGCCTGACGGTGCGCGAGCAGTCGGACCAGCGCTCGCTGCTCGCCTGCGACTACGAGCCCTACTCGCTCGAGTTGCGGCTCGCGGCTCCCGGCGACGAGCTCGGGCACGCCCACACGGGCTGGGAGCTGCGCGACGGCTGCACGCTCGACGATGCACGCGCGCACCTCGCCGCGAGGGGCGTCGGCTTCGAGGAGCACGATGGGGCACTCTGCTGCGCGGACCCCGAGGGCATCAACCACCATCTCCTGCCCACGCGCGAGCGCACGCCCGCTGACGCGTGGCCCGCGATCTCGCGCTCGAGCTCCACGCTGCGCGGGTTCCACCCGCGCAGGCTCGGGCACATGAACTGCCTCTGCGTCGACGTCGAGAGGTCGTCGCGCTTCTACTCCGATGTGCTCGGCATGCAGCTCACCGACCGGCTCGGCAGCGACGGCCACTGGCTGCGGATCGGCAACGAGCACCACGTGATGGCGCTCGTGCAGATGGGCTACTCGCACCTCCATCACCTCGCCTTCGAGTGGATCGACATGGGCGAGCTGCGCGTGCTCTTCGACCACCTCGGCCAGCACGGCCGCTGGCTCGGCTGGGGTCCGGTGCGCCACGGGATCGGCCAGAACATCTGCGGTTACGTGCGCATCACCGAGGAGCCGCTGTTCGTCGAGAACTACTGCGACATGGAGCAGATCGGGTCCGGTCACGTCCCGCGCGACTGGCCCGACAACCGCTTCTCGTCGAACACCTGGGGCCCGCTGCCGCCACGCTCGTACTTCCGCTTCGACGAGGCTGCGGTCGAGTCGGAGCGCGAGAGCCTCGAGATGAAGGGCATTCCCCTGGCGCCGATCGAGAGGAACGCGTGACGCCGCCTCGGCTCGTGCTCGTGCTCAGCGAGAACTGGACGATGACCTCGCCCCGCGATCTCCGCGGCCTCGCGCGGATGGCCGCCGAGGCCGAGGACGCCGGCTTCGACGCGGTGATGCTGAGCGAGCACATCGTGCTCGGTCCGAGCGCCGAGGAGAACGGCCCCATGCCGAACCCGCGCGAGTACGCGCTGCCAGGCAACCAGGACCCCGCGACGCCGTGGCCAAGCTCGCTGATCCTGCTTGGCGCGATCGCGCAGATCACCACCACGCTGCGCCTGATGGCGGTCGCCGTGATCCCGCCGCTCAGGCACCCGCTGCAGATGGCGAAGGACCTCGCCACGCTCGACCTGCTCTCGGAGGGCCGCCTCGTCGCGCTGCCGACGGTGAGCTGGCACGAGGACGAGTACGCCGCGCTCGGCGTGCCGTTCCGTGAGCGGGGAGCACGCCTCGACGACCACCTCGCCGCCTGGCACGCGCTCTGGGGGCCGTCGCCGGCGGCCTTCGAGGGGCGCCACTACGCGTTCGGCGATGTCTGGTGCGAGCCGAAGCCGTTCCGCGCCGGCCGCATCGACCTGCATTTCGGCGGCAGCACGCTGCACGACAAGCTGCTCGCCCGGATCGTCCGCTACGCCTCCGGATTCAACCCGCTCGGACAGCCCAAGCCCGAGGAGATGGAGCGCCTGCGCAGCGCGATGGCGGCCGAGGGGCGGGACATCTCCGAGCTCGAGATGGTCGGCGGCGTGCGAGCCCACTTCACGGATGCGACCTCGCCGGCCGATCTCGCGGACGCGCTCGAGTCGATCCCGTCTCAGATGGAGAGCGGCTTCAGCTCGTTCTGCATCAAGCCGTCGCAGTTCACCGACGACGCGCGCGACCTCGGCCGGTTCTGCCGCGAGGCGGTCACGCGCGTGCAGGCGCTGACGTCATGAGCGAGCACCCGCGCGTGCGGATCGGCCACGCCGACGTCTCGGTCGACCACCTGATCGGCGGCGCGCGCGTCGCAAGCGCCGAGACGTTAGAGGATCGCTCGCCGCTCGACGGCGCGCTGCTCGCGAACGTCTCGCGCGGAGATGCGGCGATCGCGGCACAGGCGATCTCTGCGGCCGAGGCGGCTTTCCCCGCCTGGGCCGCGCTCGGACCGGCCGGACGCGCCGTGCCGCTGAAGCGCCTCGCCGACCTGATCGACGAGAACGTGGACCTGATCGCCGGGGTCGAGTGCCTCGACATGGCGATGCTCGAGCGCTCGCTGCGCGACCGGGTGATCGGCCGAGGTGCGCGCAACTTCCGCGCCTACGCCGAGCTCGCGGCCGCCTACGAGGAGCGCGTCTGGGACTCGAATGGGACGCACAACCGCGTGATCCGCATGCCGGCCGGTCCGGCCGTCGTGATCACGCCGTGGAACGCGCCGTTCATGCTCTCGACCTGGAAGTGCGCACCCGCGCTCGCTGCCGGCTGCACCGTCGTGCTCAAGCCGGCGGAGTGGTCGCCGCTCTCGTGCTCGCTGCTCGGCGATCTCGCGCTCGAGGCCGGCGTGCCGCCGGGCGTCTTCAACGTGGTGCAGGGCATCGGCGAGGAGGTCGGTGCTGCGCTCGTTGCCGACCCGCGCCTCGCCCGCGTCTCGTTCACCGGCTCGCCGGCGACGGCCCGGGCGATCGGCATCGCGACGGCGAGGAACATCGTCCCGTTCACCGCCGAGCTCGGTGGCAAGGGCCCGCTGATCGTGTTCGCCGACAGCGATCTCGAGGCCGCGGCGAAGAAGGCGGCAGGGCAGTTCGACGACTCGGGCCAGGTCTGCCTCGCGGGCACGCGGCTGCTCGTCGAGGAGTCGATCCGCGAGCCCTTCCTCGAGCGCTTCAACCGCTTCACGGACGCGCACGTGCTGGGCGACTCGCGTGACGACGAGACCACGATCAGCCCGCTGATCCACCCCGAGCACCTCGCCAACGTGGAGGGCTTCGTCGAGCGCGCGCGCGCGGCCGGCGACCGCATCGTGCGCGGCGGAAGGCGGTTCCGCGAGGACGGCCTCTGGTACGAGCCGACGCTCGTCGAGCCGGCCTCGAACGACTCGGAGATCGTCCAGAACGAGGTCTTCGGCCCGGTGCTGACGTTCCAGACGTTCACCGACGAGACCGACGCGATCCGCCTCGCGAACTCGACCAGGTATGGCCTCTCGGGCATCGTCTACACCGGCTCGCGCGAGCGCGCCGAGCGCGTCGGGCGCGCGGTGCGCGCGGGCACGCTGTGGGTCAACACGTTCCTCGTGCGCGACCTGACGGCGCCCTTCGGCGGCATTGGCATCAGCGGGATCGGCCGGGAAGGCGGCGACTACGCGCTCGACTTCTACTCCGACCTGAAGACGCTGCAGATCGCGGAGGGCACGACGGCCTGATCGCCAAGATCGGTGATCTGCCAATAAGGGTGCCAGCAGGCACCGATCCTGGCAACGCGATGGCCGGCGCGAACATGGCCGTGGCGAACGCCTATCCGCCAATAAAAGTGCCAGGCACCGATCTTGGCAACGCGATGGCCGGCGCGAACATGGCCGTGGCGAACGCCTATCCGCCAATAAAAGTGCCAGGCACCGATCTTGCTCCGCGGCTGCTCACGCCGTTGCGCCGAGCGCCGCGCCGACGATGCCTGCGTCGCGGCCGAGCCTCGCGCTGAGCACCGCGAGCTCGCGCGTCGGCGGCCACCAGATCGCCTCGCGCAGGGCGGGCTCCCACTCGGAGCGGTAGCCCGCGTCGAGGCCGAGGCCGCCGCCGACGACGAGCGCCTCGGGGTCGAGCGCGCCGACGAGCGCGGCGAGCGCCAGTCCCAGCGCGCGCGCGGCCGCGCGCCGTTGCTCACCGGTCGCACCGGCGAGGGCCTTGCCGCTCGCGACCTCCTCGATCATCGGCGCGCCGGTCACGATCGCTCCGCCCCGCGCGCCGAGCCACGGCGACCCGCCGAGAACGAGGCAGTGGCTGATGCCGGTGCCGATCGAGACATAGAGGAAGCTGCCGAGGCCGCGACCGGCGCCGAAGCTTGCCTCCGCGACCGCAGCGGCGACGACATCCGAGCTGACGGTGCACGGCACGGGGAACGCGCCGGACACATCGGTCCGCCGCCAGTCGACGGTGACGGCGCTCTGCGGCCGCCCGTCGAGCGCGACCATCTCGCAGAGGCCGAGGCCGACCCGTGAGGCGCCCAGCTTGCGTGCGAGCGCGACGCAATCGGCGAGCACGACGAGCGGACCGCGCTCCGCTCCCGTCCGCAGCTCGATGCGCCGCGTCACCGTGCCGGACTCCGGATCGACGAGGCCGGCGGCGATCTTCGTGCCGCCGACGTCGATGCCCGCGATCAGCTCCACTGCGGCGCCACCGCGACGAGCGCTCGCACGCATCCGGCGCCGTAGACCCGATACTCGTGGCGCGCGCCGGCGGGCAGGAAGCACGCGTCCTCGGGCCCGAGCTCGAAGACGAAGACGTCGTCGCCGTGCCACGCACGCACGTGCAGGGTCCCGTCGAGCACGAAGAGCACCTCGTCGCCAGGGTGCTCGTGGATCGCCGAGGCCTCACCGGGGTTGACCTCGAGCACGCCCGCGGTGAGATGCTCGGTCGAGACGTGCAATCCGACCAGCACGCCCAGGTCGCGTCGCCAGACGACATCGTCATCGCGAACGGGAAGGAGGCTGCGCGTGCGCGCGGCGCCGGGCAGGACGTGCCCGAGCAGGGCGTCGTCGGCCGCGAGCGACTGCTCGAGGAAGGGGCGCGTGCGCGCGTGCGCGCCCGAGGTGCCCGCCGACGGCGGCGGCGCGAAGAACTCGATCACGCGAAGCGGCTCGCCGCCGTGGGCGTAGGCGTGATGCCACGTGTTCTGGCGGAAGACGGCGCTCGACCCGGCCGGGATGCGCTCGATCTCGCCGGTCTCCGGATTGCTCAGGAGCATCGTGCCCTCGAGCACGTAGAGCAGCTCGTCGGCGCCGAAGACGGTGCGGAACTCCTCCGAGTGGCGAAACGCGCCGCCGGCAGGGAGCCCGAAGACGAGACAGTGGATCTTCTCGGTGGAGGCGTAGATCCAGTCTGCGACCTCGCCGGCCTCGAAGTCGCCCCAGATGTGCCGGGTCACATCGCGGCGCGTGATCGCCGCCGGCCGATCGAAGGTCGGGCGGGGAGAGGGCTTGTAGGCGGTCATTGGGCTCCCATCGCATCGCGGTCGCAGATCACGGTCACGCCCTCGCGCAGGCGCAGCAGCGAGGCTGGCACGAGCGGCGTCGGCGGCTCGGCCAGCGTGCGCTGCAAGATCGCGCGTTTGCGCTCGCCCGTCACGATCAGCAGCACGCGGCGCGCCTGCATGATCAGCCGCATCCCCGCCGTCGCCGCACGCGGAGGCACGTTCCCCTCGCCCCAGTAGCTAGCGTTCGAGACGATGCTCTCGGGCGTCAGCGCGACGACACGGGTGCCAGCATCGACATCGGATGGCGGCTCGTTGAAGCCGAGGTGGCCGTTCGGGCCGAGCCCGAGCACGGCCAGATCGATGCCACCTGCCGCATCCACCGCAGCGTCGAACGCCCGGCAGCCGGCCTCGGCATCGCCCGCGACCTCGAGCCGGATCGCGCGCTCGCGGGAGATTCCGAGCGGCTCCGTGAAGCTGCGCTCCATCCAGCCGGCAAGAGAGCGCGCATCGCCCGGGGGGAGATCCAGGTACTCGTCGAGCTGGATCGCCCGCACGCGCAAGGCGTCGAGCTCTCCGCGCGCCCGCATTCCTGCGAGCTCCGCGTAGGTCGCCATCGGCGACCCGCCGGTCGCGACGAGCACCGAGAGCTCGGGAGACCGCCCGATCTCTGCCGCGATGAATGCCGCGGCAGCGCGCGCGACGGCAGCCGCATCCGCCTCGATCGCAATCTCGACTGCCGGGTCGTGCCTCACCATCGAAACCTCATTTGACCTGTCTTTCACCGGTCAGTATATTCGTTAGGCAATCTAACTAACTATCTCATGGCGATCAAACCGGCTCCCCGCTCCCTCACCCGCAGGCTCAACGAGCAGGCCGTGCTCGACGTGATTTTCCACGAGGGCCCGATCAGCCGCGCGAACGTCGCCGGCGTGACCGGGCTGTCGAAGCCGACCGTCTCGTCGATCGTCGACCAGCTCGAGCGAGGCGGCCTCGTCCGGCCGACCGGGCAGACGGCCGGCGCCGTCGGCCGCAGCGCGACGCTCTACCACATCGATGCGCGAGTCGGGCACGTGATCGGGATCGATCTCGGCGGCAGCAAGGTCACCGCCGCGATCGCCGACCTGTACGGCCGCGTGCTCGGCGAGCGGACCGAGCCGACCGTCACCGCCGACCCTGACGCGCTCGTCGAGCAGCTGCGCGAGATCGGTCGTCGCGCCGCGGCCGAGGCCGGCATCGCGTGGTCGAGCGTCCGCGCGATCGTGCTCGGCGCGCCGGGGACCGTCGACCCCTCCACGGGGGTGATCAGCCTGACGACGAACATCCCCGACGTGCACGGCCGGAACCTCGCCCGCGAGCTCGCCACGAACTCCGAGGTCCAGATCGTCGTCGAAAACGACGTGAACCTCGCTGCGGTGGGAGAGCGATGGCAGGGTCTTGCCCGCGAGTGCGAGAGCTACGCGCTGCTCGCGATCGGCACGGGAGTCGGCTGCGGCCTCGTGATCGACGGCGAGCTGCACCGCGGCGCACGGGGCGGCGGCGGCGAGATCGCCTTCCTGCCGATCGGCGGCGACCCGTTCGATCCGGCGAATCGGCGACGGGGCGCGCTCGAGGAGGCCGTCGGCGGCGACGCGCTGGCCGAGCTCGCGCGCCGGCTCCGTGCCGAGGGCTGCGCGACCTCGCTGCCGCAGAGCTTCACGACGGCCGACGTGTTCGAGGCGGCGCGGACGGGCGACGGCCTCGCGCTGCAGGTCGTCGATCACGCCGCGCGCCTGATCGCGCTCGCGATCGCCTCGCTGTGCGCGACCGTCGCGCCCGAGCTCGTCGTGCTCGGCGGCCCGGTCGGCGCGAACGTCGTGCTGATCGACTCGGTGCGCGCCTACGTGGCCGAGCTGACGCCGTTCGAGCCCCCGCGCATCGAACAGAGCGCGCTGCACGATCGCGGCACCCTGATCGGCGCCGTCGCCGTCGCGCTGCAGGAGGCGCGGGCGGTCGTGCTCGCGCCCCCCGGCAGCGAGCGGGTCGGCAAGACACCCCTGGTCACGAGCGACCTCATCTGACACCCCCGCGAGAAAGAGACACACGCATGCCTGCACGAGACCGCGACCGCGCGGTAGATTCCCCACCAGTCCACGTGAAAGGAAGACCGCTCATGGGCATCCCCACGCCGAGCAGACGAACGGTTCTGGCGCTCGCCGCCACGAGCGCGATCGGCGTCGCCGTCGCGTTCACCGGCAGCTCGGCCGCGCGGCCGGGCAGCGCCGCGAACGCCGCGGCGAACCCGTTCGCCAAGTACGGCAACGTCACCCTCAACGTCTGGTCGGCAGACAACCAGGATCCTGGTCCGAAGCCAGTCATCGAGGAGATCTCGAAGCAGTTCGAGAAGAAGTACCCGAACGTCAAGGTGAAGCTCACGTTCAAGGCATTCACCGACTACATGAAGGTGATCAACCTCGCGCTCAACGGCAACAACGCGCCTGACGTGGCCGAGGGCAACCAGGGCTACGGCACCGACGCGCTGCTCGTGCGCGCCAAGCTGATCCGGCCGCTCGACGGCTATGCCAAGAAGTACGGCTGGGGCAAGTACTACTCGGCCGGCGCCGCGGCGCAGTTCCGCTGGACGCCCGATGGCAAGACGTTCGGCAAGGGCAACCTCTGGGGCGTCGGCCAGTTCGGCCAGTCGACCGGCGTGTTCGTCAACGCAGCCCGGCTGAAGAAGCTCGGCATCTCGACGGTGCACCCGAAGACGTTCGCCGAGTTCGACGCGCTCGTCACCAACGTCCGGGGCAAGCTCCCCAAGAGCGAGCCCGTGATCACGCTCGGCAACAAGGACGGCTACGAGATCGTGCACGCCTGGGGCATGATCCAGGGCGCCTACGTGACCGGCAAGTCCGTGCGCGACTGGATCTTCCACGCCCCCGGCGCGACGTTCGACACGCCGGGCAACGCGAAGGCGCTCGCCGTGCTCAAGCGCTGGGTCGACGCCGGCGTCTTCGGGACCGACTACAACGCGGTCGGCGAGAACGACGCCGCGGCGGCGTTCGCAAAGGGCAAGGGCGTGTTCTACATGGGCGGCAACTGGCAGGCCGCCGTGTTGAAGGCCGGCCTTGGCAGCGGCCTCGAGTTCTACAACGGCCCGGCGGGCGCGAGCGGCAAGCACGTCGCGATCGGCTCGACGAGCCTGCCGTGGCACATCTCGGCGAAGACGAAGAACGCGGACATCGCCGCGGCGTACATCGACTTCCTGATCAACGCCAAGTCGGGCTCCGCGAAGCTGATGTACGCGCAGAACCAGATCCCCGCGATCAGCACGGCCCCGAAGGCCGTCGGCGACCCGTACCTGTCGTCGATCGCAGGCGGCTGGCAACAGCTCGTCAAGCAGGACGGGCTGACGCTCTTCCCGGACTGGACGACGGACACGATGTACACGACCCTCGGCACGGAGTTCCAGAAGTTCGCCGGAGGCAAGGAATCGGCTGCTGACGTGATCAAGCACGTCCAGGCGGACTGGGAGAAGTTCGACAAGAAGCTCAAGTAGTGAGCTCGCCCGAAGATCGACCGCGCGCCCGGAGGAAGCTCTCCGGGCGCGCACCGGGCGCGCCGCGCCGGGTCGCCTACCTGTACATCCTGCCGGCGCTCGCGTTCTACCTGCTGTTCACGCTGTTCCCGCTCGGGCAGACGGTCAAGCTGTCGCTCTACGCCTGGGACGGCGTCTCGCCGCGCGAGTACGTCGGCTTCGCGAACTACCGCGAGCTCTTCGGCGATGAGCGGATCCGCGCGGGCTTCGGGCACGCGCTGCAGCTCGTGCTGTTCTTCAGCGTCCTCTCGATCGTGCTCGGGCTGTTCCTGACCGCGCTCCTGACGCGCTTCCCGGTGCGCGGGCTGACGTTCTTCCGCACCGTCCTCTTCATGCCGCAGACGATCGCGACCGTCGTCGTGGCGCAGGCCTTCGTCTGGTGGTACGCGCCCGAGGGACCGCTCAACGAGTTCCTCCGCGCGATCGGGCTGAGCGGCTACGCCCACACCTGGATCGGCGACTTCGACTGGGCGCTCCGTGCGGTCGGCGCGATCGGGACGTGGGTCACGTTCGGCCTCTGCATGGTGCTCTTCCTGGCCGGCGCCCAGCGGATCGACGGGTCGCTCTACGAGGCGGCCCGCGTCGACGGCGCAGGTGCCGTGCGCGAGTTCCTCGCCGTCACGCTGCCGGGCCTGCGCAACGAGCTCGTGGTCGCCGCGACCCTGACCACGATCACCGCCCTGCGCAGCTTCGACCTGATCTACAACACGACCTCCGGCGGCCCCGCGGGCGAGACCGAGGTCCCGTCCTGGCTGATGTTCTACAACGCCTTCGATCTGCCCCACCGCGTCGGCTACGCCGCCGCGATCGCGACGATGCTGACGCTCACCATCTCGGCCGTCGCGCTCGTGCTCGGCCGGCTCTCGAGGGCCGGCGAATGATGACCTCGCGGCTCGACCGGATTACCACCTACGTCGTCCTGTCGGGCTTCACGCTGGCCGTGCTCTACCCGCTGCTCTCCATCGTCTCGCTCGCGTTCCACCAGAAGAACGACCGCGTGACGGGCTTCTCGCTGCCGACGACGTTCAGCTTCCACACGTTCGTGGCGGCCTGGAACGAGGGCAACTTCTCGAACGGCATGCTCGGCAGCGTGATCGTCGCGGTCTCCGTGACGATCGTCTCGGCCGGTCTCTCGCTGCTCACCGGCTACGCCTTCGGGACGATGCACTTCCGCGGCAAGACGATCCTCTTCAACCTCTTCATGCTCGGCCTCGTCTTCCCCTACGAGGCGACGGTGATCCCGCTCTACTACGACTTCCAGAACGTCGATCTGGTGGGCTCGTACTGGGCGCTGATCCTGCCCCAGATCGGCCAATCCGTCACGCTCGGCACATTCTGGATGCGCGCGTTCTTCCTGACCACGCCGCGCTCGATCGTCGAGGCCGGCCGCATCGACGGCGCCTCGAGCTTCCGCCTGCTGAGGAGCGTGCTGTTCCCGCTCTCGAAGCCCGCGCTGCTGACGCTCTGCGCCCTCGTCTTCATGTACACATGGAACGAGTTCCTGCTCGCGCTCGTGCTGCTGCAGGGCTCGGACAACACCACGGCGCCGCTCGGCCTGAGCTACTTCGCGGGCGCAACGCGGGCCGGCGACCCGACCAAGGTCGCGGCCGCCTCCGTGCTCGTCGCGACGCCGGTGATCATCGCCTACGTGTTTCTGCAACGCCAATTCATCCGCGGCGTGCTCGCGGGTGCCGTCAAGGAGTAGGGATGGCCCGGATCAAGCTCGCGTACATCGGCGGTGGATCGACCCGAGGGGCGGGGACGATGGCCTCGTTCCTGCACCGGGGCGAGGACTTCGACGGCTCCGAGGTGGTGCTGATCGACCTCGAGCCCGAGCGGCTCGAGCTCGTGCGCGGGCTCGCCGAGCGGATGGCCAAGGCACGCGGACTCGACATCGAGATCACGGCGACGACGAACCGGCGCGAGGGCCTGGCGGACTGCGACGCGATCCTCTCGAGCTATCGGCCCGGCGGCTTCGCGGCGCGCGTGCTGGACGAGAAGATCCCGCGCGCCCACGGCGTGATCGGCCAGGAGACCCAGGGGGCGGGCGGCTTCTTCATGGCGCTGCGCGCGATCCACGTGATGAAGGGCGTGCTCGAGGACGTCGCGGTGGCCTGCCCCCGCGCCCGCATCTTCAATTACACGAACCCGGTCAACATCGTCGCGCAGGCCGTCACGATGCACTCGGAGGTGCCGTTCGTCTCGCTCTGCGAGGGACCGATCTACTACACGAGCGAGATCAGCGAGGCCGCCGGCTTCGCGCCCGGTCGCCTCGAGACCGTGATCGTGGGCGTCAACCACCTGAGCTGGAGCGTCAAGCATCTGCTCGACGGCGAGGACGCGATGCCGGCGATCCGCGCCGCCTGGGAGCGCCGCCGCGACGATCCGACGCTCGAGCCGAAGCGGCGGCGGCAGCTGCGCATCGCCGCCGAGATGGGCGCGGTGCCATCCGAGTACTGGCAGTACTACTACTGCGAGGACGAGGTGCTCGCCGAGCTCGCCGCCAAGCCGACGACGCGCGCCGAGGACATCCTCGCGTCTGCGCCCGAGTACTGGGCGCACTACGCCGAGCAGGCCGCGCTCGACGACCCGCAGCTCGATCCGGGCCGCTCGCGCGGCGGCATCCACGAGCTCGAGCTCGCGATCGACGTGATGGACGCCGTCTTCAACGGCAAGGACGAGGTGCACCCCGTCAACGTGCCGAACCTGGGCGGGGCGCTGCCCGGCTTCGACGAGCACGTCGTCGTCGAGATCCTCGGCCGCTGCCACGACGGCTGGATCGATCCGCTGCCTGCGCCCGCGCCGCTCCCACGCCATCTCGCCGGTCTCGTGCAATCGCTCGCCGAGTACCAGGTGCTGGCCGCCGAGGCCGCGTGGTCGGGCAGCCGGGCAGATGCCGTCAAGGCGCTCTGCGCGAACCCGCTCGTGCGCACGATCGATCACGCGCAGCGCCTCTACGCCGAGCTCGCCGAGGCCCACCGCGCGCACTTGCCGGAGCGACTGGTCACGGCGTGACGCGAGTGCTCCTGGGCGTCGACGGGGGGCGCACGAAGACGGTCGCGCTCGTCGCGGAGCCTGCCGGGTCGATCGTCGGCGCAGGCCGCGCGGGCTGTGCGGACATCCACGCCGGCCTGTCCGCCGAGCCGGCGATCAGCGAGATCGTGCGCGCCGTGGAGGCGGCGCTGACGGCCGCGGGCGTCGAGGCGAGCTCGGTCTCGGACGCCGTCTTCTCGCTCGGCGGAGCCGACTGGCCCGAGGACTTCGAGCTGCTGCGCAGCGAGCTCGCGAGCCGTCTCGGCATCGCAGCCCCGACGATAGTGAACGACGCGATCGGCGCGATCCGGACGTCGCCCACGCGCCGAGACGGAGTCGCCGTCGTCGTCGGGACAGGTGGCGCGATCGGCGCGCGCAACGGCGAGCTTCGGTTCCACCTCGGGTTCTGGCCCGAGCGCATGGGCGGCTCGGCGATGGGGCAGGACGCGCTCAGGGCGATCCAGCGGTCGGAGCTCGAGCTGCAGCCCCCGACGGCGCTCCGCGACCCGGTCCTGGACGCCTATCACGCCTCCTCCGCGATGGACCTGCTGCATCGCCTGACGGCGCGCGACGCCCGACCGCAGACGGAGACCCAGCTCGCGCGTCTCGCGCCGATCGTGCTCGACGCCGCGAGCGCCGGCGACGACGCCGCACGGGCGATCGTCGACCAGCAGGGGCGGCGGCTCGGCGAGTCGGCCGGCGTCGCCGCTCGTCGCGTCGGCCTCTCGGATGCCTACGCCTTGCTGCTCGCTGGCGGCGTGCTCCGACACGCGCACGCCGACGCGCTCGAGCGGGAGATCTACCGCCACGCGCCGGGGGCGGAGCTCGTGCGGGCGAGCGTCGAGCCGGCCGTCGGAGCGCTGCTCCTGGCGTTCGACCAGGCGGGCCTCGAGCCCGATCCCGCGCGGATCACGGCGACGACGCCGCCCGCGTCCCTGTTCGCGTCGGCGTAGAGCGCGGGCACGCGCCACCGCCAATAAAAGTGCCAGGCACCGTTCTTGGGCACGCTGGCACCAATCGCCAGAGAGCCGGGTCGTTGCGCCATTCGCGGCGGACGCGGCGCAGCTCCGGCCGTCGGCTCGAGCGCCTACGCGCCAATAAAAGTGCCAGGCACCGTTCTTGCGATCGCTAGCGCGAGGACCGAGCGAGCCGCGCCGCCGCCTCGTCGATCACCGCGTCGCGCTTGCAGAACGCGAAACGCACGAGCGTCGGCGCCGCACCGGCGTCGTCGTAGAACACGCTCGTCGGGATCCCGACGATGCCGCAGCGCTCGGGCAGCGCGCGGCAGAACGCAGCCGCGTCCTCGCCGACATCGACGTTGATGAAATAGGTGCCCTGCGGGACGAGCGGCACGAGGCCCGCCGCGCGCACGCCAGCCGCGATGCGGTCGCGCTTGCGATGGAGCGCGTCGCGGAGCGCCGCGATCGGGCCATCGCCGAGCAGGAGCGCGGTCGCCGCGGCGTGCTGCAACGGCGTGCCGCCGGCGAACGTGAGGAACTGCTTGACGCCCCGGACGGCCGTCACGAGCTCGGCCGGACCGCAGCACCAGCCGACCTTCCAGCCCGTCAGCGAGAACGTCTTGCCAAGGCTCGAGATCGTCAGCGTGCGCTCGGCCATGCCGGCCAGCGTCGCGAGCGGCACGTGCACGCCGTCGAAGACGAGGTGCTCGTAGACCTCGTCGCTGATGCAGACGAGATCGTGCTCGCAGCAGACCTCGGCGATCGAGGTGAGCTCGCTCGCGGAGAGGACCCGCCCAGTTGGATTGTGCGGCGAGTTGACGAGCAGCGCGCACGTGCGCGGGCTCACGGCGGCGCGCAGCTCCCCGGGGTCGAGCGCGAACGCGGGCGGTCGCAGGGTGACGGGCACGCGCGTCGCTCCGGCAAAGCGGATCGTCGCGGCATACGAGTCGTAGAACGGCTCGAGCACGATCACCTCGTCGCCCGGATCACAGAACGCGAGCATCGCCGACGCGATCGCCTCGGTGGCACCGAAGGTCACGAGGATCTCACTTTCGGGATCGTGCACGAGGCCATAGCGGTCCCGCTGATGCGCCGCGATCGCCGCGCGCAGCACCGGCACGCCCGAGAGCGGCGCATACTGGTTGTGGCCCGCGCGCATCGCCGCGTACGCGGCCTCGATCACCTCGATCGGCCCGTCCTCGTCAGGGAATCCCTGGCCCAGGTTGATCGCGCCGGTCGCCTGCGCGAGCGCCGTCATCTCGGTGAAGATCGAGGTCCCGAGGCCCTCGAGACGGCGTGCGGAGCGCGGCATCGCCCGAAGCTACCACGACGCCGGTCTGGCATCGTCACGAGCATCCGACGATGGGAGGGGGCATGGCGTTCGACCCGCAACTCGGGCAGCTCTTCCAGTTCGACGACGAGGAGCTCGCCGCGAACCGCGAGGGACGGCTCACGCCGGGACAGAAGCTGCTGTTCGCGAACACCGCGAAGATCACCAAGCGCCAGCTCAAGCGCTCGCGGACGATCATGCCGATGATCCTGATCGCGGTGATCGTGCTCGTGGTCTTCGCCCAGTCGCGCACGGCCGGCGCTGACACGAGTTCGCTGATCGTGCCGGCCGCGATCCGCGCCTGGATCGCGGTGATCGTGATCTTCTTCATGCGCCGCGGGACGCGCCACCAGCAGGCCTACGCGAGACCCAAGCTGCTGAGCGTCGAGGGCGAGGTCGAGTTCAGCCCGACGTCGAGCAGTCTCGGCACGTGGCACGCGACCATCGACGGCGTCACCTTCGTCGTCGAGTCGCTCGCGACCGAGCGCATGCGGGAGGGAGCGCGCTACCGCGTCCACTATCTCGAGCAAGGGTTCGGGAAGCCCGATCCGCTCTCGCTCGAGCGGGTGCGATCTTGAGGGAACCGGTGCCCCGCGGGGTATCGAAGGTCTCGATCGTATGCCAATGTTTTCGGACGGGTGACGAGAGCGAGAGGCAGATTTGACGAGGAACGTGAAAGGACAACCACTCCGCGGCCAGGTTCGTCGACGCCGGCACCGGCAGACACGTAACAGTTGATTGCCTCGAATGCGCGTCCACCAGTTCATGTGACCGATGTCAGATCAGCGACAGGAGACCCGATTCTTGACCAGTGATATCCTGACAAGAATGTCCATTTCGTATGACATGTCGATTCGTTTGCGAACGAGCCGTTGAGCCGACCGCAGGCCATGGCCAAAAGGGAGTTGCTGTAGTTGGAACCGTTTCGGATTCACGTCGCGGATGAGGTGCTCGACGATCTGCGGGCACGGTTGCAACATACAAGATGGCCCGACCAAATACCCGGCATAGGCTGGGAACAAGGCACCGAGCTAGACTGGCTGCGGCGCCTCGTTTCCCACTGGGTCCATGAGTTCGACTGGCGTGCCTGGGAGCGGAAGCTCAACGCGCTCGACCACTTCACCTGGGATGGCATCCACTTCGTGCATCAGCGTGCCGCATCGGGTCAAGGTGTGCCGCTCATCCTCACACACGGCTGGCCCGGTAGCTTCCTCGACTACGTGGACATGCTGCCGATGCTCGAACACTTCGACGTGGTAATACCCTCCCTGCCCGGGTATGGTTTCTCGCCGCGTCCACTCAAGCTCGGCATCAACTACCGACACGTCTCGGAACGTTGGCACCGTCTCATGTCGGAGCTTGGGTATTCCCGCTATTGCGCGGGCGGCTATGACTTCGGTTCTGGGGTGACGACGATCCTTGCGCTGGATCATCCCGAGTCGGCAATCGGGATCCACCTCACCACACTGGAGTCGGACATCGCCCCCGTGGTGGATGACGCGGAGCTGTCCGACGTCGAGCGTTTGTACCTCGCGGGGAACCGGGCGTGGAGTACGACGGAGCGCGGCTACAGCGCGATCCAGTCCACCAAGCCGCAGACCGTTGGCTATGGACTCAACGACTCCCCGGCGGGACTGGCCGCCTACCTCGGCGAAAAGTGGCACTCGTGGAGCGAGGTCACGCCGCCCGATGATTTCCTCTGCGCCACCCTCACGCTCTACTGGGTCACGCAGACCGTCACAACGTCGATGCGCGACTATTGGGATAATCGCCGGTACCCAGTCGATCCCACCTACGTCAACACGCCCACGGCGTTCGGTGTCTTCGCCCACGAAACCGTTTCCGAAGGCGAGCCGCCGCGCTCGTATCTGGAACGCGTATACAACATCCGGCGCTGGACGGTCTTTCCGCGCGGCGGGCACTTTGCCCCGGTCGAGGCAGCCGCGCTGGTAGCAGGCGACCTGACCGCTTTCTTCCATGACCTGAGCTGAGGCCCATGCTGATGGTCCGCGCTTCCCGCTCTTCGGGGTGAACGCGACTTGATCCGAGCTACCGCAACCACACGTCGCGGTCGACGGGCAAGCCGGAAGCCGAGAGAGCAACACAGTGCGGAGCCACAATGATCTCGCGGGGGTAACCGGTGGCGCGACGACACGTTCTTACGACGCTCAAAACTCGATCGAGGAACCCTTTACCCCCGAAGGCCGGAATATTCATTCCCGAGAACGCCCTCTGGCTATTTCAGAAGGGACCAAAATCTCGGACTGCACGGCTCGGAGGTGCGCTTTCACCGAACCGTCGGGTGCTTGCGGCGACTGCGTGCTCCCGCCGAATCCGGCTCTGCGAGCCGGTCGGCGAGGATGGAAACGACCTACGTGAAAGCGCGGTGATCACGACCCAAGAGCGCTGCTGATCTGAGCCGCGCAGTCGAAGCTCGACTCAGACGAGCGTGCGCGGATCGTGCTTCCGCCGCTCGTCGTCATCGATCACTGGCAGGCTGGAGTAGTCGAGCGGCGGGAACTCGCTCGCGATCTCGATCACGCGACCTTCCGCGGACGACCGCTTCGCCGCCAGCATCACCTCGAGCGCATGGAACGCGTGCTCGGGGCGCGGGACCGTCGGGCGTCCCTGCGCGGCGCACTCGGCGAGGTGGCGCAGGCCCGACGTCCACGGCCAGGCCGGGTCGGTCTCGGGCACGACCTCCCAGACGCCCGCCTCGTTGCGCCACTGCTCGAAGCCCTCGGGCGCCCAGTCGTCTCCCATCAGCTGCAGCACCCCCTCGGTGCCGTACAGCTCGATCGCGGGCGAGCGGTATTTCTGCATCGTGAAGCCCGTCGTGACCGACGCGAAGCACGAGCCGCCGAAGTCGAGCAGCACGTGCGCGTTGTCCTCGGCCTCCACCGTGATCTTCCGGCCCTCGACGACGCGCTCGGGAATCGCGATGCCCGCGAACGCGGTGACGCGACGGACGGAGCCGAGGAAGCCGCAGAGGCTCGTCAGGTTGTAGACGCCGAGGTCAAAGAGCGCGCCCCCGCCCGGGCGATAGAACCACTCACCCCACGATGGGCCCGACCAGCCGTAGCGGGCGCGCGCGAGCACGAGGTCGCCGATCGTGCCGGCGCCGACCCGCCGGTGCAGCTCGCGATAGGTCGGCGAGAGCACGATGTGCGGCGCGCAGACGAGCAGGCCCGGGGATCTGCGGCTCGCGTCGAGCAATGACTGAGCCTCGGGAAGCGTGGTCGCCATCGGCTTCTCGACGAGCACGTGCTTGCCCGCCTCGAGGGCGGCGAGCGCGAGCGCGCCATGCGGGTTCATGCTCGTCAGCACGAGCACGCAGTCGACGTCGTCACGCGCGATCAGCTCTTGCGCGCCACCGGGGTCGTGGGGCAGCCCGAGCAGCCCGCGCACAGCCGCGAGCTTCGCCGGGTCGGTGTCGTAGACCGCGGTCAGCTCGACGAGGCCCTCGTGGGATAGGCGCTCGATCAGGCTCCGGTACGGACCCCAGAAGACGCTGCCGACGCCGAGCACTCCGATTCGCAACATGCAGCGAGGGTAGCTTGGGACTCGCGTAGGATCGCCCGATGACGGCGACGCACCCGCTCGACCCGCTGAGCTCCGACGAGATCGCACGGGCCGTCGAGTGCGTGCGCGCCGCACGCGGCGTCGACGAGCACTGGCGCTTCGGGTTCATCGGGCTCGAGGAGCCCGCCAAGGCCGAGCTCCGCGAGTGGGAGCCGGGAAGACCGATCGTGCGCCGCTGCAAGGCCGTCTGCTGGGACCGGCGCAGCGGCGAGGTCTCCGAGGCGATCGTCAACGTCACCACCGGCGCCATGGAATCGTGGACGAGCGTGCCGGGCGTGCAGCCGAGCTTCACCCTCGACGAGTACCACGACGCCGCGACGATGCTGAAGACGCATCCGCAGATGCTCGCCGCGCTGACGGAGCGCGGGGTGACCGATCCGTCGCTCGTGCTCTTCGACCTGTGGGCCTACGGCGAGGCGCTCGTGCCCGAGCGCTGGCGCGACCGGCGCGTCGGCTGGTGCGACGTGTGGGTGCGCAGCACGCCTGGCTCGAGCCCCTACGCGAACCTGCTCGGCGGGCTCCATCCGATCGTCGACGTGAACGCGCTCGAGCTGCTCGAGATCGAGCAGAGCTACCGCGTCGAGCAGCCGGCCACGATGGGCGAGTACACGCCCGCGCTCGTTCCGGGGCAGACGCTGCGCGACGATCTCAAGCCGCTCGAGATCACCCAGCCCGAGGGACCGTCCTTCACGCTCGCCGGGAACGAGCTGCGCTGGCAGCGCTGGTCGATGCGCGTCGGCTTCAACCAGCGCGAGGGCCTCACGCTGCACCAGGTCGGCTACGAGGACGCCGGCGAGCTCCGCTCGGTCGCCCACCGGCTCTCGTTCGCCGAGATGGTCGTGCCCTATCGCGACCCGTCGGTCGACCACGCCCGCCGCACGGCCTTCGACGTCGGCGAGTGGGGCCTGGGCGCGATGACCGTCTCGCTCGAGCTCGGCTGCGACTGCCTCGGCGAGATCCGCTACCTCGACGGCGTGCTCGCGAACACGCGCGGCGAGCCGTACACGGTGAAGAACGCGATCTGCATCCACGAGGAGGACAACGCCGTGCTCTGGAAGCACGTCGATCCGATCGCGGGCGCCGAGGTTCGCCGGATGCGCCGCCTCGTCGTCTCGTTCCACGCCACGGTCTCGAACTACGAGTACCTCGTCTACTGGCGCTTCTACCAGGACGGCAACGTCGAGTGCGAGATCCGCGCGACGGGCATCATGGTGGCGAGCGCGATCCGCGATGCGCGGCCGGCGAACGGGACGGTGATCGACGAGCGGACCTACGCGCCCTACCACCAGCACTTCATCGTCGCGCGGCTCGACCTCGACATCGACGGCGAGCACAACACGGTGCTCGAGGTGGACGCCGTGGTGCCTCCGATCGGGCCGGACAACCCGCACGGCCTCGCGCTGGCCCAGCGGGCGACGCCGATCCGCTCCGAGGCCGAGGGCGCGCGCGACTACAGCTGGCCGACCCAGCGCGCCTGGAAGGTCGTCAATCCCGAGCGCCTGAACGCCTGGGGCGACCCGGTCGGCTACAAGCTCGTCCCGACCGGCTGCATCCCGCCCCTCTTCGATCCCGCGTCGCCCGTCGTCAGGCGCGCCGAGGTGATCGCGCACCAGCTCTGGGTCACGCGGCACGCCGACGACGAGCGCTGGCCGGCCGGCGACTACCCGACCCAGAGCCTCTCCGACACGGGCCTGCCGGTCTGGATGCGCGCGGACCGCCCGCTCGAGGGCGAGGACGTCGTGCTCTGGTACGTCTTCGGCATCCACCACATCACGCGCGTCGAGGACTGGCCCGTGATGCCCGCCGACACCGTCTCGTTCTGGCTCAAGCCGGTCGGATTCTTCGACCGGAACCCGGCGCTGGACGTCCCGCCGCAACCACACCAGTGCCGGCCATGACGAGCCCCGTGGTGCCGACGAGCTCGCTGCGCGCCCGGCTCGAGGCCGGCGAGCGCGCGATCTGCACGATGGTCGGCGAGCTCCGCCAGCCCTCGGTGATGCAGCTTTTGGCGAACGCGGGCTACGACGCGGTGATCGTCGACGGCGAGCACGGCGCGTTCGCGACCGAGACGATCGCCGACCTCTGCCGGGCCGCGTCGATGGTCGGCGTGACGCCGATCGTGCGCGTGCCCGGGCTCGCCTACGAGCCGATCGCGCAGGCGCTCGACGGCGGGGCGCAGGCCGTCATGGTGCCGCGCATCGAGAGCGCCGCCGACGCCGCCCAGGCCGTCTCGTTCGCGAAGTACCCGCCCGTCGGCGAGCGCGGCTGCGCCTTCGGGCGCGGACAGACGCGCTTCCGCAGCGGGCCGATCGCCGAGACGATGGCGGCGGCGAACCGCGAGTCGCTCGTCGTGATCCAGATCGAGACGCGCGAGGCGCTCGCCCAGATCGACCAGATCGTCGCGCTGGAGGGCGTCGACATCGCGTTCGTCGGACCCACGGACCTCTCGATCGCGCTCGGCATCCCCGGCCAGCTCGACGACCCCGCGCTCGTGGGTGCGATCGAGCGCGTCGCGAGCGCGTGCCGGAACGCGGGCATCTGGTCGGCGCTCTACATGAGCGACCTCGGGCTCGCCCGGCGCTACGCGAGCTCGATCGATCTGATCTGCCACTCGAACGAGGCGGCCCTGCTGACGAGCGCGGGCATGGCGGCTGTCGAGACGATCAGGAAGGCCGCACACGCGTAGACCGTGATTCGATGCGTGATTCCGTGCCAACGCCAGAACACCCGATCAAACGAAATCGCTCATCTAGTGTGAGAGGCATGACCTCGCACGCGGGAATTCTGATCGCACTCGCCGTCGGCGGACTCGGCCTCGCGATCGGGGCCGTACGCTCGTCGCGCGCCAACCGTGGCGTTCGCAACGACGCGGCCGAGCAGCTCTTCTGGTGGGGCGCGACGCATGGCCTGAGCGCGCCGCTGCCGGGCGCAGAGGACGTGCAGCCCGTCTCGGAGTGGGACCGCGAGGCCGAGCACGGGTGGAGCCCGCTCGACGCGGCGCTCCGCCTCAACGGCGCCTCGATCGAGCACACGCCCGGCGTCTATCGCGATCCCACCGCCGCGGGCCTCGCGATGTTCGTCGAGCGGGCCACGCTCGGGCACAGCGCCGATCGCGTCGATCTGCTCGGCGCGGTGCGCGGGCCGCTCTGCGGGTATCCGAACGGCGCCGTCGTCGCGATCACCGCGGAGGATCGTGACGAGGATCGGAACTCCTACCGCTGGGTCCCGCGCTTCCACTGCACCGCCGTCCTCCTGAACGACGTGGCTCCGCGCGTGAGCGGGCTCGTGATCAGCCGCCGCCGCTCGTCCGGCGGCCTCCCGCTCAAGCTCGACCCCTCGCTCGTCGAGGTGCAGCTCGAGTCGACCGAGCTCGCCGAGCACTTCCACGTCGCCGCCCCGCCGCACGCCGACCAGATCGAGGTGCGCGCCTGTCTGACACCGGCGGTGCAGACCTGGATCGTCGATGCGGGTCCGGACCTTATCGAGCTGCGCGGCAGCAACCTGCAGATCGCCTGCGTCGGCCACTTCACCGAGGACGCCCAGTTCGACGGCCTCGTCGCGGCCGCTGGCCGCATCGCGCAGGCCATGCTCGCACGGCCCGTCGCGCTAGCCGCCTAGTGCACCACTAGCGCCGCACGACGTCGGCCGCGCAGGCGAAGTTCGAGAGCTTGGCCTTCTTGTCGGTGCCCTCGACGCAGACGAAGCCGATGAACGGCGCGTTCGTGGGCTGCACCGTGAACGAGATCCACTGGTTCGTCTTGACGCTCCGGAACGCGCCGTTGATGCGTTTGAACTTCTTCGTGTAGAAGCTGACCTCGATGCGAGAGCGGGTGCTCTTGTCGTCGTCGATCCGCACCGAGAGCGTCCCGGCCTTTCCGACGCGGCGGCGGAGCGGCTTGATCGCGGCGTGGGGCGGGTCGTCACGCAGCTCGCGCCAGAGCGTGGGCGGCGTCGCGAGCGCGCGATCGATGAACCCGCGCTCGCTCGAGACGAGCACCGCGTAGGTGCGGGAGAACTCGCACGAGCTGTTCGTGCCGTAGCTGATGATGCCCTCGACGGTGAGGTTGTCGAGCGTGTTCTCGAAGCCGAACGCAGGGCCACCGGAATCGCCATGGCAGGCGGTCGCGCCGGGCACGGCCAAGGTCGCGTCCGTCGACGCGGCTCCGCAGAACAGCCACTTGATGTCGAACTTCTCGTCGGACAGCTTGCAGGTGCTCGGATCGGAGGCGGTGATGATGCCGGCGCGCAGCGGGCGGTTGCGAGTCGTGTCACCGGTGGAGGTCTGGCCATAGCCCGCGATCAGGAGCGGCTTGCTGGGGTCGGGCGTCTGCTCGGGCAGGCGCGCCGGCGTCTGCGTCATCGCGCGATCGAGCGCGAGCAGCGCGATGTCGTGGAAGCGATGGCGCCCGTCCCAGCGGTAGGCGCCCTGCGGCAGCACGGCGATCACGCCCGCGCTGGTGCCCTGCGTCGGGTCCGCGAGCAGACGCGCGCCGACGCGCACGCGGATCTTGTCGGGCGCGATGATCCCGATCAGGTTGCCGCTCTCGGTGGTGTCGTAGACGCAGTGGCCGGCCGTCATCACGACCGTCGGCGAGATCAGCGTGCCGGTGCAGTTGAAGCTGCCGCCGCGCCCGTCGAGCTCGATATACGCGATCGGCGCGGCGAAGCTGTCGCTGAGCTGGTCGGTGCCGCCGACGATGCCATAGGCGGACGACGCGGAGAGGGCGCTGAGCGCGGCGCCGAGGAGCGCGGCGAGGAGGGCGATACGACGCATCCCGGCAGCCTAGTGCACCGTTCCGAAGCGAATGGAGTCGATCGAGTGGGCGAAGAGCGGCGCGACCTTGCGCTTGGCGCGATCACGCGTGTACGTCACGACGATGCTCTTGAGGCCGTGCAGGAAGCAAACCTGCGCTCCCTGCACCGTGACTGCGCCGGCCGCGACGGTGTACGAGGTGCGTACCGCGTTTCCCGCGGCGAGGCGCCGGATCTTCGCGGTCACGTGCTTGAATCCCGCTCGCTTCAGCTCGGCACGGAGCGCCTGCCGGTACTGCTCGAGCGTGATCTTCTGCGGCAGTGGAACCACGACGACGTTGATGTTGCTGCGGAACTTCCCACGCTCGGAGTCGTTCCGGACGAAGAACACGGCGGACTGCGTGAGCGTGACCGGCGCCCAGCCCGCGGGAACCTGGAACCGCAGGCCGGCCTTCTTGACGACGGCGATCCGATAGGTCGCTGCGGCCGCCGAGGCGGTGATCGAGAGGCAGGCGAGCAGGGCGGCGATCGTGGCGAGGCGGCGATGCATGCCGTCATGGTGCCAGCCACGCGCGGCCCAGGCGCAGCCGTCGGCTCAGGCCGGCCGCACCTTGCCGATCTGGTGCACCCAGAAACGCCACCACGAATGCAGCGTCGGGTGGTCGTCGGACGCGGTCAGGCGGGCGACGCCGAGGAAGTCGCGATGGGTCGGCTGTCGGAGCCTCTCGTGCGTCCAGACGATCATCGTGTCGCCGTTCTCGAAGAAGCACATCACGCGCCCGCCCGCCTTGCCGTCGCCGTGGATCCAAGGCCGGTCACCGCTCCAGAGGGTTCGATCGCAGCGACCGCGATCGATGCGCACCCCGTGCTTGCGGCGGATCTTCTCGAAGGCACCCGAGAGCGAGCGGGCGTCGGCGTACTCGGTCGCCTTCCAGCGGTCGGGCCACGGTCCCGTCTGACCGTCGGGCCTGCCGCAGGTCGCGGACGCGACAATCCCGTCTCGCGAGCCCGGCTCCGGAACGCAGCCACGCCAGAGCAACGCGGGCATCAGCGCCGAGAGCGACGAGCTCACCACCGCGCTGCCGGTCGAGCCGGTCGAATCCGTCGTCGAATCCGCCTTCGGCTTGCCGTCGGAGCCACCCGCCAGCGCGAACACGACGCCGCCGCCGAGCACCGCGGCGAGCAGCAGCCCGGCGACCGCGACGATCGGCCCGCGGCCTCGGCCAGGGCGTCGCGGACGGTCGGGCGGAGGCGCCGGTGGCGGCTCGGACGCGACCGGGGCGACGGGCGCGACGGGCGCGTCCGGCACATGGGTGATGGGTTGCGGGTCGGCGTCCGGACCAGGGCGACGACGTGCTCGTCGGCACGACGGGCGACGACGTGATCTGCGGGCTCGGCGGCAACGACTCGATCCGCGGCCTCGCCGGCAACGACACCGTCTACGGCGATGCGGGCAACGACCGCATCGACGGCGGCGCGGGCAGCGACACGCTCCGTGCCGGCGCGGGCAGCGACCCCGTCCGTGGCGGCGCAGGCGACGACGAGCTGCACGGCGCCGATCACAGCCACGACGTCCTCCGCGGCGGCACGGGCTTCGACCGCTCCACGAGCGAGCGCGTCGACCTCCGCTTCGGAATCGAAGACGGGCTGAGCTGACCGTGGGCTGCGTACCGGCCGGCCCGCCCCGCATCGATGCGGGGCGGGCCGGCCATTCGCGTGTCCGTGATCAGCCGGGGTAGTGCAGCGGCGCGCCGACGAGATCGGTCTCGAGCGCGCTGATCCAGGTGCCGCCAAGGGAAGCGAGCGCGAGCGTCCGCCGACCCGGGCCGAAGAACGCGATGTTCGTCGGCGTCGGGGCGTGGATGCCGACCGAGTCGTCGAGCAACAGCATGGGCGCGCCGCCCGCCGGCACCACCCAGATGTGGTTCGGGTAGTACATGCTGACGACGTGCCCGCCGCCCTCGAGGCAGGCGACGCCGTCGGGGTTCGCGCCCGCGAACACGGCGAGCTCGCTGAGCTCCCCGGTCGAGAGATCGACGCGAGAGAGACGCGGGTCGAGCGATTCCAGTACGACCAGGTTGCCGTCCGGCTCGACCGCGAGGCCGTTCGCGAAGTGCAGGGGTCGCAGATCGAGCGCCTCGCCGTCTCCTCCGCCTGGGGGAATGCGGACGATGCGGCCCTCGCAGGCATCGAGCTGCTCCCGTCCCGAGTCCGAGACGTAGAGGCTGCCGTCAGCTGCGAAGGCCGGCCAGTTGGGATAGACCCACGGGTCGCCGCCAATCGACTCGCACCACGGCTCGACCGATCCGCTGACGGGATCGACGCGCAGGATCGCGAGCCGCGCGAAGTCGCACAGGTAGATCGAGCCGGCGGCATCGAGGCAGAGCCCAAGCACGGCGCCTCCGGTCGACGCAACCTGCTCGACCGAGCCGTCTACCGGATCGATCCGGTAGACCTGCCCGGCCTCGCCACCGGCCCAGAGCATCCCATCGGGGCCGACGCTGACGCCCTCTGGGTGGTCGAGCTCGGACGCCAGCAGGCGCAGTCGCTCGAGGCCTCTCACGGGCGCTCCGTTACGCGGGCTCGCATGGCTGAAGTTTAGACGCACCTAAGGGGTATGACCCCATTTTGGTCGATCACC
>JANLRV010000148.1:0-44595 GCA_031361905.1 Actinomycetes bacterium
GCGAATCAGGGTCCGTTCACGGTCTTCGCGCCGACGGATGACGCGTTCGCCAAGGTGCCCGCGGACACGCTCGCGGCGCTCGGCAAGGACACGGCCAAGCTGAAGGCCGTGCTGCTCTACCACGTCGTCGCAGGCAAGGTCCTCGCGGCCGACGCGGTCAAGGCGGGGATGGCAAAGACGCTGAACGGGGCGTCGGTCTCGATCCGCAAGGCGTCGTGCTTCACGAAGCGCGGCTTCCGGCACGCCCGCTACAAGGGCACGGCGTGGCACAAGCGCACGTGCGGCGCGATCAAGGTGAACGACGCTCGCGTCCTCGCCAAGGACGTGCTCGCCTCGAACGGCGTGATCCACGTCATCGACGGCGTGCTGCTGCCGCCCGCGAGCTGAAGATCCCGTCAACTCCCCGGGTTTTCGAGGGGCCGCGGTCCAACAGACCGCGGCCCCTCGCCCGTTTTCGGCTTCCCCTCAGCCGTTGGCCTGCGAGAGCAGCCAGAGGGCGAGGCTCGTGAAGCCGACCATGATCACGAGCATGAAGCCCTGCGATCGCACCGCCTCGCCGACCTTGCCCTTGCCGAGCAGGAGCGCCCGGTCGTGCGCGAGCATCAGCGCGAGCACGTGGCCCGTGATCACGACCGCGATCTGCAGGTACCAGGTCGTGTCGGCCGAGAGCACGCTGTAGTCGATCTGCTGGCCGGCCAGGCCGAGCCAGTCGGAGGTCCCCTTGCCGAGCGGGTCGGAGAGCAGCGACGGCAGCACCTGGCCGTTGAAGACGAGGAACGAGAGGTAGTGGGCCATCGCGTAGGCGAACGCGATCGGCACGAGTGAGTGGGCGAACCCGTTCGTGAGCGTGCGCCGCCGTTGCCCCGTGATCAGCTCGGAGCCGAGGATCCCGCCGCGATAGAACAGCGCGACGATGCCGATCGAGACGACGAGCCCGATCGCGGCCGCGCCCTGGAGGGCGGTCGAGAGGTCGCTTCCCCGTGACGTGAACGCGTTCATCAGGTCGAGCTGGCGGTGCTCCCAGAAGCGCCCCTCCGCCGCGCCGTCGAACGTGACCGAGCCGAGCATCACGACGAGCGTCGCGGCCGTCCCCGGGAGGGTCTCGAGCGCCGCGACGCCGCTCAGGAAGCGGCGTCGTCCGAGCACGCGGTCGCGGATCTGGAACGGCGAGAGGCGGGAGAAGAGGTTGAAGTAGACCGAGAACGCCTCGCCCCGCCCGATCCACGCGTCGATGCCGAAGACCGCCATAGCGAGCAGCGTGATCGCCGAGTAAACGGTCGCCGCGAGGGCGATCGCGCTCGGCACCTGGCCGTCCTCGGCGATCAGCTCCAGCCACGCGAACCCGAACAGCCCGAGCGCGGCCGGCCAGCGCCCGAGCCAGCGGGGGTAGGAGTACGGGGCGGGCAGCTCGCCCGAGAGACTGCGCGCGACGAAGGCCGTGGCACGCGCGATCGCTCGCCACGGGTTGAACAGCCGGAAGACGTCGCCGAAGACCACGCTGACCGGCACGAGGCCGACCCAGAACCCGACATAGATGAACGTCGGCGTGAAGCTCAGCGCCGGATCGTCGGTGCCTGCGAGCCCGGCCCAGATCGTCAGCACGAGCAGCGCGACGCCGATCGCGCCGCAGCCGACGTCGACCGCGGTGCTCGTGAGCACGCGCCCGAGCGTTCGCGAGATCGGCTTCCATGCCGCGTCGCTCAGGCGCGGCTTCGGCCACAGCGCCGCGAGCGCGACGAACGAGAACACGAGCGCCACGCCGGCGGCCCAGCCGGCGAGCCAGACCGGGATCGGCACGTCGCCGCGCGTGGTCAGGCCGTGCGCCTCCGCCGGGCTCGCGGCGAGCAGGCTCGCCGCGAGCACCGACGCGAAGACGGCGCGTCTCATGGGTTGATCGTCAGCTTCGCGAGCTGGATCTCCGGCGCGGAGTGCAGCTCGATGGGGAACACGCCATCGACGCTCGCCTTGAAGTCGAGCTCGATCGTGCCGCCGGCGGGGACGTCCTTCCTCACCTCGACGCCGTGCACGTGCACCTCCGCCGCGACGTCGCTTATGACGGTGAGCTTGACCGTGTCGCCCTTGCTCACCGTCAGCGACTGCTTGCTGCCGACGACCGCGCCGTCCTTGACGGTGAGCGCGAGCGATCGCGTGGCGGCCTTCTTGGAGCTGTCTCCGTGCTGCACGACCAGGAACGCGCCGATCGCCGCGGCGAGCGCGACGGCGATGATGCCAAGGGACTTCCGGTTCATGGGAACCTCCGTTTGCGAGTTCGGGACCTGGTGGGATCAGGTCGCGAGCGGAGGTCCGCGCCGCATCGCCGGTGCGCCGTGCTCGACGCGGGGCGTGAGCGGGCCGGCGGTCGAGCAGATCGTGCGCGGACCGGCCGGCAGCGAGCGGGCGGCGCGGCGCAGCACCTCGCCGGCGGCGATCGCACAGACGGTCAGGCGTCGCGCGAGCCAGAGGCCGATCAGCGCGAAGGGGAGCTGCAGCGCGAGCCCGACGAGGAACGTCGGCGCAACGGCGGTCGCCCAGACGTCGTGGCCCGAGGCGAGCCGCTCGAGGTGCTCCTGGAGCGTGAACGCGATCGGCGCCGCGAGCGCGGCGACGGCCGGCGGCGCGAGGCCGCGGCGACCGCCCCGGGCCGCGCCTGCTGCGATCGCGCAGACGAGCACGAGCGCGCAGGCGCCGGCGGCGAGCAGCGTGTCCGGCAGCGATGGAAGGTACGCGTGACCGGTGGCTGCGAGCAGCCTCGCATCGCCCTTGCCCGCGACGAGCCGGAAGCCGAGCGCGTGCGCCGTCAGCGATCCCGCCGAGACGAGCGTGAACGCGAGCAGCCAGATCAGGCGGTTCGTGCGCGGCACGCCCGCATGATGGCTCACATCGCCGCGATGCGCTCGACGAGCAGGCGGGCGAAGCGCGGGCCGTCGACGTCGACCGCCACGTGCCCGTTCGCGGGGGCATCGCTGTGACGCTCGTCGGAGACGATCATCGTGCCGCGGGAGAGCTCGCCTCCGCAGTCGATCTCGATGTGGTGGGCGCGCGTCTCGACGAACGACGGGTCGATCGCGCAGGCGACGGCGAGCGCGTCGTGCATCGGTGCCGCCCAGCCCTCGCCGGCGCGCTCCCGGCTCCCGTAGAAGTCGAGCATCGCCGCCGCAGCCTGCGCGGGCGCGCCGCCCCGGCGCAGCTCCTCGAGATCCGCCGGCCCGAGCGTCGCCCGGTGCGTGACATCGAGCCCGACCCAGGTCGTGGGGACGTCTGCCGCGAGCACGCGCTGGGCGGCCTCCGGGTCGGCCCAGGTGTTGAACTCGCCGTTCGGACGGACGTTCCCACGCGCGATCGCGCCGCCCATCACGATCAGCCGGGCGAGCCGCGAGACGATCGCCGGCCGGAGCACACAGGCGAGGGCGACGTTCGTCAGCGGGCCTACGGCGATCAGCGTGACCGGCTCGCCCGTCAGCACCTCGCGGGTGATCAGGTCGAGCGCGTGCTCGCTCGATGCCGCCGTCGTCGGCGCTGGCAGACCCGTCTCCCCGAGCCCGTCTGCGCCGTGGAACTCGCGGGCGTGCCGGACCGGCCGCACGAGCGGCCGATCGCATCCCGGCGCGACGGGAACGTCGCCGCACCCGGCCAGCGCGAGCACGCGCAAGGCATTCCGCGTCGCGGCTTGCAGGTCGACGTTGCCGGAGACCGTCGTGATCCCGCGGAGGTCGAGCTCGGGGCTCGCGAGCGCGAGCAGCAGTGCGATCGCATCGTCGATCCCGGGGTCGGTGTCGATCAGAATGCGCATCGGTCAGCCGACACTGATCGGATCGCCGACGGCGATCTCGCCGGGCGTCAGCACGTCGACGCGGATGCCGCCTCGGTGCACGAGCGATCGCAGCATGCCGGGACGCCCCAGCCGCTGCAGGTGGGCGCACGGCTCGGCCAGGCGCGCGCCGCGGCAGCGCACGGCGCCGATCGCGAACTCGTGCCCGATCAGACCCTCCAGGGCGATCCCGCTGGTGACGATGCTGCGACGCGCCTCCTCGGCGCTCACGCCGGTCTCGGCGAGCACCTCGGCCGAGACGAGCGTCAGTGCGACGCCCGTGGCCCCCGGCGAGCTGAACGTCCCTGCGCCTCGGCCATAGCGGTCGCCGGTGATGCCGTCGGGCGTGACGAGCGCGCGCTCGACGAGCCGCACCGGTGCCTCGCGATGATCCGCCACCACGATCGCCTCGACGCGTCCGGTCGCGAGATCCGCGCGGTACGGGTCGCTCCAGCCGCGGTGCAGGTCGAGCGGGCAGAGCACGAGCGCCTCGGCGATCTCGCCGGCGCCCGAGCCGAAGACGACGCCGCTCGGAACGCCGAACATGACGACGTGCTCGCCGTCCGAGAGCAGCGCGATCCAGTGCCCGGGCCACTGGAAGCGCGCGGGGTCGACGGGACGGACGAAGCCGAGGTTGCGGCCCTTCAGCCAGGCGTCGAGCTGCCGCTCGGAGCTGAGCTCGACCGGAGGTGCCTCGCCGAGGATCTCGCGGAGGCAGGAGGAGAGCGTCGTCATCGCGGGATCGCCAGCCGGAGAGCCTGCTCGAGGTCTGCCCAGAGATCGTCCACGTGCTCGATGCCGACGCTCATCCGCAAGAGCGTCTCGGGGGTTCCGGCCGCGACCTCGCTCGGGTACCGCCCGCGGCGCTCGAGCAACGACTCGACGCCGCCCAGGCTCGTCGCTCCCACGATCACGCGACAGGCCTGGCGAACGTCCTCGGCGGTGCGTGCGTCGCCATGCGTCTCGAACGCGAGCATCGCGCCGAACCCGCCCGTCATCTGCCGCGCGGCCACGGCGTGGCCCGGGTCGTCGTGCAGTCCGGGATAGCGCACGCGCAGCACGCCCGGGTGCGCCGCGAGTCGCTCGGCGAGCACGCCGGCGGAGGCCTGGGCGCGCTCGATCCGCACGCCGAGCGTGCGCAGGCCGCGCAGCGCGAGGAAGGCGGTCAGCGATCCCGGGATCGCGCCGAACAGCGAGCGCTTGCCCTCGAGCGCGGCGAGCAGCTCGTCGTCCCGCGTCACGCACGCGCCCATCAGCAGGTCGGAGTGGCCGCCGATGAACTTCGTCACGCTGTGCAGCACGATGTCGGCACCGAGATCGAGCGGCCGCTGGCAGATCGGCGTCGCGAACGTGTTGTCGCAGAGCACGAGGGCGCCGTGGGCGTGCGCGCCGTCCGCCACACGCTCGATATCGCAGATCGCCATCGTCGGATTCATCGGGCTCTCGATCCAGACGAGGTCGGCCCCCGCGGCGGCGGCGATCATCGCCTCGGCATCGGTCGCGTCGATCGCGCGGACGGTCAGGCGCCCGAGCCTCTGGCGCTCGCGCAGCATCTCGCCGAAGCCGAAGTAGACGCTCTGCGGCATCACCACGACGGCGCCTGTGGGCAGGCCCTCGAGCACCGCCGCACCGGCTGCGAGCCCGCTCGCGAAGCCGACTGCCCGCCCGCCTTCGAGCGCGCCGAGAACGCTCTCGAAGGCAGCCCAGGTGTCGTTCTGCTCGCGCCCGTAGTGGTGGTCGCCATCCGAGTGGAAGGTCGCGCTCATCGAGATCGGCACGTTGACCGGGCCGCCGGGCTCCGGTGCGGGCCGGCCGGCGGTGACGGCGAGCGTGTCTGGATGCATGGCCGGAGGGTAGCTACGCTCGCGCCATGAAGACACCTGAACCCGTCGTGCTGAGTGGCGACCGCGTGCGACTGGAGCCGCTCGACGAGCGTCACCGCGACGATCTCGCCGCAGCGGCAGCGGCGGATCCCTCGGCCTTCACGCTCTATGGCCCCGTCTTCTACGAGGGCGGCATCGACGGCTGGATGCGCGCCGCGCTCGCCGAGCGTGACAGCGGCTCCCGCTTTCCCTTCACCGTGATCGACGCCGCGAGCGGACGTGCGATCGGGTCGTCGAGCTATCTCGACATCGCCCCCATCGATCGGCGCATCGAGATCGGCCACACGTGGTACGGCGGGCCGTGGCAGGGATCCGGTCTCAACCCCGAGGCGAAGCTGCTGTTGCTCGACCACGCCTTCGACGACCTCGGCGCCATCCGCGTCGCGTTCAAGTGCGACGCGCAGAACGAGCAGTCTCGCCGGGGGATCGCGCGGATCGGCGGCACCTTCGAGGGCGTGCTTCGCAAGCACTCGCTGCGCGGCGACGCGAGCGGGACGCAGCGCGACACGGCCTACTTCTCGATCATCGACGACGAGTGGCCGGAGGTCCGGGCCCGGCTCGTCGCGCTGAAGGATCGCTAGTGTCCTGAACGCGGCTCGTGGATCCGCTCGCCCGCCTCGAGCATCGCGACGTACCTCGCGACGCGCCGAGCGCGGGTCTCGGGGGTGCCAGGCGCTCCGACCCGGTGGAGGATCGCGTAGCGGTTGACGCGGTCGAGGGTGGCGAAGAACGCGCTCGCCCGCTCGCTCTGCGCGAGCGCATCGCGCAGGTCGTCGGGCACCTCCGCCGTGCGCTGGCCCTCATAGGCCGCCTCCCAGCGGCCGTCGGCGCGGGCCGCCTCGATCGCACGCAGGCCCGGGTCGCGCACGAGCCCCTGCTCGATCAGCTGCTCGGCGCGAGTGCGGTTGATCTTCGACCAGCGGCTGCGGGGCGTGCGAGGCGTGAACCGCTGCAGCCACCAGTCGTCGTCGAGGCCCTGCTTGCGCGCGTCGATCCAGCCGAAACAGAGCGCGACGTCGAGCGCCTCTGGGTACGTGACGCTCGTGGCGGTGGCGCCCTTCTTGGCGAGCTTGAGCTGGAGGCCGGTCGAGTCCGCGTGGTGGTCTGCCAGCCAGGCCTCCCACGCGGCCGGCGTCGCGAACGCGATCGTCGGCTCGGTCACGATCTGCTCAGCGCGACCGCGATCTCGCCTGCGACCCGCGCATTGTTCTCCGCCAGGGTGAGGTTGGCCGGGACGCTCAGGCCCTCGGTCACGGCCGCGATGCGGCCGAGCACGAACGGCGTCACGGCGGCGCCCGAGATGCCGGCCGCCTCGGCGTCGGCGAGCGCCGCGGCGAGAGCGCCGTCGACGAGCGCCGGGTCGAGCTCGTCGGCCTCGGGAATCGGTGCGACCACGAGCACTCCGGTGCCGGGCCGCGGCAGGCTGCGCAGCACCGCTGCCGCCTCGTCGGCCGCGTCGACCCGATGCGGCGCGCGCAGGCCCGACGAGCGCGTGTAGAAGGCGGGAAACCAGTCGTGTCGCCAGCCGAGCACGGGCACGCCCGCCGTCTCGAGATACTCGAGCGTGCGGGCGAGGTCGAGAAAGGCCTTCGCCCCGGCCGAGACCGTGACGACCGGGTGGTGCGCGATCGCGTCGAGATCCGCCGAGACGTCCCCCGTCAGCTCCGCTCCGCGGTGCACCCCGCCGATGCCGCCGGTCGCGAACACCTCGACGCCGGCTGCGTGGGCGATCGCGAGCGAGGCTGAGACCGTCGTCGCGCCATACTCCCAGCGCTGCGCCAGCGCGACCGCGAGATCTCGCTCGGCCGTCTTGCGCGCGGGCCCGAGAATGCGCGCGTGCTCGCTCTCGGCGAGCCCGATCCGCACGACGCCGTCGAGCACGGCGGTCACCGCGGGGACCGCTCCGGATTCGCGGACGGCCTGCAGCGAGCGAGTGAGCGCCTCGGCGTTGGCCGGCCCCGGGAGGCCGAGATGCGAGAAGATCGTCGACTCGAGCGCGACCACGGGAGCCCGGGCGGCGAGCGCGCTCGCGACCTCGGCGCTGGCGACTGGGCGGATCGTCATCAGACCGAATCGTAGGTGGCGGCGAGCTGCGAGAGCACGCGTGCGGCCTGTGCCGAGCCGGCGCGGGCCGCCTCGACGATGGCTGCGCCGGACGCGAGCGCGACGAGCGCGCCGGCGGCGAACGCATCGCCCGCACCGGTCGTGTCGCGCACCGCGTCGATCGCAGGCACGGGAACCTCGCAGCGCGCTCCGGCCGCGTCGAGCACGACGATCGGCTGCGCGCCGTGCTTGATCAGCGTCGTCCACGGGTGGCTCGTGCCCTCGAGACCGAGCAGCTCCGCCTCCTCGGCGTTTGCGAAGACGAGGCCGGGCGCGAGCGCGACGAGCTCCTCCCGGAACGCCTCCAGGCCGAAGGCCGCGATCGAGCCCGCCGAGGAGAGGTCGAGGCTGAGGCGCACGCCGGCCTCGCGCGCCTGCCGGGCTGCGGTCCGAGTCGCGGTCGCGATCGGCTCGACGAGCAGCGAGTAGGCCGTCACGTGCAGCGCGTCGAGCGAGACGACCGCCGCCTCGTCGATCTGGCGGAGCTCGGCGGCGGCACCGCGGTCGGGGAACATCGTGCGCTCGCCGTCCGGCTCGACGAGCACGACGACGCTGCCGGTCGCGCCGGCCCGGCCGACGACCGCCTCGACGCCGGCCCGCTCCAGCTCGGCCACGAGCTGCGCCCCCAGCGGATCGTCGCCGACCTGTCCGAAGAAGCGCGCCCGCCCTCCGGCCGCGCAGATCGAGACGGCGACGTTGGCGGCGCTGCCTCCGCGCCGGCGGACGATCCGCGCCGCCGTATCGGTGCCACGGGCGGGCGGTCCGGCGAGCCAGCAGACGACGTCCTCGACGAGGTCCCCGATCGCTCCGATCACCGGTGCGGGCACCGTTGGCGTCACCGCATCAGCTGGATGTGCAGGCCGATCGGCGTCGTGGCGTAGACGAACCGCTCGTGGTCGGCCAGCACCTCGACGCCGGGATACGCGCGCAGCTGCGCCAGCGTCGCGGCGAGGTCGTCAGGCCGCAGCGCGAGGTGGCGTCCGCCGACGTCGGATAGGAGCGGCTCGAGCAGGCTCCGGCCGGGCGCGTGCCACTCGAGCAGCTCGACGAGGCCGCCCCCGGGCGCCTCGACGAAGCCGAAGCGCGAGGACGCGGTCGCGTCGACGCCGAACCAGCCGGTCATCAGCCCGCCCTCGGCGACGGGGCCGTGCTCGGAGACGCGGCGGAAACCCAGCGCCGTCTCGAAGAACGCGAGCGCGGCCTCGAGGTCGGACACGACGTAGCCTGCATGGTCGACGCGGATCATCGGGTGTACGACGCGCCGTTGATGTCGAGCGTCGCCCCCGTGAGGTGCGGCGCGAGGCCCGACGCGAGGAATGCGATCGTGTTGGCGACGTCTTCGGGTGGCGCGATCGCCCCCATCGGGAGCTCACTCGCGATCGCGCCCGGATCGGTCATCAGCGCGTCGGCCATCTCGGTGGCGACCCAGCCCGGCGCGATCGCGTAGGCGCGGATGCCGTCTCGCGCGTAGCCGCGCGCGATGCTTTTCATGAGGGCGATCACGCCCGCCTTCGAGGCTGCATAGTGCAGCGAGTCGACCGAGTCGCCCCGTTGGCCGGAGCGGCTCGAGACGGTGATCACCGTGCCGCCCCCGCGCTGGCGGAAGTGCCCGATCGCCCCGCGGCAGAGATCGGCGACAGCGATCAGGTTGACCTGCAGCGTGTCACGCCAGGCGCGGTCCCAGCCCGGGTCGTCGAGATCGGCGGTGAGCGCGATACCCGCGTTCGCGACGAGCACGTCGATGCGGCCTGCGCGCTCGACCGCCGCGTCCCAGAGCCGTCCTCCGGCGCCGGGCTCGGCGAGGTCGAATGCGAGGTCTCCGCTGCGCGAGTGCGAGAGCACGGTGGCCCCCGCGCGCTGCAGCACGTCGACCGTGACCGCGCCGATGCCTCGCGATCCGCCCGTGACGAGGACGGTCCTGCCGGTCAGGTCGATCACGGGCACGATGCTACCTACTCCGCCTGCCGATCACGCTCGCCGCGTGACTCCCCGGGCGATCCGCGCGGGGGAGAGCGTGGCGGCGATTGCGCCGGCAACGATCGCCATCGCGGCGATTAGCCAGAGGCTCGTCGAGAACGATCCTGTGAGGTCGCGCACGCCGCCCAGCCCGAGCGGCGCCGCCGCGGCGGCCGAGTAGCCGACGCCGAGCATCATCCCGGCGATCGCGGCGACCTCGCCCGGATCGTCGGCCGCGGCGAGCGGCAGCGTCATCATCGCGACGAACAGCATCCCGTTGCCGAATCCCATCACGCAGGCCCAGGCGATCGATCCGCCCGGCGCGAGGATCACGAGCATCGTGCCGGCGGTGAGCAGGAGGCAGCCGAGCATCAGGTAGAGGCGGCGCGAGCCGAAGCGATCGCCGACAAGCGAGAGCACGAGCGAGGCGATCAGCGCGAAGGTGTTGATCAGCGCGTTCGCGACGCCGGCGCGGGACGCGCTCCAGCCTTGCTCGACGAGCGCCTCGGGGAGCCATGCCGAGAGGCCGTAGTAGACCAGGCCGTTCGTCACGAAGAGGCCGACGAAGAGCCATGCGAGCCCGCTCCTCCACGGCAGGCGGGGGCGCTCGACGCGAACCTTCGCGATCGGCAGCGGCCGGACCAGGGCGAGCCACGCGACGAGCGAGGCGGCGGCCGCGAGCGAGATCACGAGCAGCGTGGTTCGCCAGCCGTCTCCCGCATCCGCGATCGGGACGGCGAGGGCGGACGAGAGCGTGGCGCCGAGCTGGATCCCGGCTGCGTAGAGGCTCGTGGCCAGCATGGGGTGGGCGGACGCGCGCTCCTTGACGACGTAGCTGAGCAGCGCGTTCGCGAGGCCCATGCCGATCGCGAGCGGCACCGTCAGCAGCACGAGCGAGAGCGCCCCGGGGACGAGCGCCCGCAGGATGCCGCTGCCCGCGAGCAGCGCGAGCGAGACGCCGATCACGCCGCGCGAGCCGAAGCGCACCGCGAGGCCCGAGGCGGGCAGCGCCATCAGCCCCATTCCGAGCACCGGGATCGCGCCGACGAGGCCGACGACCCAGTGCTGCACTCCGAGGTCGTGCTGGATCCTGCCGGCGAGCGGCCCGACCGCGATGAACTGCGGGCGCAGGGCGAGCGCGCCGATCGCGAGCGCGGCCACGGTCGCGACGATCGGCCTCACCGGGCGGGAGTCGGAGTGCGATGGAGGTGGCGGTTCTCGTCCATGCGCATCGACGCATCAAGGATCGCAGGTCGAATGCCGATAGGCATCGCATGCCCGAGGTCGGAAGCATCCTTGCTGCGATCGCGCGAACGCGCGAGCTCGAGGGACGCAACCAGAGCCGCGCCGCGCTCGACATCGGGCGGAACGCCGAGCGCTGGGCGGGCGAGCTGGGCCGGACGGATCTCGTTGCGAAAGCCCGCCTTCGCCAGGCGTTCTCCTACTTCAACCTGAGCCGCCAGCTCGAGGCTGTCGAGGTGGCGCGCGCCTCGCTGCCGTGCTTCCTCGAGGTCGGCGACGCGCTCGGCGAGGCGACCGCGCTCGCGATGGTCGCGCTCGGCCTGACGGGGTCGGGCGCGCTCGACGAGGGCGCCGAGGCGCTGATCAGCGCGACGATCGCCGTCGAGCGCATCGAGACCGAGACGATCGACCTCGTCTTCGCGCTCGACTGCGTCTCGGACGCGCACGCCACGCTCGGAGCGTTCAACCTCGCGGTCCCACTGATCGAGCGGTCGCGCCGGATCGCCGCGCGCGAGGGCGCGATCGAGCGCTCGATGTGGGTCGAGTACTCCTCGGCGTACCTGCAGTGGCGCTACGGCGAGTCGCTCGCACCGCGCAATCCGACGGAGTCGCGCGAGCACCACGAGCTCGCGCTCGCGGCTGCGCGTGAGTCGGCACGGATCGCGGCTGAGCTCGGCAATCCGGACATGACCGCGCTCGCCCTGCTCTTCCAGGGCCTCGCGCTCGTCTCGCTCGGCGAGCTAGATCCGGGCGTCGAGGCGCTCGCCACCGCCGATGCCGCGGGCGTCGGCGTAGACAGCCCGAACGAGACCGGGCTCGTCGCGCTCGGCCTCGGCCGCGCGTACGCGAAGCGCGGAGACCACAGGCTCGCCCGCGTGCAGCTCGATCGAGCGGTCGAGAGCTTCGCCGGCGCCTCGTTCCAGGAGTCGCTGGCGCTCGCCCTCGAGGAGCGCTCCCGCTGTGCGCTCGCAGTCGAGGACCACGCGAGCGTGATCGCCGATCTGCAGCGCCTCGTCGACCTGCGAGACCGGCAGCACGCCGCCCAGATCCTCCGGCGCATCAACACGGTGGAGGCCCAGATCGCCCTCCGACGGGCTGAGGAGCAGCGGGCCGCGCTCGTCGAGCTCGCGAGCCGCGACGCGCTGACCGAGCTGTACAACCGGCGAGGGTTCGATGCGGCGGCCTCCACGCTCGCGCTCGCGCACGCCGACTACGCCGTCGCCGTGATCGACATCGACCGCTTCAAGCTGATCAACGATCACCACTCGCATCTCGTCGGGGACCGCGTCTTGCAGCGGCTCGCGCGGATCCTGCAGGCGCAGGCTCGCGCGACCGACATCGTCTGCCGTTACGCCGGCGACGAGTTCGTGTTGCTGCTGCCGAAGACCTCGCTCGCCCAGGCGCGCATGCTTGGCGAGCGGATCCGCAGCTCGGTGCAGACGGCGGACTGGACGATCGACGATGCCGTGCCGGCCGTGACCGTCAGCGTCGGCGTCGCGCTCGGGCGCGGCGAGGTCGACGGCGTGCTCGCGGTCGCCGACGGCAACCTCTACCGCGCGAAGACAGCCGGCCGCAACCTCGTCGTCAGCGACTCCGAGGCGCAGCTCGCCGCGTAGCCGAGCGCAGCCTGATCGGTCCGCGCGCGCTCGAGGGGTCGACGACCCTGCCGTTCTGAAGGATCTCGATGGCGCCGCGGGCCACGAGCCGGCGCGCCGCCATCCGGGCCGGCTCGAGCAGCGACAGTCCGGCACCCCCGCTGACCAGCCGGGCTGCCTCCGTCGGATCGATCGTAGCCCCGGCCGGCAGCCGCCCGAGCAGGCTGATGATCGTCGCCTCGAGGGCGTGATCGGCCGGCCCCAGGCCCATCCGCCTGCAGCGCGCCGAGCACATCTGCACGTGTTCCCAGTCGCGCGCCAGCGATCGGCGCCAGGGGATCCGCCGTCCGCAGACGGCGCAGAGCTTGTCCTCGATCACGAGACCAGGGTACCCCCGTGTTACGGTATGTAACATGATCGATACACAGTTGATCGGCGGGGTTCGGCGTGCGATCCATCGTCACGGCTGGCCGGAGCTGACGATGGAGCAGATCGCCGTCGAGCTCGGCGTCTCGCGCATGACGCTGCACCGCCGTGGCGTCACGCGCGCGTCGATCGTCGAGGCCCTGCGGGAGGTGCTCGCGCTCGAGGAGCGCGAGGCGCTCTGGCCGGCGCTCGTCGCCGACGGCGATGGCCGCGCGCGCCTCGAGCTCGCGATGCGCGCGGAGTGCGCGGTCGCCGAGCGGAACCTCGACCTCGTCGAGGCGCTCGCGAGCGACACGCGAGACGCGGTCTACCACGACGAGGGAGACGGCGCGCTCACGCGGGCGGAGTTCACGGGGCCGCTGCGGCGCATTCTGCTCGACGGCGCGGCCGACGGCTCGCTGGCGCGCCAGGATGATCCCGCTGAGGTCGCGACCGTGCTCTACAACCTGATCGGCTGGACGTATCACCACCTTCGCGTCGGCCACCGCTGGCCTGCCCGGCGAGCCGAGGACGCCGTTGTGCGGATCGCGATCGACGGCGTCGCCGCGTGAGCTCGGCCGTCGATCGGCGCGGGATCGGCGCGCTGGCGGTCGGCCACCTCGCGAGCGACTTCTGCCAGGGCTGCGTCCCCGCGCTCCTGCCGTTCCTGATCCGCGACCGCGGCTACTCGTATGCGGCAGCCGGCGGGCTCTTCCTGATCGCGAGTCTCGGCTCATCGCTGATCCAGCCCGTGCTCGGCCACCACGCCGACCAGATCGCGTCCGGCTGGCTGATGCCGGCGGGCGCGCTGCTCGGAGGCGTCGGGATCGCGCTCGCGGGAGTGCTCGAGAGCTACTGGGCGTGCGCCGCCGGCCTGCTCGTGGGTGGCGTCGGCGTGGCCGCGTTCCATCCGGAGGGAGCGCGCTTCGCGAGCTACGTCTCCGGCGACCGGCGCGCGACCGGCATGAGCCTCTTCTCCGTCGGTGGCAATGCGGGATTCGCGCTCGGCCCGATCGCCGTCACCGCCTGCGTCGGTATCGGCGGGCTCGGAACGACGCCGTTCCTGTTCCTGATCCCGCTCACCGCCGCGCTCGTTCTGACGACGCAGATGCCGTATCTCGAGAGGTTCCGCCCCGCCCTGGTCGCCCGCCGCGAGCGAGGCGGCGCCGATGACGACTGGTCGTCGTTCTCGCTCGCGGCCGGCGTCTCGGTCGCACGCACCGGTGCGGCCTTCGGCCTGCAGGCGTTCATCCCGTCGTACTTCCTCGCCGAGCTCTCCTCGAGCGCCGAGGTCGGCGAGGCCGTGGTCAGCGCGATGCTCGTCGCAGGCGCCGTCGGCACGCTCGTCGGCGGGCGCTCGGCCGACCGGCGCGGGAATCGCGTGACGATGGTCTGGTCGCTGGCGCTTTTCGCCCTGCTCTGCGCCGCGCTCCCCGTCGTGCCGCTCGCCGGCGTCGTCGTGCTGATCGTCGCCTGCGGGCTCGTGATGGATGCGAGCTACTCGCCGACCGTCGTGCTGGCGCAGGGCTTCCTGGCGCGGCGGGTCGGGCTCGCGTCCGGGATCACGCTCGGGCTCTCGGTCGGCGCGGGCGCGCTCTGCGTCTGGCTGCTCGGCCTGCTCGCCGACGCCGCCGGCCTGCGGGCGGCGCTCGTCGCGATCACCGGCCTCGCCGTCTGCGCCTGGGCGCTCGCGCTGGCGCTCCCTGGCGAAGCCGTCAGACCCCGGAGTGCGCCTTCCGGTCCGCGATCAGGCTGACGAGCTCGAACATCACGTGCGCCGCGACCATCGCCGTGATCGAGTTCGGCGAGTCCTTGGTCGGCATCAGGCAGACGACGTCGCCGCCGATCACGTTGAGGCCGCGCACGCTGTGCAGCAGCTCGTTCGCCTCGTCCAGCGAGAAGCCGGTGAAGCCCGCCTCGAGGTTCGAGACCGCCGGGGCGACGCTCGCATCGAGGCAGTCGAGGTCGAACGTGATGTAAACGGGCAGGTCGCCGAGGCGGTCGCGGATCAGCTCGATCGATCGTGCCGCGCCGATCTCGCGATAGCGCTGCATCGTGATCACCTCGTAGCCGAGGTCGTAGCTCGGCTTCAGCCAGTCGCGGGTGCGCGGGTTTCCACGCAGGCCGATCTGCACCGAGCGGTGAGGATCGACGTTGCCCTGCGCGCAGAGGTAGGCGGCCCAGTGCGCGGCGCTCTTGCGCGCGCCGTTCCAGTGCGGCAGGTCGTAGGAGTCGGTGTGCGCATCGAGGTGCAGCAGCGCCACGGACCCGCCGCCGCTCAGCGGGGCGCCCGCCCCTGCGATGCCCTGCACGATCGCGCCCGTGATCGAGTGATCGCCGCCGATCGCCACCGGGCACGCGCCCGCCTGCGCGATCCGCGCGAAGTGATCGGTGATCCGCTGCACGCTCAGCTCGTTGTCCATCCCCTCCGACAGCGGCACGTCGCCGAGGTCGTTGATCCGGCACGCCTCCCAGGGCGAGAAGTCATAGGTCGCGTGGTAGCGGCGGTACTGCGCCGAGACGTTGCGGACGGCGCGCGGGCCGAGGTGCTGGTCGCGCTCGGTCGAGCCGTTCCCCGAGGAGTGCGGCACGCCCACGAGCGCGATCTCGCAGGCAGCTGGATCGGGATCGACGGGGCAGCGGAAGAGCGAGGGCACGCCCCACCACCAGAGCGTCTCGAGCATGTCGACATCGGCGGCTTCCATCGGCCGAGTCTACGTCGCACGGGACGCGTGTCTAGGAAGCGCTCACCGAATGATTCGTGAGTGGCTGGCGAGTGGCTCGCAAGCCTGGGGTGTGATCGCCTCGCAGCGGCTCCTGTACGAAACGGAAACGCAAGAGGCGATCACACGACAGGCGCCAGCGGGACGCCGCCAGACGCCACGAAGCATTCTGTGAGCGCTTCTAAACGAACACGCCCTCGCGGATCCGGCGCCGCAGGTCGCGGCGCTCCGCGTCGGTGATCGCTCCGGTGCGCACGGCCTCGTCGAGCTGGGGCTCGGCGGAGGTGAGCGCGATCGAGGCCACGCGCGCGAGCGGGACGTGCTGAGCCGCTGCGATCTCGCCCAGCGAGCGGGCCTCGCGCGCCTGGGCGAGCTGGGGCGTCGTCAGGCTCAAGGTCAGGGCGATCGCGGCGAGCACCGTGAAGCGGAGGCCGGCGAGGCGGCTGGGCGGCGAGATCGGCGCTTCGCTCATGGGCCTAGCGTTGCGCTCTCGCATGAGAGTCCCCTGAGGATTTCGTTAGGACCTGGCTTCGAACAGCGTCGCGCGAAGGTTGTCGCCGGACTGCGCGTACGGCAGCGGGACGATGTCGTCGACCACGGCGGGGTCGAGGGCGTCCGCCTCGGGGCAGTCGATCTCGACCAGGTTGCCGCCGGGATCGCGCAGGTACATCTGCGCCGCGCCGTCGGGCAGGCGGTAGATGCGCTCGTAGACGCCTCGGCGGCGTGCCTCGGCGTAGGTCGCCTGGAAGTCGTCGACCTCGACCGCGAAGTGCCCGTTCTGCGGCGGGGAATCGCCTGTCAGGAAGAGGTGGAGCTGCTGGTCGCCGAGGCGCAGCCAGACGACCGGCGAGCCGAAACTCGGTGCCGGCACGACGACGGCACCGAACAGCCCGACCCAGAATCGCGTCGACGCGTCCAGATCGCGGGCGACGATCGAGACGTGGTTGATGCGCGTGGCTCGCGGCATCCGCGCATCGTGCCAGTTTCAGGCAAGCTGACGCTCCCACGCGAGCGCGGCGCCGAGCACGGTCGCGTCGTCGCGCCCGCTCAGCATCGTGCCGTCGCAGCAGACCGCCGAGGCCCAGCCGAGCAGGTTGAACGGGCGCGTGAAGCGGGTCAGGCGCTCGCTGGTCTCCGGCAGGATCGGCTCGTCCGCGGCGGGCAGCTCCCCTGGGAAGGGCGGCGAGATGATCACGTCGTAGGGCAGCGACCGATCGCACTCGCGGCGCCAGTCCGCGAGCTCGCCGCGCAGCCGCGAGCGTTCCGCCGGCGTCACGGAGAGCGCGATCTCGAGCTTTGCTCGCAGCTCGGGGTCCTAGGCCTCGGGCTGCGCCGCGTACAGCTCGCGATGGATCTCGGCAGCCTCGGAGACCTGGTAGCGGATCAGCTCGCCCGTCGCGGGGAGCTGATCCTCGGACGCGTGCAAGATCCGCAACCCGTCGAGGCGGGGCACGGGCTCGGGCAGGCCGCAGAGCACCGAGAGCGCGAGCGCGCAGTCGTCGAGCGACCGGGCCATCGGCCCGACGGTGTCGAAGCTCGGCGCGAGCGGCCAGACACCGTCGACGGGCACGAGCCCGTAGCTCGGCTTGAAGCCCGACGTCCCGCACGCCGCAGAGGGGATGCGGATCGAGCCGCCCGTGTCGGTGGCGAGGCCGAGCGCGCAGAGGCCCGCCGCGAGCGCGGCCGCGTTGCCGCCCGAGGAGCCACCGGGGATCCGCTCGGGTCGGACGGGATTGCCAACCGCGCCGTAGGTGCGGTTGCGCGAGAAGACGCCCCAGGCGAACTCGTGCAGGTTGGCCTTGCCGAGCAGGATGCAGCCGGCGGCGAGCAGCCGCGAGACCGACGAGGCCGAGGCGATCGGCACGTGATCCGCGAACAGCGGGGAGCCGTAGGTGGTGCGAATCCCCGCCGTGTCGATCAGGTCCTTGACGATCAGCGGGACTCCGGCGAGGGGTCCGCGCGGCCCGCGCTGAGCGGCGGCGAGCGCGCCGTCGGCGTCGACCGTGATCAGCGCGTTCAGTGCCTCGCTCGCCGCGATGCGGTCGAGGTGATGGCGCGTGACCTCCTCGGCCGAGAGCTCGCCCGCGCCGACGGCGGCCGCGATCGCGCGTGCGGAGAGGGTGTGCACCGATCGAGGGTACCGTCTCGGCATGGCGATGAATCCGACTCACAGCATTCGCATCGAGTACTGCGTCCCCTGAGGAGCGGGCCCGAACGCCTCCGGTCTGGCGGCGACGATCCTCGCGCGATGGCAGAACTCGATCCGCTCGCTCGAGCTCGTGCCGGGCTCGGGCGGCATCTTCGAGATCCACCTGAACGGCGAGCTCGTGTTCGAGAAGCGCATGATCGGGCGCTATCCCGACCCCGACGACGTGATGCCGCTGCTCGCCGCGCGCATCTCGCCGTAGCCGACCACACGGAATCACTCAGCTAGCGTCGCTCGCCCTGAGCCCGCGTGGCGGAGAGCGACTGTCGCGGCGTCAGCGCCTCGGGATCGAGGCGAAGCTCGAGCAGCGCCGGGCCGCCCGCGGCGAGCGCGCGCTCGAGCGCGCCCGCGAACTCGTCGGTGCGCTCGACGACCTCGCCGAAGGCGCCGAAGCTGCGCGCATAGGCCGCGAAATCGGGGTTCGTCAGGTCCGTCGCCTTGACGCGCGCCGGGAACGTGCGCTCCTGGTGCATGCGGATCGTTCCGTACATGCCGTTGTTGCAGACGATCGTGAGGATCGGCAGCTGCTCCCGCACCATCGTCGCGAGCTCCGAGCCCCACATCAGGAAGCAGCCGTCGCCGGCGAACGCGATCGCGGGCCGGCCGGGCTCGACGATCGCGGCGGCGATCGCGGCGGGGCCGCCGTAGCCCATCGCGCCGCTCGTCGGGCCGAGCTGCGAGCGGTAGCGCGAGAACTGCCAGAAGCGGTGCGGCCAGACCGTGTAGTTGCCGGCGCCGTTCGAGATGATCGCGTCGGGCAGCCGCGCGTGCAGCGTCTTGACGACGCTCGCGAGATCGACGCCCGTGCCGATCGGCGGATTCGGCTCGAGGTTCGCGAGATAGTCGGCGCGCGCGCCCTCGCGCCAGGCCGCGAAGCGCGTGCCGTCGACCGGCTCGAGCCGGCGCGCCGCAGCAGCGAACTCGGGCAGGCCCGAGACGATCGCGATCGTCGGGTGATAGGTCCGCCCGAGCTCCTCGGGGTCGTTGTGCACGTGCACGAGCGGGTGCGCCGGCGTGGGGATGCCGACGAGCGTGTAGCCGCTCGTCGTCGATTCGCCGAGCCGCGCACCGACGACGAGCAGGCAGTCGGCGTCGCGGACGCGCTGCGCGAGCTTCGGGTTGATGCCGATGCCGACGTCGCCGACATAGCACGCGGAGCCGTTGTCGATCACGTCCTGGCAGCGGAACGCTGCGCCGACCGGCACGCCGTTCTGCTCGCAGAACGCCTGCATGTCGGCGGCGCCCGCCGGCGTCCAGCCGCCGCCGCCGACGATCGCGAGCGGGCGCTCCGCGCCGGCCAGGAGCTCGCGCAACCGTGCCAGGTGGGCTGCGCCCGGGTGCCCCTGCGCGACCTGGTAGCGCTCGGCGTCGGGGACGTCCGCGAGGCCCGAGAGGACGTCCTCGGGCAGCGCGAGGACGACGGGACCGGGGCGCCCCGAGACGGCCGTCGCGAACGCGCGCGCGACGTGCTCGGGGATGCGCGCGGGGTCGTCGAGCTCGATCACGAGCTTCGCCAGCGAGCCGAACATCTGCCCGTAGTCGACCTCCTGGAAGGCCTCGCGACCGCGCACGTCGGTGTCGATCTGGCCGATCAGCAGGATCATCGGCGTCGAGTCCTGGAACGCCGTGTGCACGCCCGTCGAGGCGTGCGTCGCGCCCGGCCCGCGCGTCACCATGCAGATGCCGGGGCGGCCGGTCAGCTTCCCGTAGGCGTCTGCGGCGTTCGCGGCGGCCGCCTCGTGGCGGTGGGTGACGACCCGGATCTCGGGGTGGTCGACGAGCCCGTCGAGCAGTGCGAGATAGCTCTCGCCGGGCACGCAGAAGGCGACGTCGACGCCGTGGACGGCGAGCTGATCGGCCATGATCCGGCCACCCGTCCGCGGCGTCACAGGGTCACGGGCTCCTCGAGGAACACGGTGTAGCGCTGCGACTTCGGGCGATCGCGATCCTCGTCGCGAACGTAGCGGATCGACGGCTTCCCGGCGAGCGCGGCGGGCAGCACCATCGAGCGCACGAACGCGCTCGGCTCGTCGGGGTGCGTCGCGGCGTGCACGGGGTCAGGCCCGGTCTCGAACCAGGGCTCGCCCGGCAGGTAGGTGTGCACGGTGCCCTGCGTCGTGATCGTGATCGATCCGAACAGCAGCACCCGGAGGCCGGGCCCCTGGTGCGTGTGCAGGAACGCCTCGCCGCCGGGCGGGAAGTCGACGCGGTCGAGCCGCAGCAGGTGGTCGCCCGGAGCGAGCGCGAGCGCCCGTGCCATCAGGGCGCCGTCGGAGGGCTCGGCGACAAGGCTGAACGCGTAGACGAGCTCGCGCGCGGCGATCGGCCCGCGCGCGAGAGACGCGTCGTTCGCCGCGGCGCGCCAGATCGCGTGGAGGCCGTCCGGGGCGTCGCCCTTTGTGAGCTGGAGGCTCGGCATCACCGCGTTCCCGGTCCATCTGGCGTCGGTTCCGGGTGCTGGGCGGTGCCTTCCGTCATCTGCGATCATCGTACAAATGCGGGGTCTCCGGAACAAACGTGCACTCGTCACGGGAGGCACCTCGGGCCTTGGCGCCGCGATCGCCCGGCGGCTCGTCGAGGAGGGTGCGCGCGTGGTCATCACCGGGCGCGACGGCGAGCGTGGCGCCGCGCTCGCGGCCGAGCTCGACGCGTCGTTCGTGCAGGCGGACGTCCGCCGCGAGGCCGACAACGAGCGCGCGGTCGCGGAGGCGCTCGCGCATCTCGGCGGTCTCGACATCGCGATCCTGAACGCGGGGACGATCGAGGAGGTGCCGCTCTCGGAGACGACCGACGAGACGTGGGATGCGATCATCGAGACGAACCTGATCGCGCCGTTCCAGCAGGCGCAGCTCGTGCTGCCCGCCCTGCGCGCCGCGGGCGGCGGGACCCTGCTGATCACGGCCTCGGACGCCGGCGTCTGGGGCGAGCGCGAGATCGGCGCGTACTCGGTCAGCAAGCGCGCGGCGGTGATGCTCGCGCAGATGCTCGCGGTGGAGGCCGGCCCCGCCGGGATTCGCGTCAACGCGCTGTGTCCCGGAGACATCGCGCCGGGCATGCGCACGAGCGTCTCGGGCCGTGCCGACGAGCCTGCGGGTGAATGGTATCGCCCGCCCGTCGGCCGTCTGGGCGAGGCCGCCGACGTCGCGGGCGCCGCCGCGTTCCTGTGCTCGGATGACGCCTCGTTCATCAGCGGGACGGCGATGCTCGTGGACGGCGGCATGCGCTCGGCGGTCAACGCCTGGAAGACCTACCTGTGAGCCCGCTCGCGCTCGTCACCGGGGGAACCTCCGGAATCGGCCGCGCCTGCGTCGAACGGCTTCGCGAGGACGGGTACGCCGTCGCGTTCACGGGGCGTGACGCGGCGCGCGGCGTCGCCGTCGCCGCGGCGACGGATGCGACGTTCCTCGCCTGCGACGCGCGCGACCGGGCGCAGATCACCGAGTCGGTCACCCGGGCGCAGGCGCTCGGCGGCGGGCGCATCGATCTGCTCGTCGGCAACGCCGGCGTGCTGATGGCGGGACCGATCGCGCAGACCCCGCTCGCCTCCTTCCGCGAGCTCGTCGAGGTCAACCTGACGGCGCTCTTCCTCTACTCCCGCGCGTGCTTCGCGCTGATGCGGGAGCAGGGCTCGGGCTCGCTCGTGCACATCTCGTCCGATACCGGCATCCGCGGCATCCACGAGCTCGCCGCGTACTCGGTGACGAAGGCCGGAGCCGTGATGCTGTCCGAGCTCTTCGCCGCCGAGGGCGCTCGTCACGGCGTCCGCGCGAACGCGATCTGCCCGGGCGACGTCGAGCCCGGGGTGCAGGCGACGCCGATCGGGCAGGAGCATCACGCCGAGGATCCGTCGACCTGGGATCTCCCGCCCAACGGGCGCTTCGGCACGGGCCGGGACATCGCAGCGGCGGTCGCGTGGCTGGCGTCGCCCGAGGCCTCGCACATCACGGGCGCGACGCTGCGGATCGACGGCGGGGCGAACGTCGTGCTGCGCGCCCGCGGCTGAGAACCGCTCAGTTGAAGTAGGCGCCGCCGTCCACCACGAGCGACTGGCCCGTGATGAAGTCGGCGTCGGGCGAGCAGAAGAAGGCGACGGCGCCGACGATGTCGCCGGGGTGCTGGTCGCGTTGCAGCACGCGCGCCTTCACCGAGATCTCCTGCAGCTTCTCGATCTGCACGCTGTTTCCGAGCACGCCGTCCGACATCGTGAAGCCGGGAGCGACGGTGTTGACGAGGATGTTGTCGCCGCCGACCTCCTTCGCGACGCAGCGCGTCAGCGCGACCACCGCGCCCTTGCTCGAGACGTAGTGGAGCAGGAACGGCACCCCCTTGTAGGGCGTGCCCGAGGCGAGGTTGACGATCCGGCCGAACCTCGCGGCCCGCATCGCCGGGGTGACGGCGCGCGTGCAGAGGAACATGCCGAGCACGTTGACGTCGAAGACCCGCCGCCACTCCTCGACGTCGAGCTCCTCGAACGGCGTCGGCACGAGCGAGGTGTAGATGCCGGCGTTGTTGACGAGGATGTCGATGCGGCCGTACGCGTCGAGCGCGGCCTTCGCCATCGCAAGGGTGTCGGCCTCCTTGGAGACGTCGACGGTGACGCCGAGGCCGCCGAGCTCGGCTCCGGCCTGCTCAGCGCACCGCAGATCCGCGACGACGACGGTGGCGCCGTCGGCGTGCAGGCGGTCTGCGATCGCGCGGCCGATCCCCTGGGCTCCGCCCGTCACGATCGCGACGCGGCCGGCGAGCGCGCTCATCCCTTCAGCTCCAGGTCGAAGAACGGTGCCGGGCGCATGATCCGCGTCTGCTGCAGCAAGAGCAGCGGCTGGATCTTCGGCAGGTAGGCCTTCCACTCCGCGCTCTGCTGCAGGCTCGCGCGGCGCGCCTCGCGGTCGGCGTGGTCGGCGTAGCCCCAGAGGTGCACGATCTGGTTCTGGGTGCCGACCTCGGTCTGGTAGTAGCCGAGCATCGTGCCGAGGATCGGGATCTGGATCGCCAGCCCCTCGCCCTCGTAGAGCGCGAGATACTCGGGCACCTTGCCGTGGTGGAGCGTGTACTCCCGCAGCTCGACGAGTCCCACGCGACCGCGGCTCATCGGGAGATCCCCGCCACGCAGAGGTACTTGATCTCGAGCCAGTCCTCGATGCCGTACTTCGAGCCCTCGCGGCCGAGGCCCGACTCCTTGATCCCGCCGAATGGCGCGACCTCCGTCGAGATGATGCCCGTGTTGATGCCGACGATCCCGTACTCGAGGCCCTCGCCGACCCGCCAGACCCGGCCGACGTCGCGCGAGTAGAAGTAGGCGGCGAGGCCGAACGGCGTGTCGTTCGCGATCTGGATCGCCTCCTCCTCGGTCGAGAAGCGGCGGACCGCGGCGACGGGCCCGAAGGTCTCGTCCTGGGACATCTCCATCGCCTCGGTGACGTCGGTCACGAGGGTCGGCTCGTAGAACGTCAGCCCGCGCTCGTGCGGCCGGCCGCCGACGAGCACCTGGGCGCCCTTCGCGCGTGCGTCATCGACGTGCCGGACGACCTTCGCGAAGCCCTGCTCGTCGATCAGCGGGCCGACCTGCGAGCCATCCTCGAGCCCGCTGCCCACGTGGATCTCGGCGACGGCGACCGCGAGCTTCTCGACGAACTCGTCGTAGATCGCGTCCTGCACGAGGATGCGGTTCGCCGAGACGCAGACCTGGCCCGAGTTGCGGAACTTGCAGATCACGGTGCCCGCGACGGCCTCGTCGACGTCGGCGTCGTCGAAGATGATGAACGGCGCGTTGCCGCCGAGCTCGAGCGAGATCTTCTTGACCTGCCCCGCGCACTGGGCCATCAGGAGCTTGCCGACCTGCGTCGAGCCCGTGAAGCTGATCTTGCGCACGGTCGGGTTCCCCGTCAGCTCGCCGCCGATCGCGGGGGCATCGTCGCCGTCGCAGGTGACGAAGCTGAGCACGCCGGCCGGGACGCCCGCGCGCTCTGCGAGCTCGGCGAGCGCGAGCGCCGAGAGCGGCGTCTGCTCGGCCGGCTTGACGACCATCGTGCAGCCGGCGGCGAGCGCGGGCGCGGCCTTGCGGGTGATCATCGCCGAGGGGAAGTTCCACGGCGTGATGCCGGCGGTGACGCCGATCGGCTGCTTCTGGACGACGATCCGCTGGTCTGCGCTGGGCGCCGGGATGAGGTCGCCGTAGACCCGCTTGGCCTCCTCGCCGAACCACTCGAGGAACGAGGCGGCGTAGGCGATCTCGCCCATTGCCTCGGCAAACGGCTTGCCCTGCTCGCGCGAGAGGATCATCGCGAGATCGCGCTGGTGCTTGAGCATCAGGTCGGCCCAGCCGCGCAGGATCGCCGCGCGCTCCTTGGCGGGCCGTGCGCGCCAGGCCGGGAGCGCCGCGTCGGCGGCCTCGATCGCCCGGCGCGTCTCGGCTGCGCCCATCCGCGGTACCTCGGCGAGCACCTCGCCGGTGGCGGGGTCGCGGACCTCGAAGGTGGCGCCGGAATCGGCCGCCGACCAGGCACCGCCGATGTAGCCGCGATCGCGCAGAAGCGCCGCGTCGTCAAGCTGGATCAAGATCTGTCTCCTGGAGTTCGAGTGCTGCAGCACGATCGTAGCGCGCCTCGGCCGGAGGCCTCTGAAGCCTGATCGTAAGCCAGATCCGGGCAATTTGGATGGGTGCTCCGTTGAAACCGGTCTAACCACCTGGTACCTTCGAGCGTCTAGATGGTCGTGTTCCAGCTATCGAGTGCGCGCGAGCATCGGGAAGCGGCCGTCTAGTGGCCGTGGGACTCGCCAACGCGCGGATCGGACGCCAGCTCGTGCTGCTCCTCGGAGCCGCTGCAGCCGCCTTCCTCGTCTACTGGATCGGTTTCGGCGCGGACCGGCCGGCGGTCGACGACCCGAACAGCTTCGTCTACACGCTGCTCGACGGCATCAGCATCTCCGCCGTCTACTTCATCGTCGCGAGCGGCTTCACGCTGATGTTCGGGCTGATGCGCGTCGTCAACATGGCGCACGGATCGCTCTTCGTGCTCGGCGCCTACGTCGCGCTCACGCTGCAGCAGCACATGGTGGGCGTCGGCAGCGAGGAGGCCGTCAACAGCTCCGATGCGACGTTCGTGAACTGGGTGCTGCCCGCGCTCGCGGGCGCGGGCGTGGCGGCGGTCGTCGGCCTGCTGATCCAGCAGACGCTGCTGCGCTGGAACCAGGGCCAGGACCTCCGCCAGGCGCTGATCACGATCGCCGTCTCGATCATCGCGGCCGATCAGCTGCTCGCGCACTTCGGCGGCATCGCGAAGAACATGACCTGGCCGAACAGCCTCAACGACTTCGTCGACTTCCACGTCCACGGCATCCTCTATACCCGCATCAAGCTGTTCATCCTCGCGCTCGCGATCGTGATCGGCGCGATGCTCTGGATCTGGCTCAAGCGCACGCGCACCGGCATGGTGATCCGTGCGGGCGTGGACGACCGCGCGATGGTCTCGGCGCTCGGCGTCAACATCCAGCTCGTCTTCGCCGCGGCGTTCCTGATCGGCTCGGCGCTCGCCGGCTTCGGCGGCGCGGTATGGGCCTCGCAGGCCGGCGTCGCGCCCGGCACGGACGGCTCGTTCCTCTTGCACTCGCTCGTCGTCGTGATCATCGGCGGGATGGGCTCGCTCGGCGGCGCGGCCGTCGGCTCGCTGCTCTACGGCCTCGTCGGCACGCTCGCCCAGGCCTACCTGCCCGGTGCCTACTCGAGCTACTCGATCATCTTCACGTTCATGCTCCTCGCCGTCGTCTTGGCGCTGCGGCCGACCGGCCTGTTCGGGAGGGAGGCGTGAGGGCGCGCGCGTGGGGCAGCGGCGTGCTCGTGCTGGCGCTGCTCGTCGTCTCTCCCGCGCTCGTCTCGGAGTACACGCTCACGAGCGTGCTCACGCAGGCGCTCTGGCTCGGCCTCGCGGCCTCGACGATGACGTTCCTCTCGGCCTACGGCGGGATGGTCTCGCTGGCGCAGGTGGGCGTCTACGCGGTGGCGGGCTTCACGCTCGCGAACACCGTCACGACGGAGTCGAGCAAGGGCCTCAACCTCGGCTGGAACCCGTGGCTCAGCGTGCTCGCGGGCGTCGTCGTCGCAACCATCTTCGGCACGCTGATCGGAGCGATCGGCAGCCGCAGCACGGGCATCTACTTCCTCATGCTGACGCTGATCTTCGGCGTGATCGTCAACCTCTTCTTCGGCTCGGTCGTCGAGCTCTCGGGGTTCTCCGGGATCAGCGCGGTGCGCACGATCGGGCCGGTCGGAGACCCCGTCGGCGATCCCGCGCGGCTCTTCTACGTCGCGCTCGTCTGCTGCGTCGTCTTCTACCTGCTGATGCGCTATCTCGTGCGCACGCCGTTCGGGCTGACGCTGCAGGGGATCCGCGACGACCCGGTGCGCATGAGCTCGCTCGGCTACCGCGTCTCGCTCCACCGCACGGTCGCATTCGGCTTCGCCGCGTTCGTCGCGTCGTTCGCCGGGATCCTCTTCACCTGGTGGAACGATCAGAGCATCCAGCCGAGCTCGGTCGGCGTCGAGCGGGTGCTCGATCTGCTCGTGATCGCCGTGATCGGCGGGCTCGGGCGCATCGAGGGCGCCTGGATCGGCGCGCTCTTCTTCACCCTGATCGCCACGAACATCCAGAACTACACGGTCGACATCCCGCTGATCGGCGCGCTCGGCGAGCGCTTCCACACCGTGCTCGGCCTGATCTTCCTCGTGATCGTGCTCGTCTCGCCCGGGGGCATCGTCGGCCTCGGCGAGTCGCTCGTGACACGCATTCGCAAATCCGCACCGCCGACCGCTGACGCGGCGCCGGCGAGCGGCTGACTTCAGTGACGGCTCGGCCGTCGAAACAGTGCCATCGACTCTCTCGATGGAGTAGAACATCCTCACTGGCGAGGAGAAAGGAAACCCACTATGGAGTGGAAACTGACGCGGGGACGAAAAGTCGCGGCGACGATCGTCGGAGTTGCGGCGCTCGGAGCTGCCCTGACGGCCTCGGTAGCGGTCGGTAAGTCAAGCGCCGCGCCGATCAAAGTCGCGATCCTGTCTGACTGCAAGGGCGCGTTCGGTGCGTTCTACGAGCAGGACATCGGCGGCGCGCAGGCGGCGTTCGCGAACTACGCGGGCGGCAAGGCGAAGGACAAGAAGAAGCCGTCGAAGGGCATGACGGGGATCAAGGTCGGTGGCCGCGAGATCAAGATCGTCGGCTACGGCTGCTCGGACGACAAGGCCGAGACGGCGCTCAAGGAGACGCGGCGCCTGATGGAAGGCCTCAAGGCCGACATCCTGATCGGGCCGCTCTCGGGTGACGAGGGCATCGCCGTCGCGAACTACGCGAAGAAGCACCCGAAGCAGACGTTCCTGAACGGCACGTCGGGTGCGCAGGACACGACGCTGAAGGTGCGGGCGAAGAACTTCTTCCGCTTCAACAGCGACGGTGCCCAGTGGTCTGCAGGTCTCGGTGACTACGCCTACAGCAAGCTCGGCTGGCGCAAGGCCGCGATCATCATGGACAACTACAGCTTCGCCTGGACGTCGGCCGGCGGCATGATCGCCGAGTTCTGCGCCGTCGGTGGCGACATGACGACCCGTCTCTACCCGGAGCTGGGCACGACCGACTACTCGACGTTCGCGCGTCAGCTGCCGAAGATCGGCAAGGGCGCGAACGACGTCGACGGCTACTTCGTGGCCGTCGGTGGCACGGGCACGACCGCCTTCCTGAAGGCGTACGAGCAGGCAGTCGGGCCGATCGACGGCACGAAGTTCATCGGCAACCTGTTCTTCTCGGACCCGACCCAGTACGCGGAGCTCTCCGACCGCATCGCGGGCGCGCTCGCAAGCGGCCCGACGGCCGGCGACTCGACCAGCGCGACGGCCGCTGCGTATGCGGCCAACGTCGCCAAGGTCTATCCGGGCCTCAAGGCGAACGCTCCGAGCGTGTTCCTCTACAACTACTACAACGCGGCGTGGGGCCTGATCAAGGGCCTGACCGCCACGAAGGGGGATATCTCGGGTGCGAAGCTCTGGCCGGCGCTGAGCAAGGTCACGCTCAAGGGCGGCTACGGCAACATCAAGCTCGACGCCAACCGCAACGCCATCACGGACAACTACGTCCAGCAGCTCTACAAGGGCTCCGATGGCAAGCTGGCGGTCAAGACGATCCTGCGCATCCCGGCCGTCGATCAGACGTTCGGTGGCACGTTCAGCCCGAGCACTCCGGCACCTGGCCAGGGCCAGCCGACGTGCACGAAGCGGAGCCTGCCGTGGATCGGAAAGGCGCAGCCGGTCAACTGACCGTCTCGCTCGAAGGGAACATCGCCGAAACGTGAGCTTGATCGATCAAGAAAACACGGGCGCCGCGCCCATCCTCCGCCTTGCGGGGGTGGGCCGGCGCTTCGGCGGGCTGCATGCCGTGAGCGACGTCAGCTTCGACGTCGCTCACGGTGAGCGGCGCGTGATCCTGGGCCCGAACGGGGCCGGCAAGACCACGCTGTTCAACCTCGTCGCAGGCGATCTGCCGCCGACGAGCGGGAGCGTCGAGCTGTTCGGGCGCGACGTGACCCCGATCGGCCCGCCCGGGCGTGCCAAGCTCGGGCTGGCGCGGACCTACCAGAAGTCACGCCTCTTTCTCGGCCTCTCCGTGGCCGACAACCTGTTCCTCGCCGTGCTCGGCGTCCGCTCCGGACACCTGCGGCCGTTCCACGCGAAGGCGCGCGACGATGCGATGCGGGAGCGCGCGATCTGGGCGGCGGGGCAGGTCGGCATGGCGGGCTCGATGAACCGCATCGTCGGCTCGCTCTCGCACGGCGAGCAGCGCCAGCTCGAGGTCGGCATGGCGATGGCCACCGATCCGAAGCTGATGCTGCTCGACGAGCCGTGCTCCGGCCTCTCGCGCGGCGAGCGCGGCAAGCTCACCGAGATGCTGCTCGGTCTCGACCGCTCGCTCACGCTGATCCTGATCGAGCACGACATGGACGTCGCGCTGCGGGTCGGCGAGCGCGTCACGATGATGCATGACGGGCGGGTGATCGTCGAGGGCACGCCCTCCGAGATCCGTGCCAACGAGACCGTCCACGACCTCTACCTCGGCAAGGGCCATCGTGAGTGACGCGCCCTTGCTCGAGATCGAGGGTCTCGACGCCTACTACGGGACCGCCCACGCGCTCGAGAACGTCTCGTTTGCGATGGGCCACGAGTCGGTCGCCGTCGTCGGTCGCAACGGGATGGGCAAGACGACGCTCTGCAACTCGGTGATGGGCGTGCCGCCCGTGAGCGCACGGGGATCCGCGCGCTTCGACGGCACCGAGCTGATCGGCCGGCCGTCGTACAAGATCGCGAACCTCGGGATCGGCTATGTCCCACAGGGGCGCCGCCTCTTCCCGTCGCTGACCGTCGACGAGCACCTGCGGATGATGCGGGGCTCCAGCTCGGGTGGCCGCGCGTGGACGCCCGGAGAGGTCTACGAGCTCTTCCCCCGGCTCGCCGAGCGCAAGGGCAACGGCGGCGCGCAGCTCTCGGGCGGCGAGCAGCAGATGCTCGCGATCGGCCGAGCGCTGCTCACGAACCCGCGCCTCGTGATCATGGACGAGCCCTCGGAGGGCCTCGCGCCGGCGATCGTCGAGCTGCTCATCGACGTCTTCAAGCGCCTCGTCAGCGAGGGTCTCGGCCTGCTCATCATCGAGCAGAATCTCGGCATGGCGACGGCGATCGCCGAGCGCCAGCTCGTGATGGTGGCCGGCTCGATCGCCGCTGAGACGACGGCCCACGAGCTGATCAACGACCCCGACGCGCAGCGGCGCTACCTCGGCGTCGAGCCGCTCGCCGAGGCCTAGCGCCGGTGCGCATCGTCTCAGTCAACGTCGCGCTGCCTCGGCTGATCGTGCTCGCGGGCCGCACCCGCAAGTCGGCGATCGCCAAGGTGCCGACGGACGAGCGGGTCGTGATCTCGGTCGACGGGCTCGCCGGCGACCAGGTCGAGGACGAGGAGAATCACGGCGGCCCGGACCAGGCCGTCTACGCCTACTCGGTCGAGGACTACGCGTGGTGGTCGGCGGCGCTCGAGCGGGTGCTTGCGCCGGGGATCTTCGGCGAGAACCTCACGATCGAGGGGTTCGAGAGCGGCACGCTCGACGTCGGCGACCGCTTCCGCCTGGCAGGCGGGGCCGTGCTCGAGGTGACGGCGCCGCGCATCCCCTGCGGGACGCTCGCGGGGCGCATGGACGACCCCGTCTTCACGCGCCGCTTCGCCCAGGCGGGCCGGCCCGGTCCGTACCTGCGCGTGCTCGAGGGCGGCACGGTGCAGGCCGGCGACGCCGTCGAGCTGGAGCGGCGCGGCTCGGGCGTCTCGCTGCTCGACATGGTCCGGCACTTCTACGACCCGCAGACACCCGTCGGCGTGCTCGAGCGCGCGCTCGACGCGCCGATCGCGATCCGCGCGCGCGACGACTATCGGGGTCGCATCTCGCGCGCGCCCTGATTGGCATAGCCACTTGACTTGCGGGCTGGTAACCTCGGCGGACAAACCGCCGCCGTAGGAGGTCTCTGCACATGGGTGTCGTCGACGTCTCTTCCCCCGCGCTGCTCGAGCTCGTCGATGAGCACGCCGAGCTCACGCAGATCGCAGCGAACTGCACCTTCACCGAGGGGCCGCTGTGGACGAATCGCGATGGCGGCTCGCTGCTCTTCTCCGACATGCCGGGCGACACGCGCCGCCGCTTTAGCGCCGCCGGAGGCGTCGAGGTGGTCGCGCACCCGTCCAACAAGGGCAATGGGCTGGCGTGGGACCTCGAGGACCGCCTGCTGATCTGCGAGCACGTCACGAGCAGCCTGATCCGCGTCGAGCACGACGGCAGCCGCACCGTGCTCGCCTCGCACTGGGGCGACAAGGAGCTGAACAGCCCGAACGACGTGATCGTGAAGTCGGACGGCTCGATCTACTTCACCGATCCCCCGTACGGCCGCTGGCCCGGCTTCGGGCTCGAGCGCGAGTGCGAGCTCGACTTCTGCGGCGTCTATCGCGTGGCGCCCGACGGCGGGCTCTCGCTCGTGGCCGACGACTTCCAGAAGCCGAATGGCCTCTGCTTCTCGCTCGACGAGCAGACGCTCTACATCAACGACACCGACGGCGGTCACATCCGGCGCTTCGGCGTCGCCGCGGACGGCTCGCTGACGGGCGGCGAGGTGATCTACCAGCAGGAGGGGTTCAGCCTCGAGACCGGCATTCCCGACGGCATGAAGCTCGATGCGAAGGGCAACCTCTGGACCTCGGGTCCCGGCGGGATCCACGTCACGACGGGTGACGGCGAGCTGCTCGGCCGCATCCTCACGCCCGAGAACGTCGGCAACCAGGCCTGGGGCGGAGCCGACTGGCACACGCTCTACATCTGCACCTCGTCCACCGTGCACACGCTGCACACGAAGGTCGCCGGCCACGTCACGCCGGGCATGAAGTAGGAGTCTCCGATGGATGCGATCGATCCCAAGCGCACCGCGCTGCTCGTGCTCGACATGCACGTCGATGTCGTCGGTGCCGACGGCGCCTCCTCCGACACCGGCGCCCCCGAGCACGCCGCCGCCCAGAACGTCGTCGAGAACATCAAGACGCTGCTCGCCAAGGCGCGCTCGACCGGCACGGCCGTCGTGCACATCCACCACCGCAAGGCGAAGGGCTCGCGACCGCACGGCAGCATGAGCGCGATGTTCCGCGGCCTCGGCGAGAGCCCCGGCTTCAACGCCGGCACGCCGGGCATGAAGGTGATGCCCGGCCTCGAGCCGCAGGGCTCGGACATCGTGATCGAGAAGGAGCGCGCGAGCGCGTTCGCGGGAACCGAGCTCGACATCGTGCTGCGCGCGATGGCGATCGACACCCTGATCCTGACCGGCGCGTGGACGAACTTCTCGGTCGAGAGCACGGCCCGCAACGCGACCGATCACGGCTATCGCGTGCTCGTTGCGAGCAACGGCACCTCCTCGATCAGCGAGGAGTGGCACCAGGCCGCGATCGGGTACGCGTTGACGTGGCTGTGCGAGATCGGCACCGCCGGCGAGATCGCCACCGCGCTCGGCTAGTAGGTGAGGCGACCACCGGAGTGGTCGAAGGCCGCTCCGGTGGCGAAGCTCATCCGCTCGCTCGCGAGGAAGGCGATTAGCTCGGCGACCTCGTCCGCGCGCCCGAGGCGGCCCATTGGCACGCGCGCGAGCATGTAGTCGACGTGCTCCTGCGTGATGTCGCCGAGCATCGGCGTGTCGACCGGCGACGGCGTGATGCAGTTGACGAGCACGCCCGCGGTCGCCACGTCCTTGCCGATCGACTTCGTCAGCGCGATCACGGCGGCCTTGGAGGCCGAGTAGGCGGCGGCCATCGGGTTGCCCTCCTTGCCGGCCACCGAGGAGATGTTGACGATGCGGCCGTAGCCGCGCGCGAGCATGCCGGGAAGCGCGGCGCGGTTCGCGTAGAAGACGCCGTCGGCGTTGACCGCGAGCACGCGTCGCCACTCGTCGTCTGAGACGTCGACGGTCCGCAGCGAGCTGCCGCTGATCCCGGCCGAGCAGATCAGGATGTCGAGGCGTCCGAGCTCGCGCTCGACCTGCGCGACGGCGGCGTCGAGATCGGCCGAGCGCGTCACGTCCCCCGCGATGCCGAGCGCGCCGAGGCTCGACGCGGTCGCGCGCACGCGCTCCGGATCGAGGTCGAAGAGCGCCGCCTTGCCGCCGGCGGCGATGATGCGCTGCGCAGAGGCGGCCCCGATCCCGCTGGCCCCTCCGGTGATCAGGGCGACACGGTTGGCGAACTCGGAAGTGTCCATCGCGCGATAGTAGCGAAAGTGGTCAGACCGCATACGATTCCCGGTTCCGGGAACGCCCGAGGCCGGCGTGCGCTACCGTCGGGTGGTGGATCACCTCGAGCCGTACCCGTTGCCGGTCGAGACGGTCACGACGCCCGACGGGACGCCGCTCGCCGAGGTCACCTTCGCGGCCTTCCGCGAGGGCAGGATCGCGGCCTCGGAGCTGCGCGCCACGCCGGACACGCTGCGACGTCAGGCGGCGGTCGCGCGCGGAGCGGGACGCGAGCCGCTGGCCGCGAACCTCGAGCGCGCCGCCGAGCTCGCGCTCGTTCCGGACTCGCTGATCCTCGAGATCTACACCGCGCTGCGACCGGGGCGCGCCACCGGTGCGGCGCTCGAGGGCTACGCGACGCGGCTCGAGCAGGAGTTCGCAGCCGTCGACGTTGCGGCGTTCGTGCGCGAGGCAGCGTCGGTCGCGCGCGAGCGGAGCGGCGATGCGTAGCCGTCGCTTCGTCGCCCGCGAGCAACGCGAGCTGCGACGCGAGACGCTGCTCCGCCCCGATGCCTCTCTGGGGCTCGTCGCGATGGACGGGCCCGGAGATCCCCTGCCGAGCCTCGTCGTCCGCGACGGCGAGGTCGTCGAGCTCGACGGGCGCCCGCGCGAGCGGTTCGACGTGATCGACCACTTCATCGCGCGCCACGGGATCGATTTGACGGTCGCCGGCGAGGCGATGGCGCTCAGCACGGTCGAGCTGGCTCGCCGCCTCGTCGACGTCTCCGTCAGCCGCGCCGAGGCGGTCCGGCTGGCGCGCGGCCTCACGCCGGCGAAGCTCGCGCGCGTGATGTGCGAGCTCGATCCGGTCGAGCTGATGTTCGCGATGAAGAAGCTGCGCGCACGCCGCCAGCCGGGCAACCAGGCCCACGTCACGAACCTCAAGGAGAACCCGGCGCTGCTCGCGGCCGACGCGGCGGAGGCGTCGCTGCGCGGCTTCGACGAGATGGAGACGACCGTCGGCGTCGCGCGCTATGCGCCGCTCAACGCGATCGCCCTGCTGGTCGGCTCCCAGACCGGGCGCGCGGGCTCGCTGACGCAGTGTGCGATCGAGGAGAGCCGCAATCTCCAGCTCGCCCTGCTCGGCCTCGTCACCTACGCCGAGACGCTCTCGGTCTACGGCACCGAGGCCGTCTTCGTCGACGGCGACGACTCGCCCTGGTCGAAGGCGTTCCTCGCCTCGGCGTACGCGTCGCGCGGCGTCAAGGTGCGCTTCACCTCGGGCGGCGGCTCCGAGGCGCTGATGGGGCACAGCGAGGGCTGCTCGATGCTCTACCTCGAGGCGCGCTGCCTCGCCGTCGTGCGCGCAGCCGGCTCGCAGGGCGTCCAGAACGGCTCGATCTCGTGCATCGCGCTCGAGCTGTCGCTGCCCGGCGGCACGCGCGCGGTGCTCGCCGAGAACGTGCTCGCAGCGTGGCTCGACCTCGAGGTGGCGTCGGGCAACGACGCGATCGCCTCGCACTCCGAGATCCGCCGGACCGGCAAGCTGATGGGCCAGTTCCTGCCCGGCACCGACCTCGTCACGAGCGGCTACAGCGTGATGCCCCGACGCGACAACATGTTCGGGGGCGGGAACTACGACGCCGACGATCTCGACGAGTGGCTCACGCTGCAGCGCGACTGGCAGGTCGACGCCGGCATCGAGCCGGCCGGCGATGCCGAGATCGACGCCGTGCGACGGCGGGCGGCGCGAGCGATCCAGGCGGTCTTCGCCGAGCTCGGCCTGCCGGCGGTGAGCGAGCAGGAGGTCGAGGCGGCGGTCGTCGCCCACTCGAGCCTCGAGGTGCCCGACCGCGATCGCGCGGCCGATGTCGAGGCCGCCGACCGGCTGCTCGCCGACCGGGTCACGGGAGCGGACGTCGCGCTCGCGCTCGACCGGCGGGGGTTCGGCGAGATCGCGGAGCGCGTCTTCGCGATGCAGCGTCAGCGCGTCAGCGCCGACTACCTGCAGACCGCGGCTGTGATCGACGAGCACGGAGTCGTGCGCTCGGCCGTCAACGACGCGAACGTCTACGCGGGGCCCGGCACGGGCTGGCGGCTGACCGGCGGGCACTGGCAGCACCTGCAGTCGCTGCCGCACGAGATCGACGCCGCCTCGGAGCGGGCCGCCCGCGTGAGCGGTCCGGCCTTCGTCCTCACCGCGGCGCCCGCGGTGCCCGGCGGCGCGACCGACGAGGTCGTGATCGCGATCGGCCCGGCGTTCGGCGATGCGCTGCGCGCGACGATCTCCGATCTCGATCATCGCGACGTGCTCGATGCGCTGGCGGCGGGCATCCGCGAGGCCGGCGCGAGGCCGCGGCTCGTGCGCATCCGGCGGACCTCGGACGTCGGCCAGATCGCGCACGACGGCGCCGGTCTCTCGGGCTCCCGGATCGCGATCGGGTTGCAGTCGAAGGGCACGGCCGTGATCCACCGCGCCGACCTGCAGCCGCTCGACAACCTCGAGCTGTTCTCGATGGCGCCGCTCTACACGCTCGCGTCGTACCGCGCGATGGGTCGCAACGCCGCGCGCTATGCCGTCGGGGGCAGCCCGGCCCCCGTGCCGACCGAGCTCGACAACTTCGCGCGCGCGAAGCTGATCGTGCGCACGGTGCTGCTGCACCGCGTCGAGACCGACGCGATCGAGCCGGACGCCGAGCCGCTCGAGGCCGCGCTCGTGGAAGGCTGGGCCTAGCCTCGGCCGATCAGCTCGAGCGAGACGTCCCAGAGGCGTGACGCGGCCGCGGGGTCGAGCGCCCATTCGCGCACGCCGCGCTGGACGGTCGCGTCGTTCGCGACCGTCTCTGACTCGTTGCAGTCCTCGAGGTAGCGGCCGCCGACCCCCTCGAGCTCCGGCGCGACGGCGGCGACGAGCGAGGTGGCGGCTCCCTGCTGCGGCGTCTTCAGGGTGAAGCGACCCGCGGCCAGGCCCTCCTCCCAGCCGTCTCGCACCTCCTGCGAGACGTGGCGCTGCAGGCGCGTCATGATCCCGCCGGGCATCAGCGCGTTCGCAACGATGCCGTCGGCGGCGAGGCGTCGCGTGGCCTCGACGGCGAACAGCACGTTCGCCGTCTTCGACTGGCCGTAGGCGCTCCACGGCTCGTACTCGCGCCGCTCGAAATGGATGTCGTCGAAGACGACCGGCGAGGCCAGGTGGCCGCTCGAGCTGACCGAGACGATGCGCGCGCGGCCGGCCGCGGCGAGCGCCGGGCGGAGGCCGAGCGCGAGCGCGAAGTGGCCCAGGTGGTTCGTCGCGAACTGCACGTCCCAGCCCTCGGCGGTCCGACCCGGCGGGCACGCCATCACGCCGGCGTTGCTGACGAGCAGGTGGAGCGGCCGGTCCCATGCATTCGCGAAGCGGTCGATCGAGGCGCGGTCGACGAGGTCGAGCTGCGCGGCGCGCACCGCCGCGCTGCCGGTCGTCTCGCGGATCTCGTTCGCGACCCGGTCGCCCGCGCCGACGTCGCGGACCGCGAGGGTGACGTCCGCGCCCGCGCCGGCGAGCGCGCGGGCGGTCTCAACGCCGATGCCCGAGGCTCCGCCCGTGACGATCGCGCAGGTCCCGCTCAGGTCGATCCCATCGACGACCTCGTCGGCCGTCGACGTCGCTCCGAATCTCGTGGTGATGCGCGTCATCCTCGTCCTTCCGATGGGGCGTGCTGCTGCACGCTACCCCGCCTCTAAGCTGCGCGAGGTGACGGTCCGCTCGCGTCCGATGCTCGCGCCGCTCCTGGCGCTGCTCTTCGCCGGGCTCGCCTTCTATGGCGCACGCGGGTCGATCGGCAACTTCGTGCTGCCGTGGGAGGGTGCCTACGGCGCGAGCCGCGGCGACGTCTCGCTGATCGCCACCGTCAGCTTCCTCGCGATCGGGCTCGCGCAGCCGATCGCCGGCCGTCTGCTCGAGACGGTCGCCGCCTGGAAGCTGCTCGCGCTCGGGCTCACGCTCGGCCTCGTCGGCTACGGCGGGGGCGCGTTCGCGCCGAACCTGCTCAGCGCGGTGGTGCTGGTCGGCGCCGTCGGCGGTTTCGGCGGCGGCCTCGCGGCGAACTCGACGCTGTCGGTGATGGTGACGCAGCTCTTCCGCGAGCGGCAGGGCGCGATGTTCGGGCTGATCGGCGCGGCGACGGCCGGCGGCACGATGCTGCTGATCCCGGCCTCGAGCGGCGTGATCGACGGGATCTCGCGCCGCGCCGGCCTGCTCTTCCTGGCGGGAAGCCTCGCGCTCGCCCTGCTCGGCGTGGTGCTCTTCCTGCGGGCCGCCGGGGGCGGCGAGGCGTACACGCGACCGGCCGAGCGCGTGACCGTCGCCGGCGCCCTGCACGTTCGTGACTTCTGGCTGCTCGCGATCCCGTTCTTCGTCTGTGGCATCACCTCGACCGGGATCACCGATCCGCACCTGATCCCGTACATGCAGGGCTGCCACATCGGGAACGGCACGGCCTCGACGATCGCCGCGGCCCTGGCAGGCTTCAACGTGCTCGGCACGCTCGCATCCGGCATCCTCAGCGACCGCCTCGACCAGCGCAAGATGCTCGCCTTCATCTACCTGCTGCGCGGCGTGACCCTGCTGCTGCTCCCCCTGCTGCGCAGCACCGAGCTGCTCGCGGCGTTCGCAGTCGTCTACGGCCTCGCGGATTTCTCGACGGTCCCGCCGACCACCAAGCTCGCCAAATCGAGCTTCCGCAACGGCGGCTGGGCGCTCGTGCTCGGCCTGCTCGGCACCGCCCACCAGCTCGGCTCGGCGCTGGGCGGCGCCCTGGGCGGCTTCCTCTACGACGAGACGGGCGGCTAGGGGGTGGTCTTCGTGATCTCGGCAACCACGTGCATCGTCGCCGCGGCGCTCAGCCTCGGCATCGGTCGCGCCGAGCCGCGCGTGCGGGTGCCGGCGCCGGCACCCGCGTAGGGTCCCGACTCAGGACACGAGAGCCTCAGCGCTCGACGTGCAGCGCCCCCTGATCGGGTCCGAGCACGAGATCGCGCTCGCGATCCGGGACGTGGTCGAGCGGCACCGGTGAGAGCGCCTCGAAGAACGTCACGCCGTGCTCGCTGACGAGCTCGTGGCGGATCCCGCGGTTGATCACGATCACGTCGCCGGCCTCGGCCGTCCTCGTCTCGTCGGCGATCGTGATCGTGACGGCTCCCTCGATGATCGCCATCACCTGCTCGGTGTGCTCGTGGGCGTGGCTCGGGACCATCTTGCCGGCCTCGTAGGCGACGCGGCAGAGACAGACCTGCTCGCCGGCGATCGCCGTCAGACGCACGCCCGGGAAGAGCTCGGTCGGCTCGACGCCGTTCCAGCTGCGAAACGGCGAGCCGCTAGGCATGGATGATCTTCCGCAGCTTCGATGAGGCGTGCGCGTGCGTCGAGACGGAGATCGCCTCGTCGTAGATCACGCGCTTGCCGTCTCGGCGGGGAGCGTCCGTGCCGTCCTTCTTCGCATCGAGAGCGCGCAGCACGCGCTCCGGCGTGGCCGGCTGCTCCGGCACCCAGACGCCGATCGCGTCGTGGATGGCGGCGCAGACGGCGGGCGCCTGGGCGTTGTTCGCCATCTCGCCGATCGCCTTCGCGCCGAACGGCCCGATCGTCGAGTGGTTCTCGATGATCACGGACTCGATCTCGGGCATGTCGGCGAGCGCCGGCGCGAGGTAGCTGCCGAACTCGCCACCGCGGTTTTCCGGGTCGGGGTAGTACGGATACGACGACTCCAGGAGCGCGAGGCCGAGTCCCATCATCGCGCCGCCCTGGATCTGGCCCTCGACGAGCGTCGGGTTGATCGCGCGCCCGACGTCGTAGGCCTGCACGAGCCGCAGGATCTGCACCTCGCCGGTCTCGTCGTCCACCTCGATATCGGCGACGCACGCGGCGTAGGAGACGTCGTGGTCGGGGTCGCACTCGCCGGTGTCGGGGTCCGGGCTCTCGTAGGGCTTGAGGTAGGCGCCGGAGCCGGTGATCATGTCGCCGATGCCCCAGGTGGCGGCTCCGGCGACCTCGGCGACGGTCATGCTCTTGTCGGGCGACCCCTTGACGAAGACGGTGCCGTCCTCGACGTCGAGGTCGTCCGGGTCGACCTCCATCGCCTCGCCTGCGATCTCGAGCATCTTCTTGCGTGCCCGCTGGGCCGCGATCAGCACCGCGTTGCCGCCGATGAACGTGCCGCGCGAGGCGAACGTGCCCGTGCAGAGCGGCGACGAGTCGGTGTTCGAGACGTCCATGTTGATCGTGTCGTACGGCACGCCGAGCGTGTCGGCGGCGATCTGGGTGTGCACGGTCTTCGAGCCCTGGCCGAGGTCGACCGTGCCCGCGAACACGTCGATGCGGCCGTCGGGCTTGACCTTGATCCAGGCCTGGCTCGGATCGCCGCCCTGGTTCATCCCGGTCGGGTACTCGATTGCGGCGACGCCGCGCCCTCGATGCTTGGCCATCCGGATTCTCCTAGCTGGTCGGATCGCCGAGCTTGGCGATCGTCGGTTGGTCGCGAAGGTGCTCGGGCAGCGAGTCGCCCGAGCGCGGCGCGTTCGTCAGCTCGCGGAGCCCCGCCGAGAGCTCGACGCCGGCCGCCTGGGCGGCCGCCTGGATCGTCACGATCGTCGACGGATCCTCGAGCGGCTTCCGCGTCGGCATCAGGTCGCCCTTGCGGTTCGCGTTCTTCAGCCGGAACTCCCACGGATCCATGCCGAGCGCCTTGGCGCTGCGCTCCATCTGCAGCTCGGTCGCGAACGAGGCCGAGGTGACGCCGAAGCCGCGCATCGCGGTCGTCGGCACATGGTTCGACCAGATCACGTACGCCTGGGTGCGCAGGTTGGGGATCGTGTACGCGCCCGAGAGGTGGAACGAGTGCTTGGTCGCGCCGTAGCTCGAGAAGCGCGTGTAGGCGCCCGCGTCGTGCAGCGTCATCACCTTGCGGCCGAGGATCCAGCCGTCGCTCGTGAGGGCGTCGGCGATCTCCACGTGCCACGAGGCGCGCACGCTCGCGTAGAGGAACTCCTCCTCGCGCGTGAATCGCCACTTGACGGGCCGGTTCGTCTTCAGCGTGAGCACCGCGCAGAGCGGCTCGGTGGCCGAGTCGACCTTGCCGCCGAAGCCACCGCCGACGGTCCCGCCGACGAGCTTGATGCGGTTCTGCGCCAGCTGCAGGTGGGTCGAGAGCACGCCCATCGTGAAGTACATCGCCTGCGTGCAGGTGTAGACGGTCAGCCGGCCGTCCGGCTCGGGCACGACGAGCGCGGCCTGCGTCTCGGTCGGTGCCTGCTCGATCGCGGCCGGGCGGTAGGCGCCCTGCACGATCACGTCGGCCTTCTCGAAGGCCGCGTCCACGTCGCCCTTGGTCACCTTGCGGTGGTCGTGGGGGTCGTAGAAGAAGACGTTGCCGTCGGGCGTGATCTGCGGCTCGTCGGGATCGAACGCCTTGCGGATGTCGAGGAACGGCTGGCGAACCTCGTAGACGACCTTGATCAGCTCGAGCGCCTCCAGCGCGATCTGCTCGCTGTCCGCCGCGACGCCCGCGATCGGCTGTCCCTTGTAGCGGACCTCGTGCTCGGCGAGATACGGCTCGTCCTTGGGGACGCCGAGCGCCTCGAGGTGCCCGACCATGTTGACCGGCATGTCCGCCGCGGTCACGACGGCATGCACGCCGGGGAGCTTCGCCGCCGCCGAGGTGTCGATGCTCTTGATCAGCGCCGAGTGGTGCGGAGAGCGCAGCGCCTTCGCCCAGAGCATGCCGGGGGGCGTCGGCCAGTCGTCGACGAACGTCGTGCGCCCGGTGATGTGGGCGAGCCCGTCGTAGCGGGGCAGTCGTGCTCCAACGGCCTTCATCGTGCGCTCCCTGCGATCGACTCGACGGCTTCGAGGATCTTGACGTAGCCGGTGCAGCGGCAGATGTGCCCGCCGAGCGCCTCGATCACGTCGTCGCGCGATGGCGACGGGTTGCGCTCGATCAGCGCCGTCGCCGCCATCACCATCCCCGGCGTGCAGTACCCGCACTGGGAGGCGTAGCTGTCGTGGAACGCCTGCTGGACCGGCGACAGCGCATCGCCCGTGGCGAGGCCTTCGAGGGTCGTGATCGCCGCCCCGTCGGCGGCCGCGACCGGCATCAGGCAGCTGCGGCGCGGCTCGCCGTCGACGAGCACGGTGCACGTCCCGCAGCCGCCCTGCTGGCAGCCGGCCTTGGGCGACTTCACCCCGAGATCCTCGCGCAGCACCTCGAGCAGCGACGTCATCCCGTGCCGCGTGACCTCGCACTCGCGTCCGTTCACGATGAGCTTCATGCCAGTCCCTCCAGAGCGCGCGTGATCAGTAGCGGCAGCATTCGCCTGCGATACCAGGCGGAGGCGAGCGCGTCGGTCGGCGGATCGCAGTCGACGAGCGCCTCCTTCGCGGCGGCCTCGGGAGCCCAGCGCTCGGCGAGCACGGCTTCCACCGACGTGAGGCGCACGGCGAACGGGCCGACGCCGGATGCCGCTACCCGCACCGAGCCGTCGGCGGCCCGGCAGGCCGAGACGGCGAGCATCGTGTAGGTGTGCGCGTGCTTGCGGTCCATCCGCGCGTAGCCCGCGGCGGCGGGCTCGGCGAACTCGACCGAGAGCACGAGCCGGCCGTCGTGGTTGCCGAGGAACGACTCGATCGGATCTGACCGCTCGCCGCCCTTGCCGGCGGAACGCACCGTCGCGCCGAGCGCGATCAGCGGTGCCTGCAGGTCGCCGCGTGGCGCATCCTGGGCGGGACCGGCGCAGAGGTTGCCGCCGACGGTTCCGGCCGCGCGGATCTCGCCGTCCGCGACGCCGCGCGCCGCGGAGCCGAGCGGCTCGACGGCGTCGTCGAGCGCGCCGACCGGGGTGCCGGCTCCGATCCGCACGACTCCCGCCTCTCTCGTCACGCCGCCCATCCCGGCGCGGGTCAGGAGCACGACGCGCGACGGGCGGAGCCTGCCATAGGTCATGTCGGGAACGACGATCGTCCCGCCGCTCACGACGGTGACGCCGACGCCGTCGCCGAAGGCGTCGATCGCCTCGCTCTCGGAGGTCGGCTGGAGGAGTTCAGGGGGTGCGGGCAACGGGAGCCTCCATCGGTTGCAAGGGGAGCATCGGGCGGATCTGCTCGAGGTGGCGGCGCATGCCCGCCGACGAGCGCTCACAGTCGCTCTGCTCGATCGCGTCGGCGATCTCGCCGAGCTGGTGGCTCGTCTGCTCGCGCAGGTCGTGGGAAGACGTGGTGTGTGCGCGCGAGGTCGCGAGCATGTCGGCGAGGCCGTTGAGCACGCTCGCGAGCACCGGATTGCCGGACGCGGCCGCGACCTGGCGGTGGAACAGGGTGTCGGTCGCCGCGAAGCGCGGCGGATCCTCGATCAGCGTGCTCGTCTTGGCGGCTGTCCGCACGAGCTCGGTCGCCTGCCGGCGCGTGCGGTGGGCGGCGGCCTCGCGCGCGGCCCACGGCTCGAGCTGCAGGCGCACCTCGAGCAGGCACTGCAGGTCGATCGGCGTGTAGTAGGTGCCCGAGCCGCGCCGCGTCTCGACGACGCCGATGTCGTGCAGCCGCTGGATTCCCTGGCGGATGCTCGGTCTCGAGAAGCCCAGGCTCTCCGCCAGATTGCGCTCCGCCGGCAGGCGCGCACCCGACTCGAGCCGTCGCTCGACGATGTGGGCGCGGATGCGCTTGGCGATCTCGTCTACCGCGTTTCGCACGCGGACGAGTCTAGCACTGGTCTAGCCAATCTGAAGGGCAGGATCGGTTAGCCGAGCAGGCGCGCACGGCCGTGATCGCCCGTCTGCGGGCGCACGTCTGCGAGCAGCTTGAGCTCGGGGATCGCCGCGTGGGCGCGTGCGAGGTCGTCAGGTGAGAGCGGCGCGCCGTTGATCTCGACGAGGTTCCCGGCCGGGTCGCGCACGTACATCTGCAGCGTGCCGTCGGGGAGCACGTGGAACGCGCCCTCGAAGAAGCCCGCGTCGAGCGCCCCGCGCTCCCGCGCCTGGTCGTAGCAGCCGACGAAGTCGTCGACCGTGAGGCCGAAGTGGTGGAACGTCGGCGCCTCGTCGCCGCGCTGGAACAGGTGCAGCTGCACGCCGCCGATCGTCATCCACTCGACGCGGAAGCCGAAGTCGGGCGAGGGGATTCGCTCGGCGTCGAAGAGCTCGAGGTAGAAGCGGAGCGACTCGTCCATGTCGATCGCCGAGACGCTGATGTGATTGATCGCTTGCGCACGCATGTGCGCACACTACCGATGGTCAGGCTGCGCCGCGCGCGATCGGGGCGGCTGCCTCGACCCGGTTTCGCCCGTTGCCCTTGGCGGCGTAGAGCGCGTGGTCGGCGGCGCGCAGCACCTGGTCGGGCTTGGCCTTGGGCGCTGCCTGCGCGACGCCGATCGAGACCGTCAGGGAGAGCCCGGGCTGGCCCTCCACCGGAGCCGCCTCGATCGCGGCGCGCACGCGCTCGGCGAGGATCAGCGCATCCTTGAACCTGGTCGCGGGCGCGAGCACCGCGAACTCCTCGCCGCCGAGCCGTGCCGCGAGGTCGCGCTCGCGGATCATCGCGCGCAGCGCGTCCGCGATCGCGACGAGCGCCGCGTCGCCCACCGAGTGGCCTCGCGTGTCGTTGATCGACTTGAAGCGGTCGGCGTCGATCAGGAGGACGCAGGTCGACCCGCGGGCGTCGGCCAGGCACGGCGCGAGCCGCTCGAGGAACTGGCGCCGGTTCGCGAGCCCGGTCAGCTGATCGCTGAACGCGAGCCGCTCGACCTCGTCGTGGGCGCGCTTGAGCTGGGAGTTGACGCCGAGCTGGCGGGTCTGGGCGTTCGCGAGCTCGTGCGCGAGCGCCTGCGCGTCGATCCGCGAGCGCACCGCGGCCTGCAGGTCGCGGCAGCTGAGCCACTGCATGAAGCTCAGCAGGAGCACGTAGAACGCGCCACCGAGCGCGATCAGCGTCGTCAGGCGCGGCCCGGCGAGCAGGAAGACGGCGATCGTCGGGATCCAGGCGGCGAGCAGGAACGACTGGAAGGCGATGCGCAGCGCGGACGTCGTGATCGCGACGCCGGAGGTCACGGCGCAGAGCGTCGCGGCGACCATCACCGACTCCGCGAGGTGCCCGCCGATCGGGACTGCGATCAGCGCGGCCGAGCCCCAGCTGAGGCCGATCAGCGTCGAGTCGAGCGTTCGCCAGACGGTCCAGCGCGGCTGCGCGCCGGCGCGGTGGCGGGCGCGCGAGTGCAGCAGCGTGACGGCGTGCACGAGATAGGCGGTCAGGGCGATCCCGAGCCAGAGCAGCACGCGGCCGTGCGCGACGGCCTCCCAGAGCGCGGCCGCCAGCACCGCGGCAGCAACGATCCCGCCGATGATGGCCCGCAGCGCGTTCGTCGTCGTCATCCGCGTGCATTCGACGTGCACCACGTCCGCGAGCACCAATTGTCCGTTCACTGATGAGATATCGGCAGATTGCGGCAGGATCTGTGCGGGCAACTACGATCGGGGGATGGAAATCACTCGATCGGGTGACCGCTCGGCGGTCTATGGCGGACGGTTCACGGGGCGCGTCGAGCTCGAGATGCTCGCCCCGGCTGCCTCGCCGGGAGCGCCCGACACCGCGCGCGTTCACTTCTTCGACGGGGCCGTCACCAGCTGGCACCGCCACCCGGGCGGCCAGCAGCTCGTGCTCGTGAGCGGGGCCGGCCGGGCCGGCGTCGACGACCACGGTGAGGAGATCGCGCCGGGCGCGCTCGTCGTCTTCCCGGCCGACGAGCGCCACTGGCACGGCGCCGCGGCGGGTCAGGACTGCGTCTGGCTCGCGGTCACCTGGGGCGTGACCGACTGGGAGGAGTCGTGGGGGGGGGGGGGGGGGGGAAGGAAAGGGGGCAGGCCGGGGCG
>JANLRV010000180.1:0-18316 GCA_031361905.1 Actinomycetes bacterium
GCGGCGGGACCGCCGGCGAGCAGGAGCGGCGCGATCACGGGGATGCGCTCCTTCGTCATCGCCGAGCCACGCAGCCACTGCGCGCCGCAGATCACGAGCAGCAGGCCCCCGAAGATGAGCGCGACGATCGCGGAGGTCCGCTCGGCGATGGCGCCCGCCTGACCGGCGAAGAACGCGACGACCGCGATCACGGCGAGCGGGATGCCGAGCATGACGACCTTCTGGTCGTCGGGATGGAGCTGGGAGGAAGCGGCCACGGCAGCGAGATCCGAGGGAGGGACCGGCGTCAGCGCCGATCCCTCCCTGCGCGGATCAGTCTCCGGCGGGCGCCGCTGCGCGGTGCTCGTCGAGGACGCCGGTCTTCTTCTCCTGCACGCCGTAGTAGATGACGAGACCCGCACCGATCACGACGATCGTGGCGAAGAGCACGCCGTACTGCTGGTACCACTTCGGGCCGTAGAAGTCGGCACGCGGCCAGAGCAGGTTGAAGACCCCGGCGACGCCCCAGACGATCGCGATGACGTTCGTGATGATCGCCCACTTGCCGAGCGCGAACAGGCCATCCTTGCGATCTGCCATGTTCTCGGGCCAGCCGGCGCGTCGCCGCCGCAAGAGCGGGATCGTGACGCCAAGGTAGGCGAGGTACATGAACGCGATCCCGCACGAGATCACGATCGTGAAGGCGGCCGGGTTGAACCAGTTGAAGAGCAGGATCAGGGCCGAGATCGCTCCGACCAGGACGGCTGGGACCACCGGCACCTTCGCTTTACCCGAGACGCGCGCGAGCGAGGCCGCGCCGGGCAGGCTGTTGTCGCGCGCCATCGCGAAGAGGATGCGCACGCTCGCCGCGTGGATCGCGAGGCAGCACACCGAGATCGCGAGCACGACGTCGATCAGGAACAGGTTGCCCCAGGTATCGCCGAAGACGTCCTTCGTGATCGACGCGAGGCCGTTCGAGAACGCGGCGTCCGTGTTGCCGGCCGCCAGCTCGCCGACGGCGATCAGGATGAAGCCCATGATCCCGGCCGTGAAGAGCGCGCGGATCACGGCGCGCGGCGCCGTGCGCCGCGGATCGGCCGTCTCCTCGGCGAGCGAGCCCGCGGTATCGAACCCGTACATCACGTAGAGCGGCATGTAGGCGCCCAGCAGCACCGCGCCGAACCAGCCCCAGTCGTGGCTCGCGCCCGTCCCGTTGGTCTCGAACCAGATGCTCGGCCCGCGTGTGATGTTGACAACCAGGAGCGCGATCAGGAGCACCGCGCCGATCAGCTCGGCGGCGACGCCGATGTTGTTGATCATGGCGGTGATGTGGATTCCCGACATGTTGACGATCGTCGTGAACGCCACGAGCACGAGCCCGAGGATGATCGCGTTCTTCGCGAACGCCGGGTCGAGGTAGCTCGGGAAGTTCTTGTCCGCGCAGGTCGAGCCCGCGACCGTCGAGACGTCGCACTTGATCAGCTGGAACTTCGGCGAGATCTGCGGCAGGATCACCTGGTAGCCGAGCGCGACGGCCGGGACCGTGACGATCTGCGCCGCGAGGTACATCCAGCCCGTGTTCCAGGCCCACGACTTGCCGGCGACCTGCTTCGACCACTGGTAGACGGAGCCCGCGAGCGGATAGTGCGCCGAGAGCTCGGCGAACTGCAGCGCGACCATCAGCTGGCCGACGAAGACGACCGGCCACGCCCACAGGAACGCAGGGCCGGCGAGCAAGAAGCCGAGGTACGACGTCTGGAACATGCCGGTCAGGATCGAGATGTACGAGAACCCGGCGGCGAAGCTGGAAAAGCTGCCCAGCGATCGATCGAGCTTCTGGTTGTAGCCGAACTGCGCGAGGTCAGCGCTGTCCACGTGCTGTTCCTGGCTCATCGAGCCTCCTTCGAAGAGAACGAAAATGGGAGATTCCCCACCGAAGCTGCGATGCTCGCGCTATTCGAGGGCCGCGTCAAGTGACACCCGATGCGATCAGGCGGATGCGGAGATCAGCTCGGCCGCCTTCTCGCCGATCATGAACGTCGCGACGACCGGGTTGACGGTCGGCATCGACGGGAAGATCGCGCCGTCCGCCACCCGCAGCCCCTCGATGCCGCGCACGCGCAGCTCGGGATCGACGACCGCGTAGTCGTCGGCCGCATCGCCCATCCGGCAGGTGCCCGACGGGTGGTAGACGGTGTGATGCACCGCACGCCCATAGGTCGACAGCTCGTCGTCGCTCGTCAGCGCGGGCCCCGGCGCGATCTCTCGCTCGATCCAGTCCGAGAAGGGCGCCTCGGCCGCGACCTGGCGGGCGATCTTGAGCCCGTCGACGATCGTCTGCTCGTCGTAGCCGTCCTCGTCGGTGAAGTAGCGGAAGTCGAGCGCCGGCTTCACGGCAGGGCTCTTCGAGAGCAGGTAGAGGCGGCCCGTGGAGCGCGACCGCGGGATGTTCGGCGTCATGCAGATGCACCAGCGATCCTCGGGCACCTCATAGCCGAGCCGCTCGGTGTTGAACGTGAACGGCAGCTGGTAGGTGTGGTACATCAGGTCGGGCCGGTCGTCGATCCCGAGCCGGTTGACGAAGAGCGCGCAGTCCGCGTCCATGCAGCCCTCGGGGCCCATCGGGCGCTTGAGCTTCCAGATGATGATCGACTCGGGGTGATCGATCAGGTTCTCGCCGACCCCCGGCAGATCGTGCACGACATCGATGCCGAGGCGCTCGAGGTCGGCCCGCGGACCGACGCCCGAGGCCGCGAGCAGCCACGGCGAGTCGACCGAGCCGCAGCAGAGCACGATCTCGCGACGCGCCTCGATGCGGTCGGTCGAGCCGTCGGCCCGCTGCACGTGCACGGCCCTCGCGCGCTTGCCGTCGAACTCGATGCGCAGCGCGCGCGTGTCGCACTGCACGCTCAGGTTCGCGCGCGTGTCCATGATCGGGTGCAGGTACATCACGCTCCCGGACGAGCGGATGCCGGTCTTCGGGTCGTAGCCGACGTCGAGGAACCCCGCCCCGTTGCGGTAGGGCGCGGCGTTCCAGTCGGTGTGCTTGTCGACGCCGAGCGCGCTCTCGCAGGCATCGGCCCAGTCGTAGAGGATCGCGTTGCGGTCGGCCTCGCCGACGAGCCCGTGCGGTCCCGGGATGCGCGCGTAGTAGGGATCCATCTCGGCGTTCGACCAGCCGGTCGCGCCGGCGTCGACCCAGTCCTGCCAGTCGCCGGGAAACGGCTTGAACCAGATCATCGTGTTGTGCGACGAGCAGCCGCCCAGCACCGCGGCTCGCGAGTGCACGATGTGCGCGTTCCCCCGGGGCTGCAGCGTCGTCGTGTACGCCAGGTCGAGCGGCCCCTCGAGCAGCTCGAGCCAGCGTCTGATCTTCAGCACCTCGTCATAGGCACGGTCATCCGGCCCGCGCTCGAGCAGGCACACCGAGACGCTCGGGTCCTCGCTCAGCCGTGCCGCGATCACGGAGCCGGCGGTCCCGCCGCCGACGATGACGTAGTCGTAGAGGTCGCTCATCGGGCGATCTTCGCAGGTCGCCGGGGCGGGCTCAAGCCCGGCGTCCGGAATCGACAGCCTGCCGCCGTCGGTGCATACTGCGACGCTATGAGACGACGAATCGTGGCGCTCGGAATGCTCGTGGCCGCTCTCGCATCGCCGGCGAACGCGGCCGCGACGACGACGACGATCCTCAACAGCGTCGGCAGCTCGCAGTTCGCCTGCCTCAACGTGGGCCTCGCCTCGACGAGCGCGACTGGCGTCCTCACCGCCCCCGATGGCACGGTGCTCGAGACGCTCGTCCCGCAGGCACCCGTTGCGACCGCATGCGCGGGAGGACTGGGACGGAGCATCCTGCTGCTCGAGCCGAACCCGCGCATTGGCAACGTCGAGGGGCTGACGCTGCGCGTGCAGGCAGACGACGACCCCACTCCGTTCTCGTTCCGCATCCCGATCGCGCGCGCCGATCCCGAGTTCGGCGCGACGGGCATCACGCACCTGCTCGCACTGCCGACGACGTCGACCGTCAACGGCGTCGCGACCGCCGGACCGAGCGCCGACATCACCGGAACGCCCGCGCTCACGATCGTCATCCCGGTCGGAGCCATCACGGCGACGGTCTTCAACTCGCCGGATCGCTTCTACTTCTATTCCGACTCGCGTCGCGGGCAGACGACCGTCCAGCTGAACTCGCCCGCACCCGGCATTCCCGTGACGATCGAGCTGCGTCTGCCAGACGGCACGCTCGTCGCCTCGCGCTCGGTTCCCGTCCAGATCGACGGACGCGTCGACTTCCAGACGTTCGACGGCGCGCTGCCGCCCGGGGCGACGGTGCGCGTCGTCCAGGCCGGGATCGCCGATCGCACGCGCCGGTTCGGCGATGCGACGTTCACGAGCGATGGCTTCCGCGCCGCGCTTCCAGCGGCTCCGGGCTGCACGGCGGCGACCTGCCCCGAGGGACGATTCTTCGCCACCCTCGCGCTGCACGGGCGGACCACCACGGTCACCGACCCGCTCGGGCCATGCACCAACCTCGCCTACCTCGGCACGCTCCCGTCCGAGTGCGCGCCGCTCGTGACGCCGCGCACCTCGGTCACCGCGACCGGCCTGCTGCCGGTCGGGGCCGACTACCTCGAGGTCGAGACGAGCTGGCCGATCAGCGACAGGCTGAGCATCACGGCCAACCAGCGGGGGGGCGTCGTCGACCTCGATTCCGGCTTCCTCGCCCTCGGCGGCGCGGGCGAGGCTCCGGTGACGGGAACGATCACCCTGCCCGGCACCAGCGCGCTGCAGCTGACGAGGACGCTCGGTGACACGAGCGAGGTCTTCGACGGCGCGTCAGGGTTTCCCGTGCACATCCCGTCGGGAACGACCGGAACGTTCTCAGGACCGGCGCTCGGTGCCACGCCCCTGACGGCGCTCTTCGCACTGACGGCCGCTCTCGAAGGCAACGACGTCACCGGCCGCGCCGCACCCGGTGCCCGCATCCGGATCGCCCGCACGCCGCCCGTCGGACTCCAGCCTCCCGATGTCGGCGGAACGGCCGGCGCCGACGGCTCGTTCCGGATCGCGATCGGTGCGACGGCGACGGGCACGCGCGTGCGCGTCTCGGCGGGCGACCCGGTGACCCGTGCGCTCACGCAGCTCGGACTCGTCGCGGGACGCGCGCACATCGCGATCGCCGGCGCCAGCGACCGCCAGGTCGTGCGCGGAACGATCTCGCTGACCGCGACGGGCGACGTGGAGGGTCCCGCCTCGTGGCGGGTGGGGGTCGCGAGCTCGGTCGCGACCGTCGCGCCGTGGGCACGCGCGGTGGACACGCGCACGTATCCCGACGGACCTCTCAAGGCGTCCGTCGCGGATGCAGCGACGAGCACCTACCTCTACCTGATCGTCGACAACACGGCGCCCTCGGGCAGTGCCGGCGCCGACCAGACGGTGCGCCCGCGCCGCGACGCGCTGATCCTGACCGAGGCGCGCGATGCGGGCGGCCTTGCGAGCGTGGACGCCGACTTCGGCGACGGCAGCAAGCTGGCCCAGCCCGCCTCGCAGCTCGGACAGCCGCTCCACCACAGCTACGCGAAGATCGGCAGCTTCAAGGTGACGGTCACGATCACGGATGCCGCAGGCAACGTGAGCACCGACTCGGCGACGATCAAGGTCCGCTCCGCCGGCGCCCCGAAGCTGAGCGGCACGATCGTCTCGAGCGCAAGCCGGGCGAAGCCCCTGCGCCTGACCCTGCGCTCGTCAGCCGCCGGCACGCTCACCGTGCGGCTGATCAGCCCGCGCGGCAGGGCCGTGCGAACGGCGGTCAAGCGCATCGCGAAGGCGCGCGGCAAGGTCTCCATCTCGTTTGCGACGAAGACCCTGCGACCCGGTCGCTACCTGCTGCTGCGGCAGATCGTCAGCGACGACGGAACGCCGGGCGCGATCCTCACGAACTCGGTGACGATCCGTTGACCGAGCCCGAGGATTATAGCGATATTTGTCGATTTAGGGCTCTACCTTAAATCTCCTAATTTCGCTATAATCCGCCCGTGGATCCCATCGCCAATCCCTACGCGCCGGGAGCCGGCACGCCGCCGCCCGAGCTCGCGGGCCGGGATGCGCTGCGTGAGACCGTTCGCGTTGCGATCGAGCGAACCCGGCGTGGACGCCCGGCAAAGAGCGTGCTGATGATCGGGCTGCGGGGCGTCGGAAAGACGGTCCTGCTTGACCAGATGCGCGACGACGCCGAGAAAAGCGGCATTCAGACAGCCCGTGTCGAGGCACCGGAAGGGCGGTCGCTTCCCGCGCTGCTCGCACCGGAGCTCAGGCTCGCGCTCTTGCGGCTGAGCCGAAACGCAGCGGCTGCCGAGCTCGCCCAGCGTGGACTGCGGGCTTTGGCCGGGTTCGCTCGAGGGCTCAAGCTGAAGTACGCGGACATCGAGGTGGGATTCGATTTCGACCCAGAGCCGGGCCTAGCCGACAACGGCGATCTCGAGCACGATCTGGGTGCGCTTCTCGAGGCGATCGGACGCGCCGCGCACGAGGCCGACACCGCATTCGCGATGTTCATCGACGAGCTTCAGTACGTGAAGGAAGACGAGCTCGCCGCGCTCATCACCGCGCTCCATCTCTGTGCTCAGCTGAGACTCCCGGTGGTCCTCGTCGGGGCGGGGCTGCCCCAGCTGCGCGGTCGCATGGGCAAGGCCAAGTCGTACGCGGAACGGCTCTTCGACTTTGCCGAGATCGGCGCGCTGCCACAGGCAGCGGCGACCCTCGCAATCGAGAAGCCGGCCAACGATCAGGGCGTCCTGATCGAGCCTGAGGCGATCGAGCTGATCGTCCGCGAGACCGAGGCCTACCCGTACTTCTTGCAGGAATGGGGCAAGCACGCATGGGCTGCTGCCGATTCGTCTCCGATCACTGCCGACGACGTGCGAGCGGCATCGGCTCTGGCGATCGCTGACCTTGACGAGAGCTTCTTCCGAGTGCGCTTCGACCGCCTGACACCGTCCGAGAAGAGCTACCTGCGGGCCATGGCAGAGCTCGGCCCAGGGCCGCATCGTTCGGGCGACATCGCCGAGCGCCTCGCTCGAAAGGTCACGGCGCTCGGACCCGTCCGCAGCCAGCTGATCGCGAAGGGCATGATCTGGAGCCCGAACCACGGCGACACGGCATTCACCGTCCCGCTCTTCGATCAGTTCATGAAGCGCAGCATCCCGGCAGACACCTGGCAGGACGGCTAGTCGCGCTCGCCGGCGCCCGGCTCGAGCAGCGCGAGCAGCGCGCGCTCCAGCCCCGCCTCGCCGGTCTCGACGATCTCGAGCGGAAGACGCAGCAGGTCCGCCGCATGCCGCGCGCCCGACTCGAGCTCCGGCGTGCGCGACTGGGCGAGCCAGACGCAGCGGGTGTAGTTGCCGAAGTACGTCTCGTGCAGGTCGGGATAGCGGTCGAGGCCGAGATCCCGCCAGACCGTCCGCTCGAACGTGCGCGCGAGGTAGTCGGTCAGCAGGTAGGTGCCCGGCTCGTCTCCAAGCAGCTTCTCGACGGCCGACGGGCCTGCGAAGAAGTCATAGCAATGCAGTCCAGGCAGACGCGGGAGGTCGTCGAGCGCGCCGGCCGTTCCGCAGTCGGCGTAGCCGATCACGTCGCCCTCTTGCCGAACCTCGTCGACCGCCGCGCGGATGCGCTCGGGGCGGTTGTGGAGCTGCGGCGGCAGGCTGACGATCTCGAGATCGAGGCCGCGCCGCTCGGCGATCGCGCGCAGGTGCACGGCGAGCGCACCGCACGCGACGATGCGCCGCCGGGGCATCAGATGAGTGATTCCGCGGGATCGTGCGAGGCCATGGCATCACTCATCGACTAGACCGGGAAGGCGAGCTCGTCGATGAAGCGGTCATTGAAGTCGGGCCGGTCGGAGAGCTCCATGTACTCGACCTCGTCGATCAGCGCGAGCGCAGCCGCGCGCTCCTTGGCCGAGAGCAGCGCCATCTTCGCGCCCTCGCCCGCGACGTTGCCTGCCGCCACGATGCGCGGCAGCGCCAGCTTCGGCACCATCCCGATGCGCACGGCCGCGGCGGGCGAGAGGTACGAGCCGAAGCTGCCGGCGAGCAGCACCTGCTGGATCTCGTCGACCTCGATGCCGAGCTCCTCGACGAGCAGCCGCCAGCCGGTCGAGATCGAGGCCTTGGCGAACTGCAGCTCGCGCACGTCGCGCTGCGAGAGAAACACCTCGGGCGCGACCTCGAACATGCGCACGCCGTCACGCTCGATGAAGCGATCCGCAAGCGTCGGCTGCAGCTCGCGCGCGACCTCGTTGGTGACGAACCGCCCGCTCGCATCGAGCAGCTTGACGCGGACCAGCTCGGAGATCACCTCGACGATGCCAGAGCCGCAGAGCCCGATCGGCTCGACGTCGCCGATCACGCCGAGCTCGATCTTGCCGTCGCGGATCTTCACGACCTCGATCGCGCCATCGGCGGCGCGCATGCCGCAGCGCAGGTTCGCAGCCTCGAAGGCAGGGCCGGCGGGGGCCGCCGTGCAGACGATCCGCTCGGCGTTGCCGATCGCGATCTCGCAGTTCGTGCCGACATCGATGAAGAGCCGCAGGCGCTTGTCCCGGTCGAGCCCGCTCGCCAAGAGGCCGGCGACGATATCGCCTCCGACGTACGCGCCGAACGCGGGGAAGACGACCGCCGGTGCCTGCGGCTGCAGCGCCAGGCCGAGGTCGCTCGCGCGCAGGTTGGCGTACTCGCGCGCCGCCATGATGAACGGCGCGACGCCGACCGGCTCGGGATCGATCCCGAGCAGGATCTGCGTCATCGTCGCGTTGCCCGCGAGCGCGACCTCGTAGACCTCCGCCGGATCGACGCCGCCCTTGGCACAGACCTCTGCCGCGAGCTCGCGGAGCGTCTCCTGCGCGAGCCCCTGCAGCTTGTCGAGCGCGGCCGGGTCGAGCATCGTGGCGGAGATCCGCGAGATCACGTCGGCCCCGAATGGCTGCTGCTTGTTGAGCATCGAGGCGACGCCCACGGGGGTGCCGCTGAGCAGGTCCAGCAGGGTCGCGACGACGGTCGTCGTGCCGAGATCGATCGCGAGCCCGAAGACGCGTTCGGTCGTGTCGCCCGCCTCGACGCCGATCAGCTCGTCGCCGGCGATCACCGCCGTGACCTTCCAGTCGGCGGCGCGCAGCGTGCGACCGCACTCGCGCACGACGGGAAGCGTGACGCGCAGCTCGAGATCCTCGATCGCCCCCAGCACGCGCTCCGAGTCGGTCTGCTGGTCTTGCAGCGTGGCCTCCTCGAGCTCGAGATAGCGCTTCTGCACGCTCGGCCGCAGGATCACCTGACGGCCGACGCCGACCATCGCCGCCTTCGGCCGGGTCTGCAGCGGGGGCACGTCGACGACGAGGTCCTCGCGGGCCTGCGCGCGGCAGGCCAGCCGCCAGCCGTCGCGCAGCTCGTCGGTCGAGAACGCGCGCACGTCGACCGAGGTCACCGGCGAGTTGCCCTCGACGATCCGCACCTTGCACTTCCTGCAGGTCCCGTAGCCGCCGCACGTCGAGTCGATCGCGATGCCGTTCCAGCTCGCGGCGTCGAACACGTTCGTGTTGCCCGGAACGCGGATCTCCGCCCCGTCGGGCAGGTACCGCAAGCGAACGCGCGCCGGGCCGGCGTGCTCCTCGTCGCTGACCTCGGCGGTGCTCACGCGGGCGTCGACGCCGCCTGACGGGCGCGGTAGCGGCTGATCCAGGTGGCACCCCAAGGATCCTTGCCGAGCATCAGGTCGGAGGCGCGGACGATCTCGACGCACTCCTCGGCGAGCGCGTTCATGATCGCGCTCGTGAGGCCGTGGCTCATCGCCATCGCGAGGAACGCCGCGTTCAGCTGGTGTCGCCCCGGCAGGCCGAAGGAGACGTTCGAGGCTCCCAGCGACATGTTCACGCCAAGCTCGTCGCGGATCATCGACATCGTCCTGAGCGTCGTGTTGACGGCCTCGGTGTCGGCTCCGACGGTCAGCGCGAGCGGGTCGATCACGATGTCCTCGGGCGGGATCCCGTGCTCGCCGCAGGTGCCGACGATCTTGCGGGCGATCTCGAGCCGCTTCTCGGCGGTCTCGGGAATCCCGGTCTCGTCGTTCGTCAGCGCGATCACGGCCGCCTTGTGCTTGGCCACGATCGGCAGGATGATCTCCATCCGCTCATCCTCGCCGGTGACCGAGTTGACGAGCGCCTTGCCCTCGTAGACATCGAGCCCGGCCTCGAGCGCCTCGATCACCGAGCTGTCGATGCAGATCGGCAGGTCGCAATGCGCCTGCACAAGCTGGATCATCTGCGCGAGCAGCTGCGCCTCGTCGACGAACGGGATGCCGGCGTTGACGTCGAGCACATCGGCCCCCATCGCGACCTGCGCCTCGACGTCGGCGATCACGGTCGACAGATCCCCCGCGCGCAGCTCTGCGGCGAAGGCCTTGCGCCCGGTCGGGTTGATGCGCTCGCCGATGATGCAGAACGGCTTGTCGATGCCGATCGTGACGGTCTTAGACCGTGACGTGAGAACCGTGTCCAACGGACGCTCTTTCCTGTCGGGTGGGGATTCCGACGCGCTCGCACAGCCGTGCGACGGCGTCGTCTTTGCGGAAGCTGATGAGATGCAGGCCACGAACCCCGGGCAGCGAGAGGGCGTGCTCGGCCTGCTCGCACGCGAGCTCGAACGCCTCCTCCTTGGGGGTCTGCGCGCCTGCGATGCGATCGATCACGGGCTGCGGCACCGAGATGCCGGGGACCTCGTCGTTCATGAAGCTGAACGCGCGGACGCCGCCGGCAAGGCAGATCGAGGGCAGCACGGCCGCCTTCTCGGTCACGCCGAGGCGAACGCACTCGGCCATGAACTGCTCGAGCGCCGGCTCCTCGTAACAGATCTGCAGCTGCAGGAAGCGCGCGCCCGCGAGCACCTTCTTGAGCGCGCGGTGCGCGCGGTAGGCGAGCGGCGGGGCGCCGGGATTCTCGACGGCGCCGATCACGAGCGGCGGCGGGGGGTCGAGCGGCCGGCCTGAGAGGTACTCGCCCCGCGCGAGCCCGCTCGCGACGGCAACGAGCGTGGGACCGTCGAGATCGAACACGCGACGCGACTCTGGCTCGTCGCCGGCGGTGATGTCGTCACCCGTGAGGCAGCAGATGTTCTCGACGCCGTGCAGCGCGGCGCCGACGATGTCGGCCTGGATCGCAAGGCGATTCTTGTCGCGGCAGACGACCTGCATGATCGGCTCGATCTCGAGCCGCATCATCGCGATCGCGACGCTCACGTTGGAGGCGTGCGCGTGCGCGGCCGTGTTGTCGGTCGCGTTCATCGCGTCGCACCACTGCGCGTAGGGCTCGTAGGCGCGCCGCACGGCATCGAGGCCGCCCGAGTCGACCACCGGCAGCTCGCCGGTGATGATCTGCTCGCCGGTGGCGAGCTTGTCTGCGAGCACGCTCACCTCAGTGACCCTCGTCGGCCTTCCAGCCGGCCGGCCGCTGCCGGTCGCGCTTGGTCAGGAGGTTCTTCCACGACGAGGTGCCCTTGAGGCTGTTGTCCAGGGGCGGGCGGAGGTGGTTGAAGTGGTCGCGCCAGCCCTGGGGCAGCAGGGGCATCGACTGCGACCGCTCGTATCCCTTCAGCCAGACGCAGCGCATCTCCGGCTTGACCTCGCACCCGCCATCCGGCCGCACGCCGCCGCACGGACCGTTCCGGAGCGTCTTCGGGCAGTTCATCGGGCACGTCATGCCGGTCGAGTGGAGCACGCACTGACCGCACATCTGGCAGTTCCAGACGGCCTTCTTCGAGACGTGCTCGACCCCGGTGGCCGCGGCCTCGATGACGGCGAACGGCCTCATGCCGTGACGAGGCTCGCGCGTCGCTGCTCGACCAGGTCCTTGGCGATCCGCACCGCGGTCGAGGCGTCGGACGCATAGCCATCGGCGCCGACGACGTCGGCGTACTCCTGCGTCACGGGCGCGCCGCCGACCATGATCTTGACGCGGTCGCGCAGGCCGGCCTTCTCGATCGCGTTGATGTTCGCCTTGAACATCGGCATCGTCGTCGTGAGGAACGCCGAGAAGCCGACGATGTCGGGGTCGTGCTCCTCGATCTGCTGCACGAACCGCTCGGGCTGCACGTTCACGCCCAGGTCGATCACGGTGAAGCCGGCGCCCTCGAGCATGATGTTGACGAGGTTCTTGCCGATGTCGTGCACGTCGCCCTTGACGGTGCCCATCACGAACGTCCCGATCGGCTTCGCGCCGGTCTCGGCGAGCAGCGGGCGCAGGATGTCCAGCGCGCCCTGCATCGCGCGCGCGGCGATCAGCATCTCGGGCACGAAGTAGTCGCCTCGCTCGAAGCGCGCGCCGACCTCCTCGAGGCTCGGGATCAGCGCGTCGTAGAGGATCACGCTCGGATCCATGCCCAGCTCGAGGCCCTTGTTCGTGAGCTCCTTGACGCTCGGCGCGTTGCCTACGAGCGTGTCGTCGTAGAGGCCCTTGATGATCTCTTCTTCGGTCATGACGCTGCCTTTCGGTATCCGAGGCGGTGTGAGAGATCGGCGGCCTCCTGCAGCAGGAGCCCTCCGAGATAGGTCAGCCGCTGGCGCGGAATCCGCACGCTCGGGCCGGAGATGGTGAGTGCGGCGACGGTCGTGCCGCTCGCGCCGAGCACGCCGGCGGCGACGGCCGAGAGGCCGACCTCGATCTCGTCGATCGAGGTGGCGAAACCAGTCGAGCGCACCGTCGCGAGCTCCAGCTCGAAGCGGCGCGGGTCGACGATCGAGCGCGGCGTGAGCGCCTCGAGCGGCCCGGCGGGCAGCGCAGACGCGCCCGCGGCGAGAAAGACCTTGCCGCTCGCCGAGCAGTGCGGCGCGACATGCCGGCCGACCCACGCGCCGATGCCGATGATGTGCCGCGTCTCGACCTGCGCGATGTGCTCGACGCCGAAGGGCGTCGGCACGGCGAGGTTGATCGTCTCGCCGCTCTCGTCGGCGAGCCGGCGCAGGCTGCGCTCGGCGACCGAGACGAGATCGCGCGAGGCGTCGCGGGTTCTCGCGTAGCGCAGGACGACCGGCCCGGGCCGGAGCGGACCGCGCACGGAATCGCGCTGCACCAGGCCGTGGCGCTCGAGCGCGCCGACGAGCCGCGACGCGGTGCTTTTCGGCAGTCCCGTGCCGAGCGCGATCTCGCCGATCGTCTCCGACGTCTCGCTCTCGAGCACGCGCACGAACAGCTCCGCGGCGCGATCGATCGCCTGGGTACCCTCTCCGCGCCTGGTTGTCTCTGGACTCAGCATGTGGGACGTTCTTGACTCAGGTTGTGGAACTGCTGTTCTCTATCGTGAAACGTACGCCACAGTCTAGCTGCGAGGCAAGCGATGTTCGTCAACAAGATGCCGAGGTACGAAATCCTCTCGGAGGATGCGGTGGCCACGCTCGAGCGCGGCTGGAAGCGGATCGTCTCCGAGCTGGGCGTCGAGTTCATGCTGCCGGAGGCGCGCGAGCTGTTCGCGCAAGCCGGCCAGCGGATCGAGGGCGACAACGTCTTCCTCGACCCCGAGTTCATTCTCGAGCAGGTCGCGAAGGCGCCGTCCGAGTTCGACCTGCAGGCCCGCAACCCGGCGAACAACGTGCACATCGGCGGCGACCACATGGTCTTCCTCTCGGTCTACGGACCTCCGTTCGTCCGCCAGGGCAACGTTCGCCGCGACGCGACGCTCGACGACTTCAAGAACTTCACGCGCCTGGCGCAGACCTACCCCGAGCTCGACATGTCCGGCGGCACGATCTGCGAGCCGAACGACGTCCCGCTCGACTCGCGCCACCTCGACATGGTCTACGCGCTGCAGTCGCTCTCCGACAAGGCCTACATGGGCTCGGTCACCTCGGGCCCGAACGCGGCCGACTCGATCCGCATGACCGAGATCCTGCTCGGCGGGCGCGAGGCGATCGAGCGGACGCCCGGCATCGTCGGGCTGATCAACGTCAACTCGCCGCTTCGCTACGACGACCGCATGCTCGGGGCGATGATGGAGTACTGCCGCGCCGGCCAGCCGCTGATCATCACGCCGTTCCTGCTGATGGGAGCGATGTCGCCCGTCTCGATCCCGGCCTCGCTCGCCCAGCAGCTGGCCGAGGCCCTCGCCGGCATCGCGCTCGCGCAACTGATCCGTCCCGGCACGCCGACGATCTTCGGATCGTTCCTCTCGAACACCGACATGCAGTCCGGCTCGCCGGCGCTCGGCACGCCCGAGTCGGCGATCGGCCTGCTCTGCACCGGGCAGATGGCACGCCACTACAACCTGCCCTGGCGCTCGGGCGGCGGCTTCACGTCGAGCCAGAGCGTCGACGCGCAGTCGGCGTACGAGGCGATGATGACGATGGTGCCGACGTTCCTCGCCGGCACGAACTACGTCCTGCACGCGGCCGGATGGCTCGAGTCGGGCCTCGCCTCCTGCTACGAGAAGTTCATCGTCGACATCGAGATCCTGCGCATGCTGCAGGTCGAGTTCACGCCGATCGAGATCAGCGACGAGACGCTCGCGTTCAGCGCCCACCAGGAGGTCGGCCACGGCGGGCACTTCCTCGGCGCCGTCCACACGCTCGAGCGCTTCCGCGAGTGCTTCTACCGCCCGCTGCTCAGCTCGACCGACAACTTCCAGCGCTGGGAGCGCCTCGGCGGCCTCGATGCGACGGCCCGCGCGACCGAGATCTACCAGAAGAACCTCGCCGAGTACGAGCAGCCGCCGATCGATCCCGCGATCGACGCCGAGCTGCGGGAGTACGTGACCCGCCGGCGCACCGAGCTCGGAGACTAGTGTCGCGCGTCAGCGGTGAGACGCTGAGGCCCCGCCCGGGCAGACCCGCTACCGTCGCGAGATGCTTGCAGACAGCCTGAGCCGCCTCGGCACCGAGACCGCCTTCGAGGTGCTCGCACGCGCGAAGGCGCTCGAGGCATCCGGCCGGCGGATCATCCACCTGCAGATCGGCGAGCCCGACTTCGCGACACCACGGCACATCATCGAGGCCGGCCGCAAGGCCCTGGCCGATGGCGAGACCCACTACTGCCCGGCGCCCGGAATCCCGCGGCTGCGAGAGGCCTGCGCGGCCCACCTGACACGACACCGCGGCATCGAGATCAGCCCCGAGAGCATCATCGTCGCGCCCGGCGCGAAGCCGTTCCTGTTCTTCGGCCTGCTCGCCACCTGCAACCCCGGGGACGAGGTGATCTACCCGAACCCCGGCTTCCCGATCTACGAGTCGATGATCCGGTTCTGCGGTGCCACGCCCGTGCCGCTGCCGCTGACCGAGGACAAGGGCTTCGCGTTCGACGGCGACGATCTCGCCGCGCTGCTCACGCCGAAGACGAAGATGGTGATTCTCAACTCGCCCGCGAACCCGACGGGCGGGATCGTCGGCCGAGAGCAGAACGTCGAGATCGCGAAGCTCCTGGCGGACCACACCTGCTGGATCCTCAGCGACGAGGTCTACTCGGAGATGCTCTACGCGGGCGAGCACGACTCGATCGCGACGCACCAGGGGCTGCTCGACCGCACGATCCTGCTCGACGGCTTCTCGAAGACGTTCGCGATGACGGGCTGGCGGCTCGGCTACGCCGCGGTGCCCGAGCCGCTGCGCGAGCCGATCGCGCGGCTGATCATCAACTCGGTGTCGTGCACGGCGCCCGCGGTGCAGCTCGCCGGCGTGGCCGCGCTCGAGGGCCCGCGCGACGAGGTGAACGCGATGATGGCCGAGTTCACCGCCCGTCGCGAGCTCGTCGTCCGAGGGCTCAACGAGCTGCCCGGCGTCTCCTGCATCGAGCCGCTGGGCGCGTTCTACGCGTTCCCGAACATCTCCGCCACGGGCCTCGACACCCGCGAGCTCGCGACCGAGCTGCTCGAGGACGCGGGCGTCGCGCTGCTCTCGGGCACGGCCTTCGGCAAGCACGGAGACGGCTACCTGCGCGTCAGCTACGCGGCCAGCCGCGAGAACCTCGAGGAGGCGCTCGCCAAGATGGGCGAGCTCCTGCGCAGCAAGGGCGTTGTGTGACGGCGCGCGTCGTCGTGACGCGCGCGATCCCCGAGCAGGCGATCGATCTGCTCCGCGCCGTCGCCGACGTCTGGGTGTCGCCTCACGACCGTGCGCTCTCGGTCGCCGAGCTCCACGAGGCGATCGCCGGTGCAGACGCGATCGTGGCGCTGCTGCACGATCGGATCGATGACGCCTTCCTGACCGCGGCCGGACCGCAGCTCCGGATCGTCGCGAACGTGGCGGCCGGCTACGACAACGCCGACGTCGCCGTCTTCGAGCGCCATGGAGTGACGTTCACGAACACGCCGGGCGTGCTCACGAACGCGACCGCCGACATCGCGATCTCGCTGATCTTGATGACGACGCGGCGGCTCGCGGAGGGCGAGCGCCTGATCCGCACGCAGCAGCCGTGGGCGTGGAACATGTCCTTCCTGCTCGGCACCGAGATCGCCGGGAAGAGGCTCGGAATCGTCGGCCTCGGCCAGATCGGGCAGGCGACCGCGCGTCGGGCGCGGGCGTTCGGGATGGAGATCGTCTACTCGGGCAGACGGCGCGCCGAGACCTCGGTCGAGGTCGAGCTGGACGCCCAGCTCGTCAGCTTCGACGAGCTGCTCGAGACGGCGGACGTCGTCTCGCTGCACTGCCCGCTGACCGACGAGACGTGGCACCTGATCGACGCCGCGCGGCTCGCACAGATGCAACGCACGGCCTACCTGATCAACACGACCCGGGGACCGGTCGTCGACGAATCGGCACTCGCGGTGGCGCTGCGCGACCGCGTGATCGCCGGTGCAGGGCTCGACGTGTTCGAGCACGAGCCGCTCGTCGACGAGGCCCTGATTCCGCTCGACAACGTGGTGATGGTCCCGCACATGGGATCGGCGACCGTGGAGACGCGCACCGCGATGGCGACGCTCGCCGCGCGGAACGTGATCGAGGTGCTCGCCGGCCGACCGGCGATCACCCCGGTTACGAGCTAGATGGCGTCGTCTCGTCGGCCTTCTTGACGGGCTCGCGCGGATCGACCGAGCGAACGGTCTCCTTGATCCCGCTGACGGGATTGAGGTCCGACATGCCCTTGTCGAACTCCTCCTTGAAGGAGCCCACGGCCTCTTTCGTCTGCTTCAGCTGACGACCCGAGGAGCGAGCGATTTTCGGCAGCTGATTCGCGCCGAACAGCACGACGATCAGCAGGATCACGATTCCGACTTCGATAGGGCTCAAGCCAAGCGGCACAGCGGCCTCTCTTTCCGGGTGTTCCCACAGCCTAGCGCGGCTGCGCTCCATCGGCCATCTCAGAGGCCCGGGCCCGACGGATCGTTCGTGGGCGGAAGCCTCGAACTACGATTGGGGGACACCATCACTGGGAGGCACGTCCGTGGACGTCCAGATCCGTCACAGCCCGTCGTTCGCCGTCGCTCGCTGCACCCTCACGGGCGGCGAGACGTTGAAGGTGCAGCCCGATGCCATGATCGCCCACTCGCCCGGCATGCAGCTGCAGGCCAGCATCGACGGCGGCGTGATGAAGGGCCTCAAGCGCAAGGTGCTCGGCGGCGAGTCGCTCTTCGTCTCGACCTGGACCGCGCCGAGCGAGGGCGGCTTCGTCGACGTCGCGCCCTTCCTGTTCGGCGACGTGTTCACGCTCAAGATCGACGGCAGCCAATCACTCCTGATCTCACGCGGCGGATGGGTCGCGAACGAGCAAGGCGTCGAGATCGACGCCAAGTGGGGCGGCATGAAGAACCTGTTCGGCGGCGAGGGCGGATTCATCGTCAGGGCCACGGGAGCCGGCGACATCGTGCTCGCCTGCCTCGGCGCGCTCGACATCTGGGACCTCGCGGCCGGCCAGAAGCTGATCCTCGACTCCAACCACATGGTCGCCTACGACGAGTCGGTGGGCTACACGCTGCGCCGGGCCGTCGAGGGCAAGAGCATCCAGTCGCTGAAGAGCGGCGAGGGGTTCGTCTTCGAGTTCACCGGGCCGGGCCGCGTGTACGGCCAGACGCGCTCGCCGCAGTCGTTCCTCGGCTGGGTGCAGACCGCGCTCGGCACGTCCAACTCCTCGGCGACCGGGGGCGGCGGGCTGCTCGGCGGCGTCGGCTCGCTGGTCAACCGCTGAGCCGCGCACACCGCCGGCGTGGCGCGGGAATCGGTCCTACACTCCCGGCGGGGCGGCACCTCCCTGGTGGGGGATCCAGTCTTCAAAACTGGCAGGGCGTTGTAACCCAACGCTTGGTAGGTTCGATTCCTGCGCCGCTTCGTCACGACGTTTGTCCGGTTCCCGCCTCAGTCGAAACGGGGGAGAGAA
>JANLRV010000187.1:0-3674 GCA_031361905.1 Actinomycetes bacterium
CCGGCGGCTTGCACGGGCAACCAAGCCCGCCCAGCACAGCCGCGCCGTCCCCGAGCGACCCAGCCACCATCCATCCGCAGACGAATTTCTGACGCGCGACACTAGAGCAGGATCTGCTCGGCGAGCTCCGGCGCGCAGCCGCGCTCGAGCACGTCGCAGGCAAGATGCAGGTCGGCGTCGCTCGCGGCGATGCGCTCGGCGATCTCCTGCGGGTAGCCGGCCGTCACCAGGACATGCTCGCGCCACTCGACGACCTGCTGCTGAGCGTCGGGTCGGGTGCCCTGTGGCGTTGCGGATCGCGTGCCGGCCATGATCAAAGCGTACCCCAAGTCGCCACGGAGCGATGCGGCGACCGGAATACGCCGATCGAGCGAACCAGCACTCGCGGCGTGAGACTCGACGTACCCTACGTGTCGATGGCTGACGAGCAACAGGTCCTGGCGGCTGCCGAGATCGCCGAGGCATTCGCCGAGGAAGGCGAGCGCGTCGTCGGCGTCGTCGTCGCCGACCCGTTCGATCGCGGCCTCGTCTACCTCTGCGCGCTCGGCGATCCCGACTCGGATGACGACGAGCCCGAGCTCGCCTGGGTCGCGGTCGACGCCGCGGGCCTCCCGCTCTCCGACGGCCAGCTCGTGCGTGAGGCCGCGGCGCTCGTCGCGCTCTGCGAGACCGCCGAGGAGGCCGCTCTCGTGCCCACATCCGAGGAGCTTCACCGGCTCTCCGAGAGCGCCCTCGCGCTCGTCGGGGAGGGACGTCCGGAGCTCGTCGCCGCCCTGCTGCAGACGCGCGACGCGGCCGCGGCGCTCGTCGGGCTCGGGGCGGGACTGCGGGTTGCCCGATCGGGCACTCTCGACCAGCTCGCCGAGCAGGCGCGCCTGCTCTCGCTCGCCTCGGTCTCGCTGCGTGCGCAGGGCGAGCAGCTCGCGGCGGCGCTCAGCGGCAGCGGCTCCGATGCCGGCGAGCCGCTCGCTCAGGCGGTCTGGAAGCTCGCCGGCGAGCTCGCCGCCGGCGGCAACGCGGCGCGCTTCAGCGACGCGATCAGCGGTGCCTCGGGGGCCGTCGACGCGTTCGCCGACGATGTGCTGGACCACTACCGCGCGCCGCTGCGCGAGGAGACGCTGTGACGACGAGGGAGTTCGAGAACGCGGTCGTCCTGATCACGGGAGGCGGCACGGGGATGGGCGCGGCGTTTGCCGACGCGCTCGCCCGCGAGGGGGCCGCGATCGCCGTCTGCGGGCGTCGTCCCGAGCCGATCGCAGCGGTCGCCGAGGCGTGCCGCGCGCTCGGCGGGCGCGCGCTCGCGACGAGCGTCGACGTGCGCGACCCCGAGGCCGTCGAGGCGTGGGTCGCCGAGGTCGAGGCAGAGCTCGGGGCACCGACCCACCTGATCAACAACGCCGCCGGGAACTTCCTCTGCCCGGCGATCGACCTCTCGCCGAATGGCTGGCGGACGGTCATCGACATCGTTCTCAACGGCACGTTCTACTGCTCGAGCGCCGTCGCGAAGCGGATGCGCTCGAGCGGCCACGGTGGCGTGATCCTCAACGTGATCGCGAGCTACGCGTGGACCGGGAATCCGCTCACGGCACACTCTGCTGCCGCCAAGGCCGGCGTGCTCAATCTCGCGAAGACGCTCGCGGTGGAGTGGGCGCCGTACGGCATTCGCGTCAACTGCGTGGCGCCGGGGCCGCTCGACACGGCGGGAGCCGCTTCCGCCCTGTTCCCGACGCCCGAGGTGCGCGAGAAGATGATCGACGAGATTCCGGCCGGTCGCTTCACGCGCCTCGAGGACGTCGTCGAGACGGCGCGATTCCTGCTCTCGGACCGCGCGAGCTACATCACCGGCGACTGTCTCACCGTCGACGGCGGGCAGTCGCTGTCGAAGGGGATGTTCCGGCACACGCCGCTGACGCCCCGTCGATGAGCTCGCTCGTCGACCGGGCGATCGTCGCGACGCTGCCCCGCCTGCCGCGCACCGTGGTGGGGCGCGTCGCCTCCCGCTATCTGGCGGGCGAGAGGATCGAGCAGGCCGTTGCGGTGATCCGCGAGATCAACGACCGCGACCTGCCCGCGAGCGTCGCGATCCTCGGCGAGTCGGTGCGGAGCGAGCCGGACGCGAGAGCGATGGCGGCCGAGTACGCCGAGCTGCTCGCCGTGCTGCGTGAGCAGCAGCTGCGCTGCAACGTGTCGCTGAAGCCGACGGCGTTCGGTCTCGAGCTCTCGGCGGAGCTGGCGCACGAGCTGATCGACGCGTTCTGCCGCGACGCCGCGCGCGACGGCACGCTCGTGCGTGTCGAGATGGAGCATCCCGAGAGCATCGCGGCAATTCTCGACCTCTACTCGAGACTGAGAGTTTCCCATCCGCGGATCGGCACCGTGCTGCAGTCGATGATGCGGCGCACGCTCGCCGACATCGCGGAACGGGAGCTGCCGGAGGTTCGCCTGGTGAAGGGCATCTACGTGGCCGGACCGGAGATCGCGTTCACCCATCCGGACGAGGTGCGCACGAGCTTCACGGCGGGCGCGGAGCAGCTCTTCGCGAAGGGCGCCCGCGTTGCGCTGGCGACGCACGACGATCGGCTGATCGACTCGTCGCTCGCCCTCATCGAGCGGCTCGCGATCCCCCGCGGGCGCTACGAGTTCCAGGTGCTGCTCGGCGTGCGCGAGGAGCTGCAGCCGCGGCTGCAGCGCGCGGGGCATCCGCTGCGCGTCTACGTGCCGTACGGGGCGCGCTGGTACGACTACTCCGTGCGCCGGCTGCGCGAGAACCCCCGGATCGCGTCGTACGTCGCGCGCGCGACGCTCGCGCGGACCCTCAGCCGGCTGCCGCGAGCACTCGCTCGCGGTGGAGCTCGAACGCCTCGTCCGTGAGCGCGGGCAGCAGGCCGTCGAGGACCGGCGCGTCCTCGGTCTCCTGCCAGCTGCCGGCCGCGGCGCGCGCCTCTGCCGGCGAGCCCTCCATCGTCACCTCGGCGCGCACGACGACGATCGATGAGCCTGCGCGAGCGGCGAGGGCGTCGGCATTCCAGATGCCGAGCGGAGCGAGCGCGGCGGCGCGATCGGCCGTCAGCGAGATCACATCGTGCGGCGTGCAGCGGCAGCGGATCGAGCGGTCGACCGGCTCCTCGCCGATCCAGCTGCGTGACAGCTCGCTCGTCGCGAGGTCGGCGCTCGCGGGCACGAGCCAGAAGGTCTCGCCGCCGGCGGGCGGCGCATCCGCGACGACGAAGAGCTGATCGCCCCGCGCGATCGCCTCGACCGCCAGCGCAGGCTGTGCGAGCGCGCGCTGCATCAGACCGCGGGGGTCGAGGGGTTCTTCCCCTCCGCGCGCGAGGTGCCGTGTCCCAGCAGGTCGAGCAGCTCGAGCCGCCGGTGCGCGTACTGGCGCACCGGGTGCTCCGCGGGAAGCCCGATCACGAGGCGCTGGACGCGCTGACCGATCTGGTACGCGAAGTGGGGGGTCGCCGGTCCGATCAGGGCGTCGACGTCGTGCATAGTCGGCTCGGCCATCGCGCCAAGGGTACTGAACCTGGATCCGGGGTGGCGCGGGGGGGGGGCAATGGGGGGGTGGGGGGGGGCGCCCCGGGGGGGGGGCGCCCCCCCCCCCCCACGCGGACCCCCCCACCCCCCCCGGGCCACCCACGGGGCCCCCCCGCGCGGGCCGAGGGCGAGCC
>JANLRV010000094.1:0-6942 GCA_031361905.1 Actinomycetes bacterium
GGGAGGCCGAACAGCAGCACGCCGCCGAGCCCGGCCCCCGCGATCGCGAGCGCGTCGGCGGCCGCGAGATCCGGCGAGACGTGGTCCTGCCCGGGCAGCGAGGCGATCGGCCGGCGCACCCCCGTCCCGGGCACGACGAAGAGCGGCTGGATCAGATCGTGCGCGTCGAGCCGGGTCTCGCGAACCAGCCTGCGCAACGGCTCGGTGCGGCGGAGACGGCGCAGGCGGGCGGTCGGGAAGCTCATCTCGCAAGTCAGCGTATCTCGTTCGCGATCACCACCTCTTCACGGTGGGAGAGGCACCTCGCGCTTGACCCATACCCCGAACCCGGGGATGATCTAGATACAGGTCTACCCAGGCCCCTAAGGGATGATGACGCACAACGATTTTGCTATTCGACAGCGAGGCCTGCCTTCGATGGGTTCGAAGACGGCTATCCGCGTGCTCATCCTCTCCGAGAATCGGCTCTTTCGCGACGGTCTGATGCGGCTCCTCACCGAGCACCCGTCATTCGTCGTGATCGGCTCCCATTCGGGCAGCGGCGACCTCTCCGAGGCGAGCCGCCTGGGCTTCCACGTCGCGCTCGTCGACGTCGCGCGCCCGCCCGGATTGCGCATGGTTGCAGCAGTTCGCGCGTTCGAGTCGCGCATCCCGGTGGTCGCGGTCGGCCTCCCGTTGATCGAGCAGGTGATCGTGGCGTGCGCCGAGGCCGGCGTCGCGGGTTACGTTCTGGCAGAGGGATCGCTGGACGATGTCGTGACCGCCGTCGACCACGCGGCGCGCGGCGACGTCTACTGCCCGCCGGCGATCGCATCGACGCTCGCGCGCAGATTCGCCTCGCTCGCGACGGTCCGCCAAGACGTCGTCGACTCGCGCCTAACCCGGCGTGAGCAGGAGATTCTGCGGCTGATCGACGACGGCCTCTCGAACAAGCAGATCGCATCTGCGCTGCAGATTCAGGTCGCGACGGTGAAGAACCACGTTCACAACATCATCGCGAAGCTCGGCGTCTCGAACCGCGCGGCCGCCGCGGCGGCCGTGCGCACCCGTCCGGTGATGCCGGACGCGCGCGAGCACCTCGCCTCCGCGTAGGTCGTCAATCCCGCTCCCCGAGCGGCTTCTCGGCGATTACCGATGTGCGCTAGCAGGTCGGGTCCCGGGCATGCGGCACGAGCTCGCAGTAAACCTCTGGATCTATACCTAGATCTAGAGAAAGACCTAGGTGTTTCGGTAGGTTTCACTAGCTCTTGTTTGAGCCGCAAGGCTCATTGAGTCCCTCCTCGCACACGGGAATGATGGTGTGTGATGGGAACCGCCACCTGACGGTCGGCATGCCCATCCCCCAGGCACCGACCGGGAAAGGAGTGGCGAAGGCTTTTTTAGCTGAGGTAGTGGGGAGTAACTCAGCCCACGTGCTTGCCCCAAGTGAGCCCGCGAGCACGCGTGGACGTTGGAATTCAAAAGGAGAAGTAGTGAGAAGTATTCGTAGGTTGATAGGAGTCGCGGCGATCGCCGTCGGCTCCCTGATGGGAGTGTCGTCGGCCTCGGCCGTCGTCCCACCCGTCACAGACCCGATCCAGACGAACATCCCGTATGTCGCCTGGATCGGCGAGCACGTCAAGGTCACGGCATGCGTGCCGGAAAGCAAGGCCACCTTCGCAGGCGGCATCGTCTATCAGGCGACGTTCACGCTCGGCGACTGGACCGGCCGTCATGATTGGCACGAGCCCTACCCGGTCTCGCCGAACGGCATCCTCGGGCTCCTGCCACAGGCCGAGATCGTTCCGGCGGACACGACGGCCGACGGCGTCGGCCTCGTCTGCTTCTCGCAGGTCTGGGCTTCCGACAAGCCGGGCCTCGCGAAGTTCAAGGTCCACCTGGACCTGATCCAGGGCAGGATCACGCCCGTCCCCGTCCTCGTCGAAGCGCCGGTTGTGCGGGTCGTCAACACCAACCCGGACTTCCCGTCCGGCCGTGACCTCGACGCCTACGCGATCTGGATGACCTTTGATCGCGTCGACCTCGCGCACGCGGACGGCAGCACGGGCACCAAGGACGTCTACGCCGGTGGCATTCCGGACAACTGCCGGGTCACCACCGACAACGAGCTCGTGCAGGGCGTAACGCCGGTAACGCCGCCCGAGCGCGAGGGCCGGGACGACGTCTACCTGGACAACGAAGCCTGCAACTACAACCGGATCCAGGCGCACGTGCACGGCTCGTTCCCGATGCTCCAGAACTGGGAGGGCAAGTTCGCGAACAACCTCGTGAAGATGCCGGAGGACTGGCCGCTCTTCGCCGCGAAGTTCGCGACGCTCGGCGTCGCGTTCGGGACGAACTCGGCGCAGTCCTGGGACATCCACGACGACAACACCGACGTGACCGGGCACTACAAGGGCGCGCACGTTCCGGTCAAGCCCGGTCTTTGCCCGGTCATTCCGCACATCTGGTTCCCGAGCTACCTGCTCGTGGACACCGACTCGGTCGAGAACTGCATGAGCGACGATCCGATCGGCCCGTTCACGCGCGTCTCCGACCCGACCCTGGCCACGAGCACGCTCGACCAGCAGACGGTCGGCCCGTTCGACCCGCTCGTTCCTGACGGAACGTGGCTGCCGGACGGCAAGCTCGACCAGTACGACGCACCGATGCCGGCTGCGCGGCTCGACTTCGCCATCACGCCGAACAGCGGCGTCAAGGGCGATCTGAGCGGCGTCGGCAACCTGGTCGAGGCTCTCAAGGAGGACGTCTACGCCCGCGCCGATCCGGTTGATCTGGTCGACAAGAAGACCTACGACCATCCGGCTCCGTACTACGCGCCGTTCTACAGCCAGCACATCCCGGCGACCGCTCGCCTGGGCTGGAACTCGGGCATCACCGGCTCCGAGATCATCGGCGTCAACGGAGCGCAGTTCGGCTGGCTCGACTACAGCGAGGGCGACCACCCGTTCGGGACGTACGAGAACTGGTCCGATGCGGCAACGCTCGCCCAGACCGGCGGCAGCTCGTCGTGCCTCTGGTACTTCAAGGACTTCCACGAGCGGACGCAGCAGGGTCAGGATCCGATCCAGCGGCCGCTCCCGGAGGGTGACGCCACCGTGGCCGTCTACACCGACGAGCACGGCGAGGCCATGATCAACTGGCAGCCCGGCTTCGGGTTCTACTGGGACCAGCTCGGTCTCAAGAACCTCAACCGCGGCTGCGACCTCAAGGGCATCGACGTACTCGGCACGGCCGATCTCACCGCAACGGCCCGGTATCCGTATCAGCCCGAGCAGTGGTCCGACCCGAAGGTCTCCGGCAAGGTCTCGTTCAAGGTCCACTCGAAGTTCTCGAAGACCCTGACCGTGTACCCCAAGGGCACCGGCACCGACAACAACCTGGCGCGCATCATCGTGGCGCACGCTCAGGACGTGGACGGCTCCGCCTTCCAGCGCGAGGTCGTCTGCTTCTCGTCGTCGGGTCTCGGCATGAAGCGCTTCGGCGGCGATGACACCCCGCTGCCCGGTCCTGATGGGATCATCGGCACGGAAGACGACGTCGTCATCGACGTGATCGTCACGAAGGCGGCCGAGGGCCTCACGAGCCTCGGTCGGCTGTGTAGCGCGACCGACGAGAACGGCAACGCCGCCATCGAGGTCTACGCCAACGGTGGCGACGTCACCGTGATCGCCGACTTCGCCAGCGAGGGTCTGCTGCGCGGAGCGACGGTGGACTTCAAGTCGCTCTCGACGGTTCCCGTCGTCAGCGTCAACCCGCCGACCGCAATCCAGATCGGCACGGTCCTCAAGGCTCAGGCGAGCGGCCCGGTGAAGGATGCCGCGTCCAAGGTCCTGATCCAGCCCAAGGCCAAGAAGGTCGCTCACAAGCTCCGGCTCGCCCGGCTCGTGACCCCGGCCGGCCAGAAGGCCCACCTGGTCGTTCGCGTGAACGGCAAGGCGGGCTCCGTGAGGATCCTGATCAAGATCACCGCCGCAGGCAAGACACACACCTCGGTGCGGATCGTCAAGACCAACAAGACCGTGACCGTCAAGAAGCTTCGCGTTCCCAAGAACGCGACGAAGGTCGCAGTCTCGGTGCTGGGCTCCTGACTTCCAGGTAGCGCAATACCGTAGTACGCTCGGGAGGCCCCGCATTTGCGGGGCCTCCCTTGCTTTTCGGCGCAATCGGAGTATCAGAAAACCATGATGTGGCGACGAACCCTCATAGGACTTGCGGCAGTGGTCGCAGCGGTTGGCGTGGCCACCGTGGCCGGAGCGGCGCCGCCCAACGCCCCGAACAACGTGTCGGTGGATGCCACAGCCACGACGGCAGTCATCACGTTCTCGACCGATGCGGGCACGACGGTGGACATCCAGCGGGGCGCGTCGTGCGCCGCTTCGACCACGGTGTCGAACCCCGCGGCATCCGGATTTACCGACACGACCATCCCGCCGGGCGCGTTCCACTACTGCTTGATCGCAAAGAACGCTACGGATGAGACGGCGATGGCCGACGTGACCGTTCCGGCGGCTCCGACGATCACTGCACCGTTGGCGAACGCCGTGTTCCGGACCGGAACCGCGGTTCCCCTCACACCCTCGTCAGCGGGTGCGACATTCCTGCAGGGCACCACGCCCTTGCCGGGGTCGACGTGGCCCGTGCCCACCAGTGGGACCTATCAGCTGTCGGCGAGGATCTCCCCCAGCGGATCCGTCACGCGCTCGGGCCCGTCGATCGCGCTGATCGCCGACGGCACCCCGCCGCCCTCGCCGACCTTGGCTCCGGCGGCGCAGTCCGTCTCGGCCGATCCGGCCTTCAGTTGGACGGCGACCCCCGATCCCGACGGTCACGGCCCGGTGCACTACCAGCTTCGTGAGGTCGTCGGCGCGGGCACGGTGATCCGGGTGGTGCCCGATACGTTCCTGACATCTCTCGCCGACACCGGAGTGATCGCAGGGACGCACCAGTACAACGTCGTTTCAATCGACGCTCCGGGAAATGCGAGTGCCCAATCGAACACCGTCACCGCCGTCGTCGACCCCTCGGGAACGACGACTCCGCGCACGCTGATGGCCCCGAGCCCGACGAATCTGCGGCCGAAGCTGACGTGGACGCAGCCACTCTTCTTCATCGCCCGCAAGTGGCAGATCTACCGCGACGATCCGGCGACGCCGATCGCGGTGATCACCGACGCCGCGCAGACGACCTTCTCCGACGACTCGCTGACCGTCGAGGGCACACACCGCTACTGGGTCCGAGCGCTCAGCGACAACGATGCGCCCGGCATCCTCTCGGCGCCGATCACCGTCGTCTACGACGCGCAGCCGCCCGCGCTCGGCGACTTCACGGCGACGGTCAGTTCCGCGGGAACGATCGATCTCGCCTGGCCCGCGGCGACGGACCCCGAGCCTTCCTCGGGCATCGCCCAGTACGTCGTCCGCCGCGGCGACAGCGCTCCGCTCACGGCCGACGCGGGCAGCGCGGTCTGCCAGCCCAAGCCTCCGGCGACCGCCTGCACCGACCAGAAGGCGATCAGCGGCACCATCTACGGCTACGCGCTCTTCGCGATCGACGGGGCTGGCAACGTGACCCGCCGCACCGTGGTCGCGCAGGCGATCGACACCGTCAGACCTTCGCCGCCCACGAAGGTGAAGGGGATCGCCGCGAGCCGCTCGGCGCGCATCAGCTGGGCCGCGTCTCCACTGACCGGTGAAAACGCCGATCGCAGGGGCTTCCAGATCGTGCGGCTTCGCAGTCTCACGCTCAAGCCGAAGTCACCCGACGACGGCGAGCTCGTGTGTCCGGCCGGACCGACGGACACGCAGTGCTTCATCAGCCAGCTGAAGAACAACGTCCCGGTCGCGTTCGCGATCTTCGCGTACGACGAGGTTCCGAATTACTCGACGCCGGTGGTCGTCAAGGTGACACCGCACCGCATCGATCGCGCAGCCCCGCACGCGCCGATCCAGCTGCGATCGATCATCCGCGGGCACCAGGTTGTGCTCTACTGGAAGACCCCGACAGACGGCGACCTGAAGGAGTTCGTCGTCCGCTGGCTCCCCAACCGCTACCCGCCTGGCGTGAAGGTGGGCAAGTTCGCGTTCCGGGGCCGGAAGCTCGCGATCAAGGTCGGGCTCAAGCCCGGTTCGATCGCCTACTTCTGCGTGTTCGCGACCGACGTCAACGGCAACGTCTCTCGGCCGGCCCGCATTCGGGTCGTGGTCCCGGGGCCGACGCACACGAAAGCCGTCCGCAAGGCGCCGGTCACGAAGACCCCGGTGAAGACGCCTGTCACGAAGACTCCGCCAACAATGATCCCGGTCACGAAGACACCGGCAAAACCGAAGACCCCGGCGAAGCCGAAGACCCCAACCCCGCCCGTCGTCGTGATTACCGGCTGAGACGTTCTAACAGCACGTCTCAGGGCCTTTCACCAGAAGTCCGGCCTACGATCACGATCACGGGCTGAGCGAGCCTCACGGCGTGACGCCTGCGCTGTCCGGGAGCGCCAGAACCCCGAACCCCTCGGCGCGTGCCATCGTCGCCAGCGGACGATCCGCGGTGGCGATCGTGGATCCCGGGGGAGCCGATGCGACGACGGCGCAGTCGGCCAGCGAGAGCCGCGCGCCACGCCGCGCGTAGTGTCGTCCCCTCAGCTCCGCGGCGCGGTAGGCGAGCTTTCCATCGAGCGGGATCAGGCGGATCGCATCGCTCACGAGAGCGCCGATCAGGGTCGAGGCCCGCGGCACCGGAACGCCGTGGATGCGGTTGAGCACGTCGAGCGACTCGGCGAGGTTCGCCGCCGAGATGGCGACCTCTCCCGGCTCGAGGTGTGACGCGAGGATCTTGCCCGCAGGCTCGTTGGCGAGCAGGGCGACCAGCGCATACGCGTCCAAGACGATCATCGAGCGGGCGGCTGCCGCCGCTCCTCGGCAGCTCGCTCTTCGAGGCGGGCTCGTT
>JANLRV010000007.1:0-5140 GCA_031361905.1 Actinomycetes bacterium
GCTCGGTCGCCTCGAAGACGCTCCTCGACCCGGTGCAACGGCGAGAGGCGACCGAGCTCCACGCGTCAGCGAGACGCCGCCAGACACCGCGAGACCTACCGACATAGGCCCTAAGCTGCCTGCGATGCCATACCGCGGAGAGCCATTTCAGATCACGACGCCGATCTACTACGTCAACGGCGATCCGCACATGGGCCATGCCTACACGACCGTCGCTGCCGATGTCGCCGCGCGGCATGCCCGGCGCTGCGGCGCCGAGGCCTTCTTCCTGACGGGCACGGACGAGCACGGGGCGAAGGTCGCGCAGGCCGCGGCCGAGGCCGGCCTCACCCCGAAGCAGTTCGCCGATCCGATCGCCGAGCGGTTCCGCGATCTCGCGCGCGACCTGCATGCCCGCAACGACTTCTTCATCCGCACGACAGACCCCGAGCACGAGGCGTTCGTACAGCTGTTCGTCGAGCGCATGCGTGCTGCCGGCGACCTCTACGAGTCGACCTACTCCGGGCTCTACTGCACCGCCTGCGAGGCCTTCTACACCGAGGCCGACCTGATCGACGGGCTCTGCCCGCAGCACGGCACGAAGCCGACCTTCACCGAGGAGCGGAACACCTTCTTCCGCCTCTCGGCCTACGCCGATCGCCTGCTCGAGCGCTACGCGGCCTCGCCTCCCTTCGTGCTGCCCCCGGTCCGGCTCAACGAGGTCCGCTCGTTCGTCGAGGGCGGGCTCGAGGACGTCTCGATCACGCGCGAGGCGGTCAAGTGGGGGATCCCCCTGCCGTGGGACACCTCGCAGGCGATCTACGTCTGGATCGACGCCCTCATCAACTACACCTCGGCGCTCACCTACGCGCGCCCGGGCGTCGACCTCAGCGCCGAGCTGTGGCCCGCCCGCTGGCAGCTGCTCGGCAAGGACATCCTCCGCTTCCACGCCGTGATCTGGCCGGCGATGCTGCTCTCGGCCGGCTACGAGATGCCACGCCAGCTGTTCATCCACGGGATGCTGCTCGGCCACGACGGCTTCCGCATGTCGAAGACGCGCGGGAACGGGATGGATCCCTACCCGGTGATCGAGGCCTACGGAGCAGACGCGCTGCGCTACTACCTGATGCGCGAGGTGCACTTCGGGCAGGACGGGCCGATCGGCTACGCGAGCATGCACCAGCGCTACCACGGTGAGCTCGCGAACGATCTCGGCAACCTCGTCAACCGGACCGTCGCGATGGTCACGCGCTACCGCGACGGGATCGTTCCTCAAGCTCAGGTTGACGGTGAGATTGAGACGCTGGCCGCCCGCGTCGTCGCGCAGGTCGGCGCGAGCCTCGAGCAGCTTGAGCTGACGGGCGCGCTCGAGCAGGCGTGGGAGCTCGTGCGCGCGCTCAACCGCTTCGTCGAGGAGAGCGCACCCTGGACCCTCGCGAAGTCCGACGACCCGGCAGCCGCCGCGAAGCTCGACTCGACGCTCGCGACGCTCTGCGAGGGCTGCCGGCTGCTCGGGGTGCTGCTCGCGCCCTATCTGCCCGAGCGCGTCGAGCCGCTCTTCGCCGCTCTCGGCGAGCCGGTCGAGATCGGCTGGGAGCACACGCAGGTCCGGCCCGGAAGCGGACGGCACGTCGACTCGACGTCCGCGACGCTCTTCCCGCGCGTCGACGCGGCACCCGCGTGATCGATACCCACGCACATCTGCAGGGGCTCGACGGTGGCGCGGATGCGGCGGTCGAGCGGGCGAGCGCGGCGGGCCTCGAGCGGATCGTCTGCATCGGCGCAGATGTCGGGGCCGCGCGCGAGGCGATCGCGCTGGCGGAGCGGCACGCCGGCGTGTTCGCCACCGTCGGGCTGCATCCGCACAGCGCCGAGCTGTGGAGCGACGAGGTCGCGGCGGAGCTCGCCGAGCTCGCCACGCATCCGCACGTCGTCGCGATCGGCGAGTGCGGCCTCGACTACTTCCGCGACCACGCGTCGCGAGCGGCGCAGGCGCGGGCCTTCGCCGGTCAGGTGGCGCTCGCCGAGCGCACGGGGAAGGCGCTCGTCGTGCACTCGCGCGAGGCCGCCGACGACACGCTCGCGGTGCTGCGAGAGGCCCGCTGCCGCGTCGTGCTGCACTGCTTCTCGCTGTCGGATCATCTCGACGAGGCGGTCGAGCGCGGCTGGTGGTGCTCGTTCGCGGGCAACGTCACGTACCCCAAGGCACCGGACCTGCAGGAGGCTGCGCGCCGCGTGCCGGACGAGCTCCTGCTGCTCGAGACGGACTGCCCGTACCTCACGCCGGTGCCGCATCGCGGAACGCCGAACCGTCCGGAGCGCGTGCTCGACACGCTCGCCTTCGTGGCGGAGCTGCGCGGATGCGCAGCCGCCGAGCTTGCCACGATCGTCGAGCGGAACGCGGATCGCGTCTTCGGGCTGTGACCGAGTCCCGTGGCCCACGGCAGGTCACGCTCGCGCGCCTGCACGAGCTGGGCATCCGGCCCGATCGCGAGCTCGGCCAGAACTTCCTCGTCGATGACAACCTGCTCGGCGTGATCGACCGTCTGGCACGGCTCGAGCCCACCGACCGCGTGCTCGAGATCGGCGCCGGCGTCGGCGTGCTGACGGCACATCTCGCACGCCGCACCGAGCTCGTGCACGCGATCGAGATCGATCGCCGACTCGCGGTGGCGCTTGAGCGAACGCTCGAGGGGCTCGACAACGTCCGCCTCGTCTGGGGCGACGCGATGCGCCTCGACCTCGCCGAGCTCTCACCGGCGCCGAACGCGTTCGTCGCGAACCTCCCCTACAACGTCGCCGCGCCACTCGTGCTCGACTCGATCGCGGGCCTCCCGAGCATCGAGCGCTGGTGCGTGCTGATCCAGCATGAGATCGCCGATCGCCTCACCGCTCTGCCCGGCGCTGCGCTCTACGGCGGGCCGAGCGTGCTCTCGGCGCTCGCGCTCGAGCCGACCGGACGGCACGCCGTCTCGCGGCACGTCTTCGTTCCCCAGCCGAACGTGGACTCTGCGCTCGTGGCCTTCCGTCGGCGCGAGGGGTGGAGCGAGCTCGCACCTGACTGGCCCCGCATCTCCGCGACCGTGCGGGCGGCCTTCGGCCATCGCCGCAAGACGCTCGCGAACGCGCTCGTGCTCGGCGGCTTCGGCGATCGCGACGAGGTCGCGTCGGCCTGCGCGGCAGCGGGCATCGACCCGCGCGCACGAGCCGAGGCTCTCGCACCCGCAGATTTCGTACGGCTCGCGCGCCATGCTTGAGATGGTCGCGCGCGCGAAGGTCAACCTCGTGTTGCGGGCCGGTCCGAGGCGGGCCGACGGCTTTCACGAGATCGCCACGCTGCTCGCCGCGATCGAGCTCGGCGACGTGCTGCGGATCAGCCCGGCTCGGCGCACCCGCGTTCGCGCGCCTGGACTGCCCGCGGGCGACACGCTCGTCACGCGCGCGCTCGCGCTGCTCTGTGAGCGGGCCGGCCACGCCGGCGGCTTCGAGGTGGAGATCGAGAAGCGCGTGCCGGCCGGGGCCGGGCTCGGCGGCGGCTCGTCCGACGCCGGCACGGCGCTGCGCATCGCCAACGCCCTCTTGCCTCAGCCGTGCGACGACGCGACGCTGCTCGAGCTCGCGGCGCAGGTCGGCTCGGACGTCCCGTTCTTCGCGGCCGGCTGCCGTGCCGCGCACGCGACCGGGCGGGGCGAGCAGCTCGAGCCGATCGAGCTGCCGGCCGATCTTCCCCGCTGCGTCGTAGTGGCGTGGCCGGGCATGGTGCTCTCGACGGCCGAGGTCTACGCCGCGTTCACGGCCCCCGCGACGCTCCGCGCGGCGACGCTCGCGGATCTCGGCGCGAACGACCTGCAGCCCGCCGCCGAGCGGCTCTGCCCCGCGAGCGGCCGGCTCCGCCGCGTGCTCGAAGCCGAGGGCGGGATCGCGGCCGTGAGCGGTTCGGGGAGCGCCGTCTACGGGCTGTTCCACGATCCCGAGCAGGCGGAGCGCGCACGCGCCGCGCTGGGCGAGTCCGCCTGGAGCGCGTCGAGCCGTCTCGCGAGCCGCGGTACGATGCCGGCGTGAAGTACGAGGTGCGGCCCGAAGACGTCGTGGTGATCGATCACCGGGGAAACCGCGTGCCGCCCCCGCCCCCGCCGGGCCTGCACGGCTGGCTCACCGCCCGGCGGCTGCCCGCCGTCGCGCTGCTCGCGTTCGCGGAGTTTCTCGCCGTCGCGTTCGGCCGGGTCAGCGTGCTCGCGCTCGTGCTGATCGGCGGCGGCGCGCTCGCCGGCTACCTCTGGGTGGGCCGCAGGGTCCGCCAGCCGCTCGCGCGCCTCGTGCTCTGGATCGTCGCGATGGCGCAGGGCCTGCTCGCGCTGCTCAGCGTGATCATCCCGGTCGGCATCGTGATCGCCGCGATCGCCGGCCTGATCGTCTTGATCATCGCCGTGATGGTCGCGCTCGGCGACCGTCACGGGCGCTGACTCATCTACGCTCCAGTCCGCCCTGGGGCGTGGCCAAGTGGTAAGGCAACGGGCTTTGGTCCCGTGATCGGAGGTTCGAATCCTCCCGCCCCAGCTGGTTCCTTAAAGGGATTGCGGCCTGTTGGTGGCAGGATTCGTGGCAGTCCGGCGAGGGAGGGGAGCCGAGGATGGCGCGCTTTTGACGCGCGTGCTGGTTCCCGAGGTCACGACAGCCGCCGTTGACGAAGCCGGACGCCGCACGCACTTCCACAGCACCTCGCGTGTCATCGCGCTCGCGATCATGGCCGACGGTGAGCACCACGTCACCGCGCCGAGCTACCTGCTCGTCCCGGCGCAGAGTCCCCGCGCCGTCAGTCGAGCAATCGCAGCGGCGTCCCTATGGTTTCGAATTTGCGCGGGCGTGGCATCTGTCAGCGTCGCGTGATTCGCTGCGTGGTCGAGCGCGGTGTCCGCGACCCGGCTACGGGCGCTCGGCGTGGACTTCAAATCCGCGTCGGGCGTCGCAGCCTTAGCTTGGAGCTGGTTTCAAAGGTGTCGTTCGTGTCTGGGGTGGTGGGAGCGAGCGGGGATGCCGGCCGGCTCGTAGGGCAGGCTGGTGGACTGTTCAAGAGCCGGCCGGTGTCCCCGCGAAGCCCCGCGGGTCGCGCGTAGCGCGCGCCGCGGGTCGCCGCAGGTTCGTCGGCTGGGCGCGCAGCGCC
>JANLRV010000027.1:0-17297 GCA_031361905.1 Actinomycetes bacterium
CGCACGCATCGGCGGCGAGCGGCGCTCGCAAACCCGCCGTCTCATCGCACGCAGCTTGCGTGGCGCGTACGCCGCGCTTCTCCGCGAGACCCGCTGACGCGCTCCGGAGCTTGCTGCGAGCATGGATGGTTCCCGCGCCGATGGATCGCGCTTGACCCTGGCCTCGTCGAGGTCGCACCGCGACCGCCATTCTCGTCGAGGGAATCAACCCGGCCCTCGAACGTGTGACTACGACTCATTGTGTGGGAGCTCCTAAAGCACCCGACTGTTGAGGATCCTGCATGCCCAGCGCCATCTCGTTCGCCACCTACGGCGACCCTGACGTTCTCTCGCTCGTCTCCGTCCCGAGCATCAGCGCCGGTCCCGGTCAGGTTCGCGTGGCGGTTCGCGCGGCGGGGGTCAACCCGATCGATTGGAAGATCCGCTCGGGCGTGCTGGCCGAGGTCATGCCGCGGACGCTGCCGAGCACGCCCGGCATCGATCTCGCAGGCGTGATCGACGAGGTCGGCGAGGGAGTCACCGGCTTCGCGGTCGGCGACGAGGTGCTCGGACGGGGCAGCCGGACGTACGCCGAGCAGGCCCTCGCCGACCCGGCTGCGCTCGCGCGCAAGCCCGCGGCGCTCTCGTGGGAGCAGGCCGCCGCCCTCGGAGTGGCGGTCGATACGACCTACCGGATCCTCGTGCCGCTCGGCCTCGCGCCTGGCGAGACGTTGCTCGTCGACGGGGCATCCGGCGGCGTCGGCGGGATTCTCGTCCAGGTCGCGCGGGCGCGCGGCCTGCGAGTCGTCGGCACCGCATCGGAGCGAAACCACGAGCGTCTGCGCTCGTTCGGCGTGATCCCGATCGCCCACGGCCCCGGTCTCGTCGAGCGCGTCGCGGCGGTCGCGCCCGATGGCGTCGCGGGGGCTGCCGACCTTGCCGGCAAGGGGTCGCTGGACGAGCTCGTCGAGATCGTCGGCGACGTTGCGAAGGTCGTCACGATCGCCGACGGCGCAGGAGCCGCGCGGCTCGGCGTCCGCTTCACCGGCGGTGGCCCCGGGGAGTCGATCGAGGGATCCCTCGACGACGCGCTGCGTCTGATCGCGGAGGGGAAGCTGAGCGTCCCGGTCGGCACGATCTACCCGCTTGCCGAGGCCGCAGCCGCCCAGCGCGAGAGCGAGGCCGGGCGCTCGGAGGGACGAATCGTGCTCCGCGTCGGCTGATCAACGACGCGAGCGAACGCGAGCCGGGTGCAGGTGCTCGTTGCGAGTCTCGGCGGGATCCTGCAGCGCCGACGCACGCTCGAGTCCGTTGCGCGACAATCCGTCCCATGAAGAGCCGGGTGCTGGTGCTGGGAGCTGGGTTCGGGGGTCTCGAGCTCAGCACGATGCTGTCTGAGGCGCTTGCTGACGACCTCGATGTGACGCTGATCGACAAGGGCGACTGCTTCGTCTTCGGGTACTCGAAGCTCGACGTCATGTTCGGTCGTGCGACGCCCGAGGACGTGCGGTTGCCGTATCGCGAGTTCCTCAAGCCCGGCGTCCGCCTGGTGCAGGAGACGATCACCGCGATCGACCCTGAGGCGCGGCGCGTCACCACCGACGCCGGCACCTACCAGGCGGATGTTCTGGTGATCGCGCTCGGTGCCGACTACGACCTGGAGGCGACGCCTGGGCTGGCCGAGTCGGGTGAGGAGTTCTACTCGTTCGCGGGCGCCGTGCGGATGCGCGATGCGATTCAGCGATTCTCGCAGGGCCACGCCGTGATCGGCGTCTGCGACGCGCCCTTCAAGTGCCCGCCTGCACCCAGCGAGTGCGCCCTGCTCTTGCACGATGAGCTCGTCGCGCGCGGCGTCCGCGGCGACTGCGAGATCACCCTCGTGCTGCCGTTCGGCCGGCCTGTGCCTCCCTCGCCGGAGACATCCGAGGCCCTCGTCGCCGCGTTCGCCGAGCGCGACATCCGCTTTGTTCCCAGCCGGAAGGTGAGCGCGCGCGACCTCGCGCGCCGCGTTCTCGTTCTCGACGACGGCGCCGAGCTTCCCTGCGATCTCTTCCTCGGCGTGCCGAAGCACCGGGCGCCCGAGGTGGTCGTGCAAAGCGGCATCACCGAGAACGGCTATGTGCCCGTCGATTCGGCGACCCTCGAGACCCGGTGCGCGGGCGTCTATGCGATCGGCGATGTGGCGACGCAAGGGACGCCCAAGGCCGGGGTGTTCGCGGAGGGCGCGGCGCGAGCGGTCGCGACCTCGGTGATCGCGCGCATCCGCGGCGCGGGGCCGGCGGGCGTTCACTCTGGCACCGGCTCCTGTTACATCGAGTTCGGGGCCGATCGCATCGGCCGCGTCGACATCGACTTCCTCTCCGGGCCGTCGCCGACGGGCACCTACCAGGCGCCGTCCGTTGCGCTCCGCGCCGAGAAGCAGCAGTTCGGCGCGAGCCGCCGCGCGCGCTGGTTCGACCGCACGTCCTGATTCGCAGACGGGTCGATCAGCAGAGCTGACCGATTCCAGTCGTGATCGGCATGACGCTTTTCCGCTCGCGCTCGTTGCCATGAGGGAAGGAAGTCAGTCAAGGAGGTTCGTCATGATCGGTACCGCAGTCGCACTGGTCGCCCTGATCGCGCTCGTGGTGCTTGCGCTCCGCCTCGGCGTCGACGGCGGCAAGCAGAGCTCCTGGAGCCCGCCGAGCGACTGGCGGGAGCGTGACCCCCGCAGCTGAGCGGCGAGGTCACCACGGCGCCGAGTCGCGTCAGCCGTCGAGCGCGGCGAGCACGCCGCCGCACTGCCTGATGCTCTCCTCGTCGATCGGATGCAGAACGAGGATCGCCTCGTCGGCGCCGGCCTCGGCGAGGTCGTGCAGCGAGCGGGCGATGCGATCGGCGCCTCCCGTGACGGCAGGCACGTCGTCGCTTCCCGGACGCTGGCCCGAGTTCGCGTCGAGCGAGACGAGCACGCAGGCGCTGCGCTCGATCTCGCCGGGGTCGCGTCCGACGCTCTGCGCGGCTGCGCTGACCTCGGCGTTGCGGGCTGCGAAGCCCTCGGCGGTGTTGCCATACCAGTCCCACCAGGTGTTCCAGCTATCGACGTATGGCAGCGTCGCAGCGAGCTGCCGCGGTCCTTTCGTGCCGACCATCAGCGGCATCGAGCGCGCGGGCGGCGGCAGCAGGACGGCGTCCTCGACCTGCCAGAAGCGCCCATCGCTCGTGACGCGCTCGCTCGCGATCAGCCGCCGGACGATCTCGAAGCTCTCGATGAACCGCCCCGCGCGATGGTCGAACGGCAGTCCGAACGCGCGGAACTCCGTCTCATTCCAGCCCGAGCCGACGCCGAGCACGAAGCGGCCGCCGCTGATCTCGTCGATCGCGGCCGCCATGCGGGCGATCAGCCCGGGCGGGTGAAACGCGAGGCACGCGACGAGCGGCCCGAGCGTGACTCGCTCGGTCGCGCCGGCGAGCGCGGCAAGCTGGGTCCAAGCGTCCCACGGCCCGCGTTCGGGCGAGCCGTCGTCGCGGTAGAGCAGGTGGTCGCCGAGCCAGATCGAGTCGAACCCGACCTCCTCGGCGGCGCGCGCCATCGCGAGGTACTCGGGCCAGCGCACTACGCGCTCGACCTCCGGAAGCTGCACTCCGACGCGAAGGGGGCGGGTCATCGGGCCACTCTACAAGCGGCGAATCGAGTCGGCACGAGATCCGCGCGACGGCCCCGCGGTCGCGCGCCCGCTCGGTAGAATCACGTCATGTTCCGACTCGACGGCAAGACGGCGGTGGTTACGGGGGCCGCCTCCGGCATCGGCGCGGCGAGTGCCGCCCTGTTCGCGCGCGCCGGAGCGAACGTCGTGCTGGGCTGGTTCCCCGGCGATCCGCACGACGTCGGCCCCATCCTCGGGGCGATCGAGGCGGCGGGCGGGACGGCGCTGGCGGTGCCCGTCGATGTGCGCAGCACCGACGAGGTGAGGCGGCTGCTCGGTGCGGCGGCCGAGCGGTTCGGCGGCGTCGACATCGTGCTCGCGAACGCCGCGATCGCGAGGCTGGTGCCGAGCGAGGAGCTCGACGACGAGCGCTGGAGCGCGCTGCTCGACGTCGACCTCTCAGGGGTGTTTCGATGCTTCCGCGAGGCGATCCCGCACCTCAAGGCGCGTGGTGGGGGACGCCTGCTTGCGACGAGCTCCGTCGCCGGGGCCACGGTCGGCTGGTCAGAGCACACCCACTACGCGACCGCGAAGGCGGGAATCAAGGGCATGGTGCGCAGCCTCGCGCTGGAGCTCGGCCCGCACGCCATCACCGTCAACGCGATCGCCCCCGGCGTGATCGCGACGCCGCAGGCGCTCGATCCCGTCAACTCGCTCGGGCCCGACGGGGTCGCGGCGTTCGCCGCGCACGTGCCGCTTGGACGCAGCGGCGTTCCCGAGGACATCGCCGCCGCCTACCTCTTCCTCGCGAGCGACGAGGCCGGCTACGTGACCGGCCAGACGATCGTCGTCGACGGAGGAGTCACGCTCACGCTGATCTGACGCGTGCGCGCAGGCTGCGGCCAGACACCCCCGTGGGGGTTGAGAGGCCTCTACGTTCGTCGCGCCGCGTCTGCTCGACCGTGGCACCGACGGCAGAGAACGCGCACGTCAGCGATCGTCTCAGCGGGGTAGCCCGGGTGATCGCCGGTCAGGTGCTCGTCGAGGCCGCAGGTTGAACACCACGGCTGCTTGGAAGTCAGCGCGGCGACGAGCTCGCGCCACTGCTTCGTGCCGTAGCCGGCTGCTCGATACCGCTGCTGTCGGCGCGCCTCGCCGTGCGCGTGAGGCTATGACCGGTGCTCGGTCTGCAGCCATGTGCCACGCGGCGCAGCGAGGCGAGACGGAGCAGTAGCGTCCGGTCCTGCGCGTGGCGGCTAATCCTTGAAGCCGCCGCGCCGCATCTCGCCGATGGTGTTCGCATACCAGCGATCGCCAGGCGTCTTGTGGATCGTGACTTTGGTCACGCCGTCGGGGCTGAACAGCATCCAGCCCGCGCGGATCGGCTTCTCGGTCCAGCCTTGATCCGCAGCCGCCTTGCGCAGCGCGTTGATCTGCTTCGTGTGCTTCCCCATACCCAAATCTTACACGAGTCAATAGCGATGTGTCAATCATATTGACTCATGGCCTATTCGTTGTATTCTGTGATCCATGAGCTACCTCGTTCACCTGAAGACCTCACCGCTCGCCGACACGCTCGACATGGACGAAACGATGGGCGACCTGCTCGATGCGCTCCAGTCGAGCCGGATCGTGCAGGGACCGTCTGTGAGCGGCCACATCCCGACGCGCAGCATCGGTCTCACCGCGAACGTCGACGGCGCGCGCGATGCGAGCACCGCGATCACTCTCTCCACGAGCGAACTGCTCGCGAACCTGCAGGCGCTCGGCGCGCGCGTCGACGTGATGCACGCCGAGGCTGACCCGGAGGAGCTCGCAAGCGACGCCAACTGGCCCGAGCAAATCAGCAACCTGCTGACCGGGGCCGACGCCGCGAAGGAGCTCGGCATGAGCCGGCAGCGGCTCCACCAGCTCGCCGCCACGGAGGACTTCCCGCGACCACTCGGCCGGGTCGGCCGCGCGACCGTCTGGTCTGCCAGCTCGATCGAAGCGTTCAAGCAGGAACGCGAAGAACGCGAGGCGGCCGCCGAGGCGCATCGCATCGCCGCGCACCTCGTCCGCGCCAACACCAGGATCGTTCAGGCGGGCGGTGCTCGCGCCGCGCGCACGCGCACCCAGGTGACGCGCTCCGGACAGGCGCGCTCGCGCTAGTTCTCGTCCGACTCGCGGCGGGGAAGCACCTTCAACGCGAGCGACCTGGTCGTGGCGAGAGGATCGGCTTCTCAGCGTCCGTGCGGTGGCTCGTCGGAAGGTAGAACGTGCGTGGCGGCTCGTTCGAGCCGATCGCGGAGCACATCTCGCCGAGGCCGAGCAGGCGTGCCGCGTCGCGCCGCTGATGCCCGCGCGGATCAGGCTCACGGCCGCGCGCTGTGGCGCGGTGAGCTCGTCCCATGGGGCGTGCGTGCAGATCGATGGCCCCAGACGGCGGGCGTGGTTACCATCCGTCGCATGCTTGAAGTCGCCGCTGACAACGAAGAGGCTATGCGCGCCTGGAACGGCGTGCTCTTCGATCGGTTCGTCGAGTTTCGTCACGTCGTCACCGCGGGACTGCTTCCGCACGGCAGCGCCGCGCTGCGGCTGGCGCCGCCGAGCCCGGGCGATCGCGTGCTCGACGTCGGCTGCGGTTTCGGCGATGCGAGCCAGCAGCTCGCTGCCATCGTCGGGCCGGAGGGGTCCGTGCTCGGCGTCGATGTGGCGGATCGCTTCGTCGCGGCGGCCGTCGAGGAGGCGGAGACGGCCGGCGCCGCGAACGTGCGCTTCGCCGTCCGCGACGTCCAGATCACCGAGTTCGAGGACACGTTCGACTACGCCTTCTCGCGCTTCGGGACGATGTTCTTCGCGAACCCCGTCCCGGCGCTGCGAAACGTACGCCGAGCGCTCGTCCCGGGCGGCCGGCTCTGCATGGTGGTCTGGCGCCGCAAGCTCGACAACCCGTGGCTCCATCGCGCCGAGCTCGTGGTCAAGCCGCACCTGAGGGACGAGGAGAACACGGACGAGCCGCGCTGCGGGCCGGGGCCGTTCTCGATGGCCGACGCCGACACGACGAGCGGGATCCTCGTCGCCGCCGGCTTCGAGGAGATCGCCTTCCACCGCTGCGACCTGCCCATCAAGATCGGGCGCGATCTCGACGACGCGATCAACGCCAACCTCGCGATCGGGCCGGCCGCCGAGGCGCTCCGCCTGGCGGGCGACGAGGGCGCGCGGCTTCGCCCGCAGCTCAGCGAGCTCCTGCGCACCGCGCTCGCCGACTTCGCGACGCCCGACGGCGTGATCGCGGACTCGTCGACGTGGACCGTGACGGCTCGCGCGCCGGCTTGGCCACTCTTAAGAAGCGCTTCTTAGCCGTCCAGGCGGCCGCGGAGCGTCCTCGCGTAGCGACTGGTGATCTCGACCATCGGCTCGTCAACGGATCCGCGCGGCACGCCGAAGACGAAGCCGGGAAAGTCGAGCGGCTCCATCGCAGCCCAGATCTCATCGTGACGATCGGGAGGGAGGATCGTTGCGGGATCGCCGACGGCGACCCAGCCGATCGGCACGGTGGTGCCCGAGGGGATCCGCGTGCGCAGGTGGACGATCGCGCCGATGCGGACCTCGGCATCGTCTTCGACCACCGCGCCCGTGAAGACGCTGGCGTTCGTCGCGACGAACGTGCGCGAGCCGATCGTGCATCCCGTGAGGTAGGCCTTCGGGCCGACGATCACGTTGTCGCCGATCACGACGGGGTGGTGCGGGGTCCCGCGGAGGACCGCTCCCTCCATCACGATCGTCTCGCGGCCGATGATCACCGGCGCACCGTGGTCGCTCAGGACGGCGCCGTCGAGGACGCAGCTGCCCGCGCCGATCCGAACGTCGCCGTTGAGGATCGCGGATCGCGCGACGCGTGCTTCCGGGTCGACCGGCACCTCCTACGCCGCCGGCTCGTCGTCGGCTGGAAGCGCTCGGCCCGGGTGGATGTAGTAGATCGCCGTGAGCGTGCAGACCACGAGGCTCGCGATGGCGCTCGCGAACGCGAGCCCGAGCGCGAGCGCGTACGCGAACTGGCCGACGCCGTTGCGCCGCGTGAGGGCGGCGACCTGCCGCTCCGAGAGCTCGTGGGTGAGCAGGCTCGCCCGGTTCGCGTAGCGCCAGAGGGCAAAAAAGGAGAGCGAGAGCGCGAGGAACGTCGCGGCGTAGACCATCGCCGCGATGTGCTGGTCGCTCGCGTTGCCGTCGCGCAGGTACTCGGCGACGAGCGCGGTCGGGAAGGGCACGAACGAGACCCAGAGGAGCAGCAGGAGGTTGAGGAAGTTGAGCGTGCGATCGACGCTCGCGAAGCGATCGAACTGGGCGTGGTGGTTGATCCAGACGATCCCGATCGTGAGGAAGCTCGTGAAGAAGGCGAGATACGACGGCCACAGCTGGGCGAGCTCGTGCCAGAGCCCGTGCTCGCCCGGATGGGGCACCTTGACCTCGAGGATCAGCAGAGTGATCGCGATCGCGAAGACCCCGTCGCTGAACGCCTCGATGCGGCCCCTGCTCACGCCGGAACCGTATCGGGTCGGGCGTCGCCGCTGATCTACGCGATGACGCGCGAGCTGACGACCGCGAGCGTCTCCGGATCCAGGCCAACGAGCCGTATGGTCGGACCGCCGGTCACGAGCCAGATCACCCGCTGTGCGCGAGCCGCAGCCACCACGATCCCATCGATCACGACGCGTCGCGTCACGCGGCCGTCGCCGATGCGGAGCCGGCGCGTGGTCGTGCGCGTGCCGGTGTCGTCGCTCGTCGCAACCCATGCTGCCGCGGCGTCACACGTTATGGCCTCCGCGGTGAATGGGGCCGACCAGGCAGACGGCGATCCGATCAGGCTCAGGTGCCCTCGCGACACTGCGAGGACGCCGGATGGGCAGAGCAGCGCAGGGCCGTCGATGGCGCTCGCGACGACTCGCTCTCGCCCGTCGAGCGAGCGCAGTCGGAGATCACGATCCTCGCCCACGATGGCGAGGTCGCGCCCGCCCGAGATCCACGCCGGGCCTGGGAGGCGGAGCGAGTGCTCCGGCCTTGGCCCGTGGGCGAGCTCGACGACGCGCCGTCTCGCACCGCCCGCGATGACGAACACTCGGCCGAACGCGAGCGCGATCCCGAACACCCCGCCCGCACGATGCGAGATACGCATTCGCCGTCCGCTGCGCGCGTCGAAGCGATCGACGGTGCCGTCGACGAAGCCGTTCTCGACGCTCGTCACGTAGGCGTGACCGGCGTCGCAGACGACGCCGGTCGCGTATGGCCTGCTCGTTCGAAGCGTGCGCAGCGTGCGACCCGTCACGGCGTTCGCCTCGATCAGCCCGGCCACACTCGTCAGCCAGAGGGTCTGCCCGCAAACCGCCAGCGTCGGCGGGTCGCCGCCGGCGCGCGCCGCACTCGGCACAAGCGTTGCGACGCAGGCCGCAGCGAGCACGATCGTCGGGCGCCGTCCCATCCTTGCATCTACGCACGGGCGGGCCTGCGAGGTCCCCGGGTGTTGCTCTCGCCCGCGCACCGCCTCGCCGCCGGGAACCGGATACGTTTCGGTCGTCCATCGAATCCGACGCAGGGATCCAGCGTTGCCGTCCGAGAGCCTGACGATCCTCGACAATCGCACCGGCCGCGAGTACGCGGTGCCGATCGTCGACGGCACGATCCATGCGACCGACCTGCGCAAGATCAGCGCCGCGGAGGGCGACGGAGGCCTCGTCTCGTACGACCCCGCGTACCTCAACACGGCGTCGTGCCGAAGCGCGATCACCTACATCGACGGGGACGCTGGCATCCTCCGCTACCGCGGGTATCCGATCGAGCAGGTCGCCGAGCAGTCGACGTTCCTCGAGACGGCGTACCTGCTGCTCGAGGGAGAGCTGCCGACCGCCTCTCAGCTCGCGAGCTGGGAGGACGACATCCGCAACCACACCTACGTCCACACGAACGTGACGAAGTTCCTCGAGGGCTTCCGCTACGACGCGCACCCGATGGGCATGCTGCTCGGCGCCGTCGGCGCGCTCTCGACGTTCTACCCGGACGCGAAGCACATCTCCGACCCCGAGAACCGCTACCTGCAGCGTGTGCGAATGATCGCGAAGATCCCGACGATCGCCGCGTTCGCGTTCCGCCACTCGCGAGGCCTGCCCTACGTCTTCCCGCAGAACGAGCTCGGCTACATCGGCAACTTCGTCAACATGACGTTCGAGATCGGTGGCCACCACGAGCCGAACCCGGTGCTGCAGCGCGCGCTCGAGGTGCTCCTGATCCTGCACGCCGACCACGAGCAGAACTGCTCGACGAGCGCGGTGCGGGGAGTCGGCTCGTCGCACGTCGATCCGTTCTCGGCGGTCTCGGCCGGCATCGCGGCGCTCTACGGCCCGCTCCACGGCGGCGCCAACGAGGCCGTGCTGACGATGCTCGACGAGATCGGCGAGTCCAAGAACATTCCCGCCTTCATCGAGCGCGTGAAGGGCGGCGATGGCCGGCTGATGGGCTTCGGGCACCGCGTCTACAAGAGCTATGACCCGCGCGCGAAGCTGATCAAGGAAGTCGCCGACCTGGTCTTCGCGCAGACCGGCCTCAACCCGAAGCTCGAGATCGCGCTCGAGCTCGAGCGGATCGCGCTCGAGGACGACTACTTCGTCTCGCGCAAGCTCTACCCGAACGTCGACTTCTACTCCGGCCTGATCTACCAGGCGATGGGGTATCCGACGGACTACTTCACGGTGCTCTTCGCGCTCGGCCGCCTGCCCGGGTGGATCGCCCAGTGGGAGGAGATGCTGAACGACCCCGAGCAGAAGATCTCGCGCCCGCAGCAGACCTACATCGGGCACGATCGTCGCGAGTTCGTGCCGATCTCTCAGCGCTAAGAGCTCGTTTCGAAATGTCTCGTCGCGTCTGGTGGCGTCTCGCTGGTGCCTGAGTCGTGATCAGGTCGTCAAGCGCAGCTTGACGACCGTGTGAAGCGGTGTGCTACTCAGCACATCGCGGAGATTGCCGTTCCGTTTGGTACAGGAGCGGCTTCGAGGCGATCCCGCCTCAGGCTGGCGAGCCACTCACCAGCCACTCACGATTCATTCTGAAACGAACTCTAGGAGACTACAAAAGCGAACGTATGTTCGCTATGCTGCAGGCATGCCCCTCCCGCCCCGCTCGCTCCGCTGGACGCTCGCCGGTGACGGTGAGCAGCGCTCGCTGCTGGACGAGGACGTGGATCCGACGCGCGAGCTGCGCGACGTCGAGTACCTGCACGTCCGGGCGCGCACGATCATCAGCACCGTCCCTGCGAGCTCGCGCATGCCGTTTCGTCACACGATCAACGCCTATCGCGGCTGCAGCCACGCGTGCACCTACTGCTTCGCGCGCCCGACGCACGAGTATCTCGGGCTCAACGGCGCGGACGATTTCGAGCGCCGCATCGTCGTCAAGATCAACGCCGCCGAGCGGCTGGCGGCAGAGCTCGCCCGTCCGAGCTGGCAGGGCGAGCACATCGCGATGGGCACGAACACCGACCCGTACCAGCAGTGCGAGGGGCGCTACCGCCTCACGCGCAAGATCATCGAGACGCTCGGGGCGGCTCGCAACCCGTTCTCGATCCTGACGAAGTCGACGATGATCCTGCGCGATCTCGACGTCTTGACGGCCGCCGCCGAGCGCACGAGCGTGCGCGTGAACCTCTCGATCGGCACGCTCGACGATGAGGTCTGGCGGATCAGCGAGCCCGGCACGCCGCCACCGCTTCGGCGCGTCGAGGCGGTCGAGCGCCTGAACGCCGCCGGCATTCGCTGCGGCGTGCTCGTCGCGCCCGTCCTGCCCGGTCTCTCGGACGGCGACGAGCAGCTCGCCGAGGTCGTGCAGGCATGCGTCGCGGCGGGCGCAGTCTCGATCGCGAGCATCGGCCTGCATCTCCGCCCTGGCGTCCGCGAGCTGTTCATGCCGTGGCTTGAGCGCGTACGCCCGGACCTCGTCGAGCGGTATCGCACGCTCTACTCGGCGCGCGGCGGGTATCTCGCGAAGGACGAGGCGGCAAAGATCTCGGCGCGCGTGGGCATGCTCGTCGAGCGCTTCGGCGGCTGCGCGAAGGGAGTCCGGGGGTCCGGCGCCGACTGGCGCGCTGAGGAGCCGGTCGTGCTCCGGCGGCGGATTGCGCCGCCCCCGCCCCCGCAGCAACTGCCGCTGGTCGGATAGCCGCATCGCGGTAGCTCGGAAGCCTGTCGTCTCGACACGTGCTCGCCGGCGCCGGTAAGAAGCTCTAACAATCGGGCGCTCGCCGCTGCCAGGACCGCGTATGGTTGACGCTCAAGCGTCGTCTCTCCGAGAGAGTCAGCGTGCGATCAGGAGGCGAACGTGAGGCAAGCGCACCGCATCGCGGCAGTGGCCGCGACGCTCGGGATGATGGCGGTAGGATCGCCGACCGCGGGCGCGGACACGACGTGGACGAAGATCTCCACCGACTACAGCGCGAACATCGTCGTGCCCTCGCTCGGTCTCGCCGGCTCGACGGCCGTCGTCGCCTGGACCCAGCCAACGAGCCCGAGCAGCAGCGATCTGAATGCGGTGAGCTTCACGACCTCTCCGACACAGGACGTGATCGGTGCCGCGGCCTCGAAGGCCGCTCAGGGCTGGGGGGAGATCGACTTCACGCACGCGCTCTTCCCCGCGCCCGGCGGGGGCTTGCAGCTCGCGTTCGCGGGCATTCACTCGACCACCGTGGGCGATCCGCTGATCGGGTTGCTGACGACGCTCCGCAGCGTCGACGGCAGCTGGGCGGCCCCAGTCGTCTTGGGTGCCGGCGGGAGCCCGTGGGCCGGCGCCCTCTCGGGCGCCATCCCGGTCGTCGCGACCAACGGCAGCGGAGGGATCAACATCTACGTCGGAGCTGTCGCCCATCCGGCGGGTCCGGACCAGAACCTGCAGAGCCAGATCGGGGGTTGCTGCGGCTACCAGCCGAAGCTGGCATTGGACGGTGCGGGCCGCCTCTGGATCGCCTGGTACTCCAATGCAACGGCCGGAACCGGGCTGTTCGTGCAGCAGCTTGACCCGGCCACCGGTGCGCCGGCCAGCCCGCCGACGAAGGCGCCGGCCAGCGAGAGCGCCTACAACAACAGCTTCGGCACTGCTCTCACCTGCGCCGCCACCTGCCGCCTCGTCTACGGCAACGCTCCCGCGGCCGGGCCGGCCAACGCCGTCGTGTCGTGGTGGCCCGGTCAGAGCGCCCCGACGACGATCGCGAACCTCGCCGGCACCACACAGGCTGCGGGCCGCGTCGTCACGGCCGCCTTCCGCGCAGACGGGCGGCTCTGGGTCGCGTGGTATGACGGCAAGACCTATCGCGCGAGCCTCGGCGATGCCAACGGAGCCGCGGGACCCGCGCAGGACGCCGGCGTTCCCAAGGGTGCCGCGAGCGGCGCCTACGCGCTCGTCGGCATCGTCGTTGGCGACAACCTGCTGCTGGCCGCGAACTACGCCTGGAAGGCCGCATCCGATCCGGCTCCGTTCGCGGTCTTCGTGAACACGGTCGCCCCGCCGGCACCGGTCACCTCGGCTCCGGGGCCGCGGGACGTGCAGCTGCAGCCGGCTCCGGGTGGCAAGAGCTTCCGCATCCAGGTGCAGTACACCCTTCCGGCCGCGTGCTCGAAGGCGGCGGCATGCACGCTGCGGGCCGAGCTGCGCACCCGCACCGGCCGTCGGCTCTACGCGGTCACCCCGCTTCCCGGCGACGGCGCGGTGGTGCTCGGAACGCGGTCCTCGGTCGCCGTACCCCGCGGCCGCAAGGGAAAGATCCGGTTCTACCTGGCGGTCAGCAAGGCGCAGCTCCTGAAGGCCCCGTTCTCCACGGAGGGCGCCTCGCGCGTCGCGGAGACGCGCCTGCGCGTGTGGTATGCGCCCAAGGGTGGTCCCGTGGGTCTCTCGGTTCGCGACGGACGCATCAAGGTCTCGATCGCGCGCATCAAGTCCGGCGCGCTCCCGGGCCTCGCCGGCATTCTCTAGCTGAGTGATTCCGGGTGCGCGGGGCGCTGGCTCGTCGCGTCTCGCTGGCCCCGTCTGATATCGATTCCGCTCGCATGCGGGCGAGCGATCTGATCGTCGCCCGCCTCGCAGCTCAGGGTCTGAGCGGCGAGGCGGCTGCGACTCCGGAGCAGGTCGTCCGTCGCGTGCTTGCCGTGCAGGCGCAGGACCTGCGGGCCGGGCGGCTCGCGATCCGCAGCCGCTCGGCGGGGCTCACGGCGGCCGACGTCGATCGCGCGCTGACCGAGCGGCGCAGCGTCGTCGTGACGTGGCTGAACCGAGGCACGCTGCATTTCGTGGCGGCGGAGGACTACCACTGGCTCCAGGCGCTGACGACCCCGCAGCTCGCGAGCGGCAACGCGCGGCGCCTCCGGCAGGAGGGCGTGAGCGAGGCGAACGCCGCTCTCGGCGTGCAGATCGTCGCCGAGCGCGTGCGTGCCGGCCCGCAGACCCGCGATGACCTGCGCGATCAGCTCGACCGTGCCGGCGTGCCGACGGGCGGCCAGGCGCTCGTCCACGTGCTGCTCGCCGCCTCGATCGCCGGCCACATCGTGCGCGGCCCGATCGTCGACGGCCGCCACGCGTTCGTCGATGTCGAGTCGTGGCTCGGCGCCCCGGCGCCCGTCGACCGCGAGCAGGCGCTCGCGCTGCTGGCGCGTCGCTATCTCGCGGGCCATGGCCCGGCCGACGCGCGCGACCTCGTGAAATGGGCCGGGATCACGCTCGGCGACGCCAGGCGCGGGCTTGTCGCGATCGCGGCAGAGACCGAGGAAGTCGGCGGCCTGCTGCGCTTGCTCGACTGCACGCCCGGCGTCGGGCTGCCTGCGCCGCGACTGCTCGGCGGCTTCGATCCGATCCTCCACGGCTGGGCCTCGCGCGAGCTGCTCGTCGGGAGCCACCAGGGCGTCGTCACCTCGGGCGGGATCTTCCGCCCGACGGCGCTCGCGGGCGGGCGCGTGATCGCAACCTGGGGGCTCGCCGGCGGCGTGATCACGCTCAGTCCGTTCGCCCCGATCCCGCTCCCTGTGCTCGACGCGCTCCGGGCGGAGGCGGCCGACGTCCTGCGCTTCCTCGGCCTGCCGCCGCGCGAGCTCGTCGTCGCGCGACCCGGCCGCTGACCCCGCGCCGCCTTCTACCGCGTAGCTTTCCGGTATGAACGCCTACGCCCCGGCCGAGAGCCGCTACGACTCGATGACCTACCGGCGCTGCGGCCGGTCCGGGCTGAAGCTGCCGGCCGTGTCGCTCGGCCTCTGGCACAACTTCGGAGACGACTTCCCGATCGATACCGGACGCGCGATCGTCCGGCGCGCGTTCGACCTGGGGATCACGCACTTCGATCTCGCGAACAACTACGGCCCGCCCTATGGCAGCGCCGAGCGCACCTTCGGCCGCCTGCTGCGCGAGGATCTGCGCCCGTTCCGCGACGAGCTGATCATCTCGTCGAAGGCCGGCTACGACATGTGGCCGGGCCCGTACGGAGACTGGGGATCACGCAAGTACCTGCTCGCGAGCCTCGACCAGAGCCTCCAGCGGATGGGTCTCGAGTACGTCGACATCTTCTACTCGCACCGCTTCGACCCCGAGACGCCGCTGCGCGAGACCGTCGGCGCCCTCGACACCGCGGTGCGGCAGGGCAAGGCGCTCTACGTGGGCATCTCGTCGTATTCGGGTGCACGCACGGCCGAGGCCGTCGCGTTGCTGCGCGAGCTCGGCACGCCGCTCTTGATCCACCAGCCGTCGTACTCGATGCTGAACCGCTGGATCGAGGAGGATCTGCTGGACGTGCTGGGCCGCGAGGGCGTGGGCTGCATCGCCTTCTCGCCGCTCGCCCAGGGCATGCTCACCGGCAAGTACCTGAACGGCGTGCCCGACGGCTCGCGCGCGTCGCAGGGCAAGTCGCTCGAGACGGGCCGGATCACCGACGAGTACCTCGTGCACGCGCGCGCGCTCAGCGCGATCGCGGAGAGCCGGGGGCAGTCGCTCGCACAGCTCGCGATCGCCTGGGCACTGCGCGACGAGCGCGTGACATCTGCGCTGATCGGCGCGAGCAGCGTCGCGCAGCTCGAGCAGAACGTCGCAGCGCTCGACCGCCTCGACTTCTCCGCGGACGAGCTGGCCGCGATCGATCGTCACGCCAAGGACGCGGGCATCAACCTCTGGGCGGGGTCGAGCAACTCCTGATCGTCACCGCGTGTAGGCGGCAGGAACGCCGCCGTCGACGTTGAGGATGTTGCCGGTGCTCTTGCCGGATCGCAGGTTCGAGGCGAAGTGCACGACCGCGGCGGCGATGTCCGCAGGCAGCACGTTGACGCCGAGCGTCGTGCGGTTGCGGTAGTGCTCCTCCAGGTCGTCGGGCGAGATGCCGTAGGCGGCCGCGCGCTCCTCGCGCCACGATGAATCCCAGATCCGCGAGCCCTGCAGCACGGCATCGGGGTTGACCGTGTTGACGCGGATGCCGGCGCTTCCGCCCTCCTCGGCGAGGCAGCGTGCGAGGTGCAACTCGGCGGCCTTGGCCGACGAGTAAGCGGCGGCGTTGCGGCCGGCGACGAGCGCGTTCTTGGACGCCACGAAGATGATCGAGCCCCCCGCCTGCTGCTCTCGCAAGAGCCGGAAGGCCTCGCGCGCGATCAGGAAGTAGCCGGTGCCGAGGATCGAGTGGATCCGCTCCCAGTCGGCGAGGGTCGTCTCCTCGATCGCCGCGCTCGACGCGATTCCCGCATTCGAGACGATGATGTCGACGCCGCCGAATCGCTCGATCGCGCCGGCGAAGGCCTCGGTCACATCGTGCTCGCTCGTGACGTCGCCGTCGACTGCGAGACCGCGCTGGCCGAGCTCCGCGATCGCCGACTCGGCGCCGTCGCCGTCGAGGTCGAACGCGACGACGGCTGCCCCGAGCGCGGCGAGCGCGTCGACGACGGCGCGCCCGATCCCGCCCGCGGCCCCGGTCACGAGGGCGACCCGTCCCTGCAGCTCGCCCGGTGGTGGCGCGAGCGAGAGCTTGTAGAGCTCGAGCGGCCAGTACTCGATGGCGAAGCTCTCGGCCGCGGTCAGCGAGACGAAGCGATCGACCGCGTGGGCGCCGGCCATCACCTCCATCGCTCGGTGGTAGAGGTCGCGCGAGAGGCTCGCAGCCGCGAGCGTCGGGCCGACGCCGACGAGCCCGAGGTGCTGCACGAGCACCACGCGCGCATCCGGATCCATCATCGTCGTTCCCGGACCGTGCTCGGCGACGTACCCGCGATAGTCGTCGCGAAACTCTCCGGCGAGGCCGCGGATGCGGTTCGCGAGCGTCTCGGCATCGTCCACCGCTGGGTCGAACGGCACCCACAGCGGCACGCGCTTCGTGTGCACGAGGTGGTCGGGGCAGGGAGCTCCGACCTCGACGAGCGCCGGTGCGGCGGCCGACGAGACGAACTCGACCGCCTTCTCCGACTCGTCCACGCAGAGCAGCTTCGCTCGCTCGGATGAGACGGCTCCGCGGATCGCAGGGAGCAGCTTCATCAGCGTCGCGTGCCGCACGGCGTCGTCGAGCGGCGCGCCGGCGGGGCCGTCGAAGCGCAGGGCGCGTCTCGTCCGCTCGTTGACGAAGGCGATCGCCCCGTTGATCGCATCGATCGTCGCGTGGTAGGCCTCCTCGGCGGTGTCGCCCCAGACGACCAGGCCGTGCTTCGCGAGCACGACGAGCCG
>JANLRV010000028.1:0-22653 GCA_031361905.1 Actinomycetes bacterium
CCCGCACGTGCCTGGGGGGGGGGTCTTGGGGGGCGTTCTCCCCCCCCCCCACCCCACCCCAACGTCGCTCGCGAAAACGCGGACGGGGCGCCGTGCGCCGACCTTCGACGCCCACCGCCCCGTCCGTTCAGCTCGACCGGCCGAAGCCGGTCGAGCAGCAGATCACTTCAGCTCGACGGACGCTCCGGCCTCTTCGAGCTCTGCCTTCAGCTTGTCGGCCTCGTCCTTCGAGATGCCGCCCTTGACGGTCTGCGGCGCCCCGTCGACGAGGTCCTTGGCCTCCTTGAGGCCAAGTCCCGTCGCGTTCTTGACGGCCTTGATGACCTGGATCTTCTTGTCACCGGGACCGGTGAGGACGACGTCGAACTCGGTCTGCTCCTCGACGGCCGCAGCACCGTCCCCGCCGGGCGCGGCGGCGACCATCATCGGCGCGGCGGACGCAGCCGAGACTCCCCACTTCTCCTCGAGCGCCTCCTTGAGGCTGACGATCTCGAGAACGGTCTTCTTGCTGAGCTCCTCAACGAGCTCCTCAATGCTTGCCATGCTTCTTCACTCCCATGTTTCTCTTGGCGAAAGCGCGACCTAGGCGGCCGCAGTCTCTTCCTGCCGTTTCTTGATGATCTGATCGAGCACGACCACGAGGTCGCGAGGCGCCGCGGCGAGCACGCCGACGAGCCCTTGCAGCGGCGCGACGAGCGTGCCGAGCACCTGCGCCTGCAACTGCTCCTTCGGCGGCAGCGTGGCGAGTCGCTTGACGGCCGCGGTGTCGAACACCGCCCCGTCCATGTACGCGCCCCGCAGCTCGAGCAGGCCCGAGCTCTTGCCGAAGTCCGAGAGCACCTTCGCCGTCGCTGCCATGTCACCGTGACACAGCGTGATAGCCGTCGGCCCCGTGAGGAGCTCGACGAGCGCGTCGCGACCGCTCGCCTTCGCGGCGATCCGAGCGAGCGTGTTCTTGGTCACCCGCAGCTTCGCGTCGTTCGCGCGCAGCCGGCCACGAAGCTCTGTGATCTGAGCAACCGTCAGGCCGCGGGGATCCGCGACGATCATCGACGATGTCGAGCTCAGCTCCGTCGTCAGCTCTGCGACGACCGCTTCCTTCTTCTCTTTGAGCATTCTGATTCACCTCCTCTCGTGCACGTCGTGCCCGCCTTTCGGCGGGCAGCAACGCGAACGAGCAGAGTGCTCAGAGCGTTACCTTCCCACCTCGGCCGGTCTTCTGCCCGCGTCTCGCGGGCTGCCGGCGGTCTTCGGCGACGGGCGGTTTGAAAAGCGATTGGCTGGCCCTTCGGCCTAGACGGAACCCGCCTCGGTCGGGGCCAGCTCCTCAAGCAGGTCGCGCGTGCGACTCGGGTCGACGCGAACGCCGGGGCCCATCGTCGACGTGATCGTGGCGCTCTGGATGTAGCGGCCCTTCGCAGAGGCGGGCTTGGCCCGCACGATCTCCTCGACCAGCGCGCCGTAGTTCTCGACGATCTGCTCGACGGTGAACGACTTCTTGCCGATCACGACGTGGACGAGACCGGCGCGGTTCTCGGTGCGGTACTCGATCTTGCCGCTCTTGATCTCCGCGACGGCCTTGCCGATGTCGAACGTGATCGTGCCCGAGCGGGGGTTCGGCATCTTGCCCTGCGGCCCGAGCACGCGGCCGAGCTTGCCGACGACGCCCATCATGTCCGGCGTCGCAAGCGCGACGTCGAAGTCGGTCCAACCCTCGAGCACGCGGGCGCCGAGCTCGTCTCCACCGACGTAGTCGGCTCCGGCCTCTTCGGCCTCACGAGCGTGATCGCCTTGCGCGAAGACCGCGATGACGCGGCTGCGGCCGGTCCCGTGCGGCAGAGAGAGCGACCCGCGAAGCTGCTCCTCGGCGTGACGGACGTTGAGGCCCAGCCGGAAGTGCACCTCGACCGACTCGTCGAACTTTGCCGTCTCGACGCTCTTGAGCACCTGGACGGCCTCGAGCGGGCTGTACAGACGGTCGCGATCGACAGCCGCGAGTGCGGCCTTGTACTTCTTGCCGGCCATCAGGCTTCCACCTCCACGCCCATCGAGCGGGCCGTCCCGGCGATGATGTTCATCGCCATATCCACGTCGTTGGCATTCAGATCAGGCATCTTCGTCTCGGCGATCTCGCGCAGCTGCGCGCGGTTCAGCGTGCCGACCTTGTTCCTGTTCGGCTCACCCGATCCGGACGTCAGGTTCAGCGCTTCCTTGATCAGCACGGCCGCCGGAGGCGTCTTCGTGATGAACGTGAACGAGCGGTCCTCGAAGACCGTGATCTCGACCGGCGTGATCCGTCCCTGGGCGCTCGAGGCAGTCGCTGCGTTGAACGACTTGCAGAACTCCATGATGTTGACGCCGTGCTGACCAAGCGCAGGTCCGACCGGCGGGGCCGGGTTTGCGGCACCCGCAGGGATCTGCAGCTTGATGATGGTCATGACCTTCTTGGCCATGGTGTGCTCCTTCCGTGGTTCAGGCGCTCACCCGGTGGTGAGCTCCCACAGGCGGCTCGTTCGAGCCATTCGCTCGCGTTAGACCTTCTTGACCTGATCGAACGTGAGATCCGTCGGCACGCTGCGCTCGAAGATCGACACCGCGACCTTGAGGCGCCCGGCCTCCGGGTTGATCTCGATGATCTCGCCGTCGAAGTCGGCGAGCGGGCCGGAGACGATCTTGACCGACTCGCCCAGCTCGAACTCGGCGCGCGTGCGGCCCGGCTTGATCTCGACCGTCGGCGTGTGGAGGATCCGATCGACCTCCGCCTTCGAGAGCGCGACCGGCTTCTGCGAGCCGACGAACCCCGTCACGCCGGGCGTGTTCTTGACGACATGCCAGGAGTTGTCATCGAGCTCCATGTGCACGAGCACGTAGCCGGGCAGCGTGCGCTTCTCGACGTGCACCTTCTGGCCGTCCTTGGTCTCGACGACCTGCTCGGTCGGGACCACGACGCGTCGGATCTTGTCCTGCTGGCTCATGGTCTCGACGCGGTGCAGCAGGTTCTGCCGGACCTTGTTCTCATGGCCCGAGTAGGTGTTGATGACATACCAGTTGAACATGGGTTCCTAGTTCGACGCGTACTGATCGATGAGCCACTGCGACGCGCGTTGCAGGCCTGCATCCAGGATGAAGATGTAGACGCCGAAGATCACGCTGACGAGGATCACGACGCCGGTCGCCTGCCAGAGCTGCGGCCGTGTCGGCCACTGCACCTTACGCAGTTCGGCCGAGCACTCGCGGATGAACTGCCCGAGCCCGGGACGGCGGCTGACGACCTCGCCGGCCTGGCTCTTCGGCGGCGCCTTCCGCGCGCGCGCATCGGCGACGCGCTGCCGCCGGGGATTGGCCTCCCTGCGCGGCTTCTTCTCCTCGTCGGCAGACACGATCAGCGCGTCTCGCGATGCGGGGTGTGCTTGCCGCACCAGCGGCAGAACTTCTTGAACTCGATGCGCTCGGGATCGTTGCGCTTCGACTTGTTCGTCTGATAGTTCCGACGCTTGCAGTCGGTGCAAGCGAGTGTGACAGCGATTCTGACGTCGGAGGCCATGGTTTCCTCAGTGGTGAAGCGGACCGCCGGGCGGCGGATAGCGGCGGTAGGACTCGAACCTACGACACGCGGATTATGATTCCGCTGCTCTAACCAGCTGAGCTACGCCGCCACGGCGCGGCCAAGCACGGTGGCGTGCTCGCCGCGACGGAGGATAGCAGCGGCGCGCGCGCCTCGCGCTGCGTACGCCCGGCTCAGCCGTGCCCGGCGGCTACGTGGGTGGGGTCCGACCCCACCCCACGCGTACCGGCTGCGGGCATCACCGCGACGAGCAGCATCGCCGCATAGACGAGAAATGCGGGCAACGGCGACGGGCCGCCCCCGTCCACCATCAGCCAGAACGGGAAGGGGAGCAGCCACGCAACGCCGAAGCGCGGGCGGAGCAGGCCGAGCGGGACGAAGAGCAGCGCGAGGTAGTGCATGTGCACGAGCGGTGACGCGAGCAGGCAGATCACGATCGACGCGGCGAACAGCTGATCGTCGCGCCGGACCCGCTTCCAGCGCAGGAGCGCGGCGATCATAGCGAGCCCGGCGGCCCCGAGCATCAGGACCGTCGCAACAGGAAGGGTGAGGCCGATGCGCGTTCCGACGGCGACCAGCGACAGCGCCGTGTGGCGCTGCGCGGCGAGGAGATCGGACGAGCTCCTCCAGTAGTCGAGCGGACTCATCCAGGTCGCCAGGAAGCCGGCTGCGAGCAGCGTCGCGGCGACCGCGAGCGCTCCAGCCGCGGCGCGGATCCGGCCAGTGACGATCAACCATACGGTCAGCGGGAGTAGGAGTGGTTTGACGGAGAGCGCGACCCCGAGCACGAGTGCGCTGCGAAGAGTCGAGTCCCGCCAGCGCCACGCGAGCGCGGCCGCGAGAATCAAGAACATCGTCGGATTGGCCAGCAGCGCGCCCTGGAGCGCGACGGGTGTGAGAGCCAGACAGCCGTAGCAGCGCCAGTCCCGCACATCGATCGCCCGCAGAGCGAGCACGATCGACGTCGCGGCAAGGAACATCGCGAGGAGGCCCGCGAGCTCCCGGCCGAGCGGCACGAGAGGCACGAAGGCGAGGAGCACATGCGGGGGGTATCCGGGCGTCTCGATTCCGGGCGCGTCGCGTCCCGCGGCCGAGCGCTCGCGGATCTTCGCGAGGTATGCCGTGTCATACGGGTGCTTCCCGTCGACGATGCGCGTGCTTCCCGCGATCACTCCGCCCTTGAAGTCGGCTCCCGAGGTGCCGCGATCGATGAAGTGGCCGGCGAGGCCGAGGGCGATCAGGCTCGGGACAACCGCGAGCAGCGCGATCCGGGTGGCACGCCGCAGGCCCGGCGATGCGAAACGGAGGACCGCGACGGACTCAGCCGACACCGTGGCCTCCGACAGGAACCTGCACCACGGCTCGCGACGGTCGCCGCTCTGACCGCAGGCTCGCGATCACGACGACCGCGACGCACGCCCAGATTCCGACGAACGACAGCCCGTCCCCCTTCGGTGCCTGGTGCCAATCCGCCCAGAGCAAGAGCGGAACCAGCCAGAGCGCGTTGAAGCGCGGGAACCGCGCGGCGAGCGGCATGAAGAGAAGCGTCAGATAGTGCATCCAGACGATCGGCGACATCAGCAGCGCCGCGACGAACGCGAGGGTGAAGGCCGCATCGCGCCGACCTCGCGATCCAGCGCGGTACGCCATCGCCGCGACACCGAGGCCGAGCGCGAGCCCGGCGTACGTCCCGAGCACAAGCGGCAAGCCGAGGGCGAAGGCCAGGCCCGTGGTCGAGTAGCTGATGTGGGCCTCCGCCGCAGAGAGATCCGTGAGCATCTGCGGATAGCGCTCGATGTCTGCGAATCCGATGATCGCCCAGGACGCGATCGCAGTGCCGACAGCGCTGGTCAGCAGGAGCGCAGCCCTGCGGGGACCGTCGATCGCAGCGATCACGAACGCGACCGGCCAGAGGAACAGCTTCGCCACGATCGTCGCCGCTCCCGCGGCGACCGCGCGTCGGCTCCGCCAGATCAGCGCGAACCCGAGCATCAGAGCGGTCGAGATCGCACCGAGAAAGATCGACGTGAAGACCGGCGCGCTCGCGTAAACCACGCAGTAGCAGCGCCAGTCGCGCACGCCCATCACGCGAAGGGCGAGACCGGGGGTGATCGCGAGAGCCGTCATCCCGATCGTCGCCGCGACCTGCCATGGGAGGAGGCCGAGCGGAATCAGGGCTGCGTAGAACGCGGGCGGATAGACCGCCCAGGCGGCGTTCGGATACGTCACGCTCAGATCGCTCTGGGCGACCCGCGCCATCTGGGAGAGCCCCTCGGGGTCATACGGCGAGTCGCCGTGCCCGACCGCTCGGGCCGCCTCCCAGAAGACGTGGAAGTCGTATCCGAGCCCTCCGCTGCGGGCGGCGATCACGAGCACCGCGGCGTACGCGAGCGCCGGGCAGACGACGAGCAGGCCATCGCCCACCCGCCCGAGGATCCGTCGCAAGCGGGCAGGCGGCCACATGCAGCTTGAATCGGCACCGGGAGGGCGACACTTGAGCCGAGCGCCGGCTGGTCGATCCCGCGTGGTTTGGCTCGAGCTACGGGGTACGACCCCACCCCATGCCCACCCACGTGCCGCGGCCGCCCGCGTCGCGAACGGCGCGTTCCGATCCTGGCCGCCGCGAGTGCATAGCGCCGGCTCTGCGGCACGAGGGGTACGACCCCACCCCACACCCACCCACGCGGCGCGGCACCCGCCTCGCGCCGCGCGAAAAACGCCACCGCCGAGCGCTGCGGCCCGGCGGTGGTTTCGAGCCAATCGGGGTACGACCCCACCCCACACTCGCGCTCGTGTCCTAGTGCGCCGGCGGCTCCCAGCCCTCGAGCACCGGCGGCGTCCAGTTGCTGCCCAGCATCCGCGAACCTTCGACCCACGGCCCGAGCTCCGGCTGCGGGAACTTCGCGTGCCACTCCTTCAGCTGGATCCCGTACGAGTTGCCCTCTTGCAGGTGCTTGATCAGCACCTTGCGGGCGAGCTCATTCTCACGGCCCGCCGGGATCTCGAAGTAGATCTTGATGAACGAGTTGGAGTACCGATCGAAGACGGCTGGCTGGCCGTCCTCCATGAGCAGATCGATGTCCTCGAGCCAGTTGATGTCTGCGCCCGGCGTGGCCGCGAGCAGATCGATGTCCTCGACGAGGCTCCGATCCTCCTGGTACGGGAATCGCCGGCCGGCGAGCGACTCGGCATCGATCGCCTTGCCCTCCCCGGGATGGCTGTAACGCTGCGCCTTTTTGGCCTCGGCCATCTCAGTCTCCCGTCGCAACGTCGGCGTCGGCGGCCCGCGGAACCTGCTGGTGGAACTGCAGATCCGCCTGGCGCTCCACCAGCGCCTTGATCTCGTTGAGCGTCCGCTGCTCGGTCACGCCCGGGATGTAGGTTGTACCGGCAAGCGGCACCTTCGCCATCGCGGCCGCCTCGACCGTGAGCGCGCAGAGATCCTCCGGCTCGAGCGAGTGGACGTTCGTCTTGCCGCACGCACGCGCGAGCAGCTGAACCTCGAGCGTGAGCGTGTGCAGGAAGTTGTAGACCCGCTCGGCAGCCTCGTCGACGACGAGCCGCTTGCGGAGCTCGGGGTCCTGCGTCGCCACGCCGACCGGGCAGCGCCCGGTATGGCAGTGGTAGCAGCGCCCCGCCGGCACGCCGATCGTGCCCTCGTAGTCGGTGACGCCGGGGATCTCCTTGTTGCAGTTCAGCGCCATCAGCGACGAGTGGCCGATCGCGATCGCCTTCGCGCCGAGCGCGAGGCACTTCGCGACGTCGCCGCCGTTGCGGATGCCACCGGCCACGACGAGATCGATCTCATCCGCCAAGCCAACGTCCTCGAGCGCCCGCCGGGCCTCCGGGATCGCCGCCATCAGCGGGATCCCCGTCTCCTCGGTGGCGACGTGCGGACCAGCACCCGTTCCGCCTTCGGCACCGTCCAGATAGATGATGTCCGGCCCGCACTTGGCCGCCATGCGCACATCGTCGTAGACGCGCGACGCACCGAGCTTGAGCTGGATCGGGATCTGGTAGTTCGTCGCCTCGCGGACCTCCTGGATCTTCAGCGAGAGGTCGTCCGGCCCGAGCCAGTCGGGATGCCGGGCCGGCGAGCGCTGGTCGATGCCGGCCGGGAGGGAGCGCATCTCGGCGACCTGCTCGGTCACCTTCTGACCCATCAGGTGGCCGCCGAGGCCGACCTTGCAGCCCTGACCGATGAAGAACTCGGCCGCGTCGGCGAGCATCAGGTGGTGCGGGTTGAACCCGTACCGGCTCTGGATCACCTGGTAGTACCACTTCGTCGAGAGGTCTCGCTCGGGCGGGATCATGCCGCCCTCGCCCGAGCACGTCGCCGTGCCTGCCATCGAGGCGCCCTTCGCGAGCGCCATCTTCGCCTCGATCGAGAGCGCGCCGAAGCTCATGCCCGTGATGTAGATCGGGATGTCGAGCTCGATCGGGTGCTTCGCGAAACGGGCGCCGAGCACCGTCTTCGTGACGCACTTCTCGCGATATCCCTCGATCACGAAGCGCGTCAGCGTGCCGGGCATGAAGGAGAGCTGGTCCCAGTGCGGGAACGGCTTGAACTGGCTGAAGCCGCGCATCCGGTAGCGGCCGAGCTCGGACTTCACGTGGATGTCGTTCATCACCTCGGGCGTGAAGATCGAGCTCTTGCCGAGCACGTTCTTGTAACCGAGCTTGTCGTCGCTCATCGTCGATTCCCCTTTCTCAGAGAACGAGCTTGCGCTCGGACGGCTCGAGGTTGTCGTAGTTGTAGAGCTTCTTGCCGCAGACGAACTTGTCCAGCTTGGGCGGCGTGCCGAGACCGTAGATCGAGAACTTGCGGTCGACGTACTCCGTGTCGGCATCCGTCCAGTCGCCCGGCACGCAGTCGACGCCGAGGCTCGCGACCTTGCCGCCGACGTAGATCACGCCGTCGTACATCGAGTCGCCAAGCCCGTGGCCCGCATCGCCGCAGATGATCTGGCGGCCGCGCTGCATCATGAAGCCCGTCATCGAGCCGGCCGATCCCATCGTCAGGATCAGGCCGCCCTTCTGATCGATCCCGGTTCGCGCGCCGACCCGGCCCTTGATCACCATGTCGCCGCCGCGCAGCGCCGCCCCGGTCAGGGAGCCGGCGTTGCCCTCGATCACAACGACGCCGCTCATCATGTTCTGACACGAGGACCAGCCGACGCGACCGGTGATGTGCACCTCGGGCCCGTCGATCATCGTCGCCCCGAAGTAGCCGAGGCTGCCCTCGAAGGTGATCTTGCAGCGCGTCAGGATTCCCGTGCCGAGCGAGTGCTTGGCGCCGGGATTCTTGATCGTGACGTCCTTGATGCCGCGCTCGTAGACGAGCTGGCGCAGGACGAGGTTGATCTTGCGCGTCGTCAGGTCTTTCGCGTCGAAGACGGCGGTCGTGCCGCTGACCTCCGCGACGTCGGGAACCGAGTCGTCGGGCTCGACGAGCCCGCGCGCGTCGTACGTGATGCCGTGCTCACCGGCTAGCGCTGCCATACGAGCACCTCTTTCTCGTAAGGATCGTAGGTGTCGATCTCGTGATCCATGATCGCGCGGATGGCGATCTCCTCGGAGGCCATCGCGATCATGTCCTCGCCTTCGTAGAGCACGAGCGGCTTGGCCGCCATCTCGTCCTTGCAGACGCCGAGGGCGTCGGCGGTCACGCACATGTACGTGAAGACGCCGTCGAGCTCCTCGAGGCTGTCGGTCATCGCCGCCTTGAGGTCGGCACCCTCGGACATCTTCTCGGCCAGATACACCGCGATGATCTCGGAGTCGCACTCCGACTGGAAGCGATGCCCGCTCCGCTCGAGGCGCCGGCGCCAGTAGAAGTAGTTCGTCAGCTGCCCGTTGTGCACGACGGCGACGTCGCTGAACGGGTACGCCCAGTACGGGTGCGCGCCCGAGATGTCGACATCGGACTCGGTCGCCATGCGGACGTGCCCGATCGCGTGGGTGCCGCGGAAGTCGCCGAGCTCGTACTGGTTCGAGACGGTCTCGGCATCGCCGATGTCCTTGATGATCTCGAGCGAGTGCCCGAGCGAGAGCACCTCGGCCTCGGGCACGTCCTCGACGAGATCGGTCAGGCGCTTGAGATCGCCCTTGTAGTCGAGCGTCAGACGATAGGCGTACTGCGTCTCGGCCTCGGACTTGAGGATCGTCGCCCCGGCGAGCTCGATGCGGGACGTGATCTCACGCTGGTGACGCGCGAGCCGGTCGAGATAGTCGAAGTCGCGCGGGCTGTTCGCGTCCGCGAGCTTGTAGCGCATCAGCACGCCCGGACCCTCCTTGCCGTACAGCGCGTACCCCGTCGAGTCAGGTCCGCGGTGCTTCATCGACTGGAGCATGCGCGTCATGTCCTGGCCGACGTTCGACTCGCCGTTTCGATAGATGATTCCTGCGATTCCACACACGGCGGGCTCAGACCCTTCGCTCGGGATTTGCGACGCGCACCATCACGGCAGCACGTCCATGTACTCCTTGACGTCCCAGTCAGAGACCTGGGCGCAGTACCGCTCCCACTCGTCACGCTTGTAGTGCATGAAGACGCGCAGCATGTCACCGGGCATGGCCGCCTTGACGACCTCATCCGCATCGAGCGCGTCGAGCGCGTCGCCGAAGGTCATCGGGATCTTCTTGACCTGCTTGCCGGCCGACATCGCGTCATAGATGTTGCGCTCCTCGGCATCGCCCGGATCGATCTTGCGGTCAATCCCGTCCTCCATCGCGCAGATCAGCGCGGCGAGCGAGAGGTACGGGTTCACGGCAGAGTCGACCGACCGGTACTCGAAGCGCCCGGGCGCCGAGACCCGCAGCGCGGTCGTGCGGTTCTGGTAGCCCCAGTCCGCGAACACCGGCGCCCAGAACCCGGTGTCCCAGAGCCGCCGGTAGGAGTTCACCGTCGACGCCGAGACGGCGGTCAGCGCACCGAGGTGCTCGAGCACGCCGCCGATTGCCCAGAGGCCGATCTGGCTGGGCTTGCGCTGGTCGTCACCTTCCGGCATGAACACGTTCTCGTCGTCACGCCAGAGCGAGATGTTGTGGTGGCAGCCGTTGGCCGACACGCCCATGAACGGCTTCGGCATGAAGCACGGGAAGGCGTTCATCTCACGCCCGACCTGCTTGCAGACCTGCCGGTACGTCGAGAGGTTGTCGGCGGTCTGCGGCGCCCGATCGAAGTTGAAGTTGAGCTCGAGCTGGCCCGGTGCATCCTCGTGGTCGCCCTGGATCATGTCCAGGCCCATCGCCGTCGAGTACTCGATGACCTTGTGGATCAGCGGCTGGAACTGGCTGAACTGATCGATGTGGTAGCAGTACGGCTCAGAGAGTCCCTGCACCGTCGGCTTGCCGTCGTCGCCCAGCTTCAACCACATCATCTCGGGCTCGAGCCCGGCGCGAAGGTGCAGGCCCGTGCGCTGCTCGAAGCTCGCCTGGATCCGCTTGAGGTTGCCGCGGCAGTCCGACGTCAGGAACCCGCCGCCATCCTCCCGGTCCTCGCGACCGCGGAAGCACTGGCACCAGACGCGCGCGACCTTGTGATCCCACGGCAGTTGCCGGAACGTGTCCGGCTCGGGCAGTCCCACGAGCTCGGCCGACTCGGGGCCGTAGCCGATGTACTCGCCGTGGCGATCGACGAAGAGGTTCGCCGTCGCGCCGTAGACGAGCTGGAAGCCCTTCTGGGCGACGCTCTCCCAGTGGGCGGCCGGGACGCCCTTGCCCATGATCCGGCCGGTCACCGAGATGAACTGGTAGTAGATGTAGGTGATGCCCTCGGCGTCGATGCGCCGGCGCACCTCGGCGATCTGCTCGTCGCGACCAGCCGCGCTGACGAACTGCTCAAGGTCGGTCGCCACCTACTGCCTCCTTCATCGAATTCCGCCCGGCCATCATGCACGCGCGGATAGTGACCCTATGGTCGTCGGCCGCAGGTGCACGCGGCAACGGACGATAGCGCCAAGGTTCCGGGGCGAACGATGTGCACTCTGCACGTATATTTCACCCACGCGTACGCGATATCGTCCACCCGGACCGCGATTCGTGCCGGAAGAACGCAAGCCTGGCACGCTTGGCCAGAGAGATAGGTGTTCGAACTGCACACCCGAGATGAGGCATGGCAGCGCTAGAGGATCCCCACGCGATCGGGACGCCGGTCCTGCTGTCCGAAGGTCAGCACCGCGACGTCGAGCGCGAGCTCCGGGTGCTCTACGAGATCATCCACACGGTCGCCTCGACGCTCGACCTCGAGCGCGTGCTGCAGGCGATCGTCCGGCTCGTCACCGAGGCGGTCGGTGCCCACGCGACCTACATCTTCCTGAGCGAGGATCGCGGTCGCCGAATCGTGCTGCGTGCTGCGAGCGCGCGCTACGCGCACCTCTGCGGCACGGTCTCGATGGCGGCCGGCGAGGGCATCGCCGGCTGGGTGCTCCAGCATGTCCAGCCGGTCTTCATCCCCGACGGCGCGCTCTCCGACCCGCGCATCCGCTACTTCCCGGAGTTCGAGGAGGAGAAGTACCAGTCGCTCGTCTCGGTGCCGCTCGTCGCGAAGGGCGGCAAGGCGATCGGCGTGATCGCGCTGCACGCCGAGGCGCCGCGCGTGTTCACGCCGGACGATGCCGCGTTCATGCTCCACGTCGCCTCGCTGGTGGCCTACGCGATCGAGAACGCGCGCCTTTACGAGCGCACGCGGCGCTCGCTCACCGAGCTCGAGCGCCTCTCCAAGCTCGGCGCCCGGATCGCGCGCGCCGAGACCACCGAGGAGCTGCTCGAGGCGACGGTCGAGCATGCGGAGACGCTGATCGAGGCGGAGTCGCTGCGGATCTACCTGCTCGAGCCGACCGGTGACCGGCTGCGCATGCGCGCCGCCTCGCGCGGGGCGGCCACGGGGCCGACCGTCGTCTCGCTACCCGAGCTGGGCGGCGAGCTCCGCCGCAAGCAGGGCTCGGGCGGCACGATCACGTCCGTGCTCGCCGGCGCACTCTGGGGCGCGCCCGCGATGCGGTCCGCGCTCGTCGCGCCGCTCGTCGCGGGAGACGAGGTGCTCGGCTTCCTCGTCGCCAAGCTGGCGGATGATCGGCGCGCGGGCGAGCGCGAGCGCGACCTCGCGAACTCGATCGCGACGCAGACCGCGCTCGGGCTAAAGCGACTGCAGCTGACCGAGCGGCTCGCCGAGCGGAACCTGATCAAGGACCTCTTCGACGCGCTCTCCTCCGGCCGCGACGGCTCGGCTGTCGCCGCGCAGGCCGCGCGGCTCGGGATCGACACGGAGGCCCCGCACATCGTCGCCTGGTGCACGCCGGCACGCGCCGGGGAGGCGTTCTTCAGCGCGGCCGACGCGCTCGAGAGCGCGCTCGCGCGCGAGATTCCCGGCGCGCTCGTCGACCGCCGCGACGACGCGGTCCGCTTCCTCGTCCCGCTCCCTTCGGACGACGGCGAGCAGGCGCTCGTGCACATCGAGGAGATCGCCGGGGCGCTGCCCACGCCACTGCTCGTAGGCATCTCGAACGTGTGCTCCGGCCCCGGCGCGTGCGCTGCCGGGTTCTCGGAGGCGCGCCAGGCGGCGCGAGCCCTGCCGGTGATCAAGCCGGCCGGACGCGCGCTGCGCTATGAGGAGCTCGGGATCTACAAGTACCTGCTCCGCGTGCCGCTCGAGGAACGCGTGCGTGACCGGCACGGCGACATGCTCCGCACGATCCGCGAGCACGACCGCAAGCGTCAGTCACAGCTCCTGCAGACGCTCGAGGAGTTCCTGCACCAGCGCGGGCACGTGACCGCCACCGCGAAAGCGCTGTACGTGCATCCGAATACGCTCCGGCAGCGGCTCCGCCGCATCAGCGAGCTGACGGGCTTCGAGCCCCGTGACGCCGACTGGCTGATGCTGGAGATCGCGCTCAAACTCCTCAAGCTCGAAGAGGTTTATCCACCCAACGTGACGAGGGAGACCTAGCCCCATGGCAGCCGTTGCCGACTCTGCGAAGAATGGACTCGACCGCGATCTGTTCGAGCCCGAATGGTTTCTCGACGACGAGCAGAAGGTGCTGCTCGCACGCCTGATCGAGATCTGTGAGAACGACATCCGGCCGCTCGCGGCCGAGAACGACCGCACGCTCACCTATCCGCGGATCAGCCTCGAGGCGCTCGCGCCCGACGGGTTTCTCGGCCTCTTCCTGCCGAAGGAATGGGGCGGCCTCGGGCAGAGCCACGTCTTCTACAACCTCGTCGTCGAGACGATCGCCCGCTACGGCGACGCGTCCTGCGCGATGTGTTACACGATGCACGTCGGCGCGGTCGAGACGCTGCGCCTCCGTGAGACGCCGTACCTCATTGAGAAGTACCTGAAGCGGATCAAAGACGGGATCATCGGGACGCTCTCGTACTCGGATCCCGAGACCGGATCGCATTTCTGGTATCCGATCGCGTCGGGTGCTCGCAAGGTCGAGGGCGGCTACGAGGTCCTCAAGAAGGCATCCTGGACGACGTCGGCCGGCTTCGCCGACTTCTACGTCTGCCAGACGACGTCACCGGACTACAACGGCGACTACTCGAACCTGTCGGTCTTCGTCATCGACAAGGACCAGATCGAGGCGCATCCCGAGGAGTGGGACGCGCTTGGGCTGCGCGGAAACCAGTCGGGCACGCTCCTTTGCGACTGGGGGTTCGTGCCCGACGAGCAGCTCGTCGGGCCGATCGGCGACGGCGCGAACTCGAACGACGAGGGCGTCGACCCGATCTTCCTGCTCGGCAGCTCCGGCTGCTGGAACGGGATCGCGATGGGCGCGATCGACATCGCCGTGTCGCACACCACGCGCAAGACCCACAAGGACGTGGGGCTGCGCGTCTGCGACTACCCCACGATCCAGGATGCGGTCGGCGAGGCGATCATGGACACCAACGCGCGGCGCGCGTTTTGCCTCTCGGTTGCCCATGCCTGTGATCGCGCGACCGACAGCGGGCGCAAGAATCCGCCGGTCGGAGAGCTTGCGCGCGGGAACTACCTGCACTGGATGTGGCAGATCAAGTTCGAGGCCGCGAAGAACGTCGCGTACGTCGTCGACAAGATGCTGCATTGCTGCGGAGGGACCGCGTACAAGAAGGCGCCGCTCCAGCTCGAGCGCTATCTCCGCGACGGCAAGGCCGGCTGGGTCATGGGGCCGACGAACGAGGTCCTGCGTCAGTTCGTCGGCAAGACCGCGCTGCTCGGATTCGAGTCGCTCGACTACTGGAACCAGGTCGTCAACCAGCGCGCGATCGACAACGAGCTGAAGAAGTTCACGCCGGACCAGAAGCGCGAGCTCGCCGAGCGGCTGCTGGCCGAGGCGGGCGCTAACGGCTCCGGAGCCTCGTAGGCGTCGTCAGCCGATGTTCTCGTCCGGCGCGGGACTCGCTCTCGCGCCGGACGAGACTGGCTCCTCCTCCGCCAGCACCCAGCTGCGAAAGTGCTCGCGCGCGAGGTCGGGGTCGTCGCCGAAGATCGCGAGCATCGTGCGGCAGGCGAACACGCCGAGCGCCGGCTTGCTGTCGAACATGAAGCGAAAGCTGGACCAGCGCCATTCCCCGGGTGAGCGCACGATGCCCGCCTTGACGGGGTTCAGCAGGACGTAGCGAATCGCTTGCATCAGGTAGCTCTCGGTCTCGACCACGGATGGGTGGTAGCGACGGAGGAAGACGGGTCCGCGGCGCCCGTGGCGGCGGTTCGAGGCCTGTGCGAAGTGGCTGTTCAGGTATTGCATCGCGCGGCCGAGATTGGGGTTCTCCGTCTGCAGGACGAGGTGGTAGTGGTTCGTCATCAGGCACCAGGCGAGACACGAGATCCCATAGTGATCACAGACGCGCGCGAGCAGATGCAGGAACGCGGTGCGGTCCGGCGCGTCGCGGAACAGGACGCCCTCATCGATCGAGTGCGCGGTGACGTGGTAGAGCGCGTTCTCATACTCGATACGGAGCGGGCGGGCCACGAACTGAACCTAGCGAAGCACCCGCTGCCGGGCCAGGAGACGGCACGCCGACGATACGAACCGGCGCGAAGCGGCGTGAGTGATTGGGCGCGCTGGCACACCCTGAGCGCATTCGACCACCAATCACCGCTCCGCCCAGGTCGACGTTCTGGCCCCGTTCCGGCGTCAGACCCCACCCCACACCCCCCAGCGGCGAGCAGACACGCCCGCTCCCCGCGCGACCACCCGCCTTTGCGCTCTCTCGGCCGCCGCTCGAGGTGGGTACGCGGTGCCGCACGGCTGGGACGCGCTAGGGTCGCGGCGTGATCGAAGAGATCGGAGACGCCGCAGATCCGCGTATCGGCGAATACACCGGGCTTCGCGACTTCGCGCTGCGTTTGCAGCGCGAAGGTCCAGGCGGAGACCTTTCCGGCGTGTTCATCGCCGAGGGAGCACCCGTGATCGAACGCGCGATCTCTGCGCGCTATTCGATGCGATCTTTGCTCCTGGACGAGCAGCGCTACGACCGGTTCGGGCCATTGCTCGAACAGGCCGAAGCGACGACGTTCGTCGCGTCGCGAGCGGTGCTCGAGCAGATCACCGGATTTAACGTGCACCGCGGAGTGCTTGCCTGCTTCGAGCGCAGGCCGCTCGAGCCCCCGGAGAGGATCATCGCGAACGCCCGCAGGATCGCCGTCCTCGAAAACATCAACAACCACACCAATGTGGGAGCCATCTTCCGGTGCGCGGCCGCGCTCTCGATCGAGGCCGTGCTCCTCTGCCCATTCACCTGCGATCCGCTCTACCGGCGGGCGCTCCGCGTCTCGATGGGGCACGCGCTCGCGATCCCTCATACGCGTGTCGAGCGGCTTCCAGACGGTCTGGCGGCGGTGCGTGCCCTTGGGTTCCGGACGCTCGCGCTGACACCGGCGCCCGACGCCGTGTCAATCCGGACGGTCGATCCAGCCGGCAAGCTCGCGCTGATCTTCGGGGCCGAGGGAGAGGGCCTCACCGAGCAGACGATGGCCGCCGCGGATCTCCGCGTGCGCATCCCGCTCGCCGCCGGCGTCGATTCGCTCAACGTCGGTGCAGCCGCGGCCGTTGCCTTCTACGCTCTTGGCGCATGACCGAGGACGAGCTGAGAGCGCTTGAGCCATCGCCACTCGATGCCGCCCTCGGCTTGACGTTTTACGCGGCGGATGGCGATTCGGTCACGCTCGAGCTCGCTCCGACAGCACGGGCGACAGCCGACGAGCCCGGGACGTATCTCCACGGGGGCACGCTCGCAACCTGTGTCGACACGGCGGGTTGGTATGCCGTGGTGCTGAATCGCGGCGGAAACTGGCTGGCCATCGATCTCCGAACCGACTTCCTGCGCATCGCGACGCCCACGCGAACCTTCCGCGTTACCGCGCGGTGCATCCGTGCGGGTCGTCGTCTGGCAGTCGCAGATGTTGAGATCGCGCCGTGGGATGAGGTCCATCGTCCGGTCGCGCTCGGCCGGGTCCAGTTTGCCCGGACCGATGCCACGGAGGGCTGATAGCTTCAGGGCATGGGCTTGTTGCGCCGGCGTCGATTCGAGGATTTGATCGCACGCCAGCTAGACCTCTTCGCCGAGGGCCACGGCGATCTCCTTCGCGAAATCGACGAGCACCGGACACGCTGGCGCGAGGCGGGCCGGGAGGACGCGGAGGAAGCCTTCGGCGACGAGCAGGATCGCGTCGACTGGGCCGCCGAGGAGCTGGCCGAGCTCTACGGGCAGTACGCCGCGACGCTTGACGATCTGACTGAGGTCGAATACCTGACCGAGTTCAGCCGAGCGGTCCGACGACGATTCAATCCGCTGTCTGACGCGTTCGACCTCCTGACTGCGTCGGAATGACGGGAGACGCGAAGCGCGAGCTTCGGCGTGCCGGGCGCGAGCGCCGCGCCGGTCGCTCGCGAGAGGATCGCGAGCGCGCCGGGGATGCGATCGCCGGCCACGCAGAGTCGGTCGCCGGCGACACGGTTGCCTTGTATGCCGGCATCGAGGCCGAACCGCCCACCCTCCGATTGGTGGATCGGCTGCTTCGGCGCGGGACGCGCATCTTCCTGCCGATCCTGCGATCGGACATGGACCTCGAATGGGCACCAGTCGAGAGCGTCGACGAGCTGATCACGTCGTCGTACGGGCTGCTCGAGCCGACCCGCCCGTCTCTGGGCACACGAGGGATCTGCGAGGTGGATCTGATCCTCGCTCCCGGGCTCGCCGTCGACGTCAGCGGCGTGCGCCTTGGCCAAGGCGGTGGTTGCTACGACCGCGCGCTCACACGAGTCTCTGCGCCGGTATACGTCGTGGTGTTCGACGACGAGATCGTCGACTGGCTTCCCTCGGAGTCGCACGACCGTCGCGTCGACGGAACGCTCACTCCGAGCGGCGGGATCGCGCGGCTCCGAGGAGCCCCACCCGGCGCTGCAGCATCGGGGTACGACCCCACCCCAGATACCACCCAGTAGCGTGCAATCGGTCGCCATTCGCGCTACAATCGGCCCACAAGTGGAAACGATGTTGCCCTGGTGGCAACGAATTTACCAGGAGAACTCGTGACACTCCCGTCCTCGGCGAAGTACGTGATTATCGGCGCCGGCCTGCACGGCCTCTCGACCGCCTACCACCTCGGACAGACGCTCGAGCGCGCCGGCAGCGGGTCCGGCGCAGACATCGTCGTGCTCGACAAGGCGCACCCTGGCGCGGGAGCGTCGGGAATCGCGTGCGGCGTCGTCCGGAACAACTACTTCCAGCCGGCGATGCAGGAGTTGATGCAAGCGTGCGTCGAGGTCTGGGAGTCTGATCCGGTCGCCTACGCCTACAACCCCGTCGGCTACATGGCGATCGGGCCGAAGGTTCAGGAGCCCGACCTGACCGCGGTCTATGAGCGCCAGCAGAAGATCGGCTACGACTCGACGTTCATCACGGGCGAAGCGGCGTGCGACTCGTACATGAAGGCGATGTTCCCGGACTGGAGGGCGAAGGGCGTGAGCGCCGTGCTGCACGAGCACAAAGGCGGATTCGCGCACAACCTCGACTCCGTCGCCGGCATGCAACGGAAGGCAGAGTCGACCGGCGCGCGAATTCTCTCGGGCGTCGAGGTGACCGGTTTCGCGATCGCCGACGACGGCACCGTCAGCACGGTGGAGACGAATCAGGGATCGATCAGCTGCGAGCAGCTTGTCGTGGCACCTGGCCCATGGGCGAAGCACCTCTGGGCCATGCTCGGGATGCCGGCCACGATCGATGTCCACACTGCCGCGGGCGACGTCGCGCGGAACCAGCCGATGTGGACGTACTGGAACCTCCAGGAGGGCGAGATCTCGGTCGACCCCAAGCTCTTCTCGCTCGAGGACGGATCGATGCCCCCGGTGATCCACCTCGACACCGATGCGCCACTCCACACCGATGACGGAAAGCTCGTCACCGACGAGCTATGGGGCATCTACTACAAACAGGACCGGCATGGGGTCCAGGGAGGCGCATCGCCGCTGACCGTGGGCCCCGACGCGGCGATCGATCCGTACCCCTCGACGACCGACGTCGACGATGACTTCCCCGACATGTGGTGCGCAGCGCTCTCCCACGCGATGAGCCGCTTCGAGGGAAAGCGCGGGCTCTACAAGAAGGCACGCTCCGGCGGGATGGGCGCATTCACGGTCGACAACTTCCCGGTCTTCGACTACATCCGCCCGAACGTATACGGCGTCTTCGACTCGAACCACGGCTACAAGATGCTCGGCGTTGGTCGCGAGGTCGCAAAGGTGCTGGTCGGAGAAAGCGCGCCGCTCCTCCGTCCGTTCCGCTTCGACCGGTTCGCCACCGGCGACCTGCACCCGGTGTCGAACTCGCCGTACCCCTGGTCGTGATCTGACGCGCGTCGGCTGACGGAGCCGACGGGTGACGGAGCCGACGGGGTACGACCCCACCCCAGACACCACCCAGATGCGTGCGCAAACGCTCGCACTGCGACGCCGCGGGCATGGGTGGTGTCTGGGGTGGGGTCGTACCCCGATTCGGACGAGACGCCATGCCCGGCGCTGCTCCACCACGCCTCGGCGCGCCGCGACGGCGCCCACGTCGTCTCGCCCACGTCGGACGCCCGCGACGCGGCGCGCTAACGCAGCGCGCGCGCCAGCTCGCGCGCTGCCGTCTCGAGCTCCGAGACGGCCTCGGCGCGCGCCGGCGCATCGAACCGCTCGGGACCCTGCACCCCCAGGACAGCGACGAGCCGACCATTGCGCCCCAGCACGGGAACCGCAACCGCGCTCAGGCCCGGCTCGCGCTCGCCCACGGCTTCCGCCACCCCGCGCGACCGAACGCCCTCGACCTCCTCGACGACGGCGGCACGGTTCGGCAACGTTCGCGGGGTGTAGATCGTGAGCGGATCGCAGATCAGATCGAGCGCCCCGTCAGCGAACGCGAGCACGACCTTGCCGGTCGCGGTCGCATGCGCGATCGACGCGCGGCCGATCTCCGCGCGGCTCGAGACGCTGTGCGGGCTCGGCACGAAGTCGGCGGTCACGCCCTCGCCGTTGGCCGGAAGCGAGAGCGTCGACGTCTCGCCCGTTCGCTCCGCCAGGCGCTCGAGCAGCGGCCGCGCGAGGCCGCGCAGATCGAAGCGCGCGAGCGCCGCGTTCGCGAGATGGACGACGCGGACGCCCATCTGCCAGCGCTGGCCGCCCGCCTCGCGCTCGACGAAGCCCGCCCTGGCAAGCGTTCCAAGCAGCCGCGAGACCGTGCTCGCGTTGATTCCGACCCGCCGCGCGAGCTCGTTCGTGCCGATCGGCACGGGCGCGGCGGCCAGCTCCTCGAGCACGAGGATCGCCCGCTCGACCGAGCCGAGCGGACGTCCGCTCATCGACCGCCGACCGGGAGGTCGATGTTGTCGACGCCGCCATCGATCACGAGCGTCGTCCCCGTGATGAAGTCGCCCGCCGGCGAGCTCACGAACGCGACGAGCTCGGCCACCTCCTCGGCGCTGCCGAGCCGCCCGAGAGGGATCGACGCCGCCACCGCGGATGCATCCTGACCGTAGCCCTTGAGGCCGTCCGTGTCGATCGATCCCGGCGCGACGCAGGTCAGCCGGATGCCGTGGCGCCCCCACTCGCTCGCGAGCGTGCGCGTCATCGACTCGACGGCGGCACGCGCGGCCGACGAGTGGAACATGCCGGGGATCCCACGGCGCGGCGACAGCACGATCGAGACGATTTTCCCATAGCCGTTCGGCAGCATCGTGTTCGTCGCGCACAACCGGGTCAGCTCCCAGTTCGCGTCGAGGTTCAGGCGCATCACGGCGCGAAAGCCGTTGTGACTGATCTGCTCGGCCGGCGCGACGAACTGACCACCGGCGTTGTTGACGAGAATGTCGATCTTGCCGAACGCGACGATCACCGCATCGACGACGGAGCTCGCGACGTCGGGATCGCGGATGTCGCCGGCAACGGCCAGCGCGCGACCGCCCGAGGTCGCGATCGCCTCGACCACCTCGTCGAGCAACGGCGCCCGGCGCCCCGCCACCGCGACCGCGGCGCCGAGCTCGGCGAGCCGGAGCGCGATCGCACGCCCGATCCCGGTCCCACCACCCGTCACGAGGGCCACACGACCAGCGAGGCATCCCGGAGCGAGAACCGCAGTCACCGGGTGACTATAGGTCAGGGCGTGGTCTGCGTTCCCGCGTGCTCGTCCGAGCCGGTCGACGAGTCGTCGGGGGGCTCCGTGCCGGTTGCATCGGTGGTCGTGCCCGAATCCGCCGGAGGCTCGCTGGTCGAGCCCGACTGATCGGTCCTCCCGTCCGACGTCGACGCAGCTCCGTCCGCCTGCCCGCCGCTCGGCCCCTCGTGCCTGTCCATGCCATGCCGCGACGAGTGGTCGGACCTCGTGGAAGCGTCATCCGAAGCGGACGTCCCACTGCCGTGCGTTCCACTGCCGGAGTCGTCCGACGAGCCACCCGACGCATCGTTCCGGGACGACGGGGTCTCCTGCGAGCCGGCGCCCCTCGAGCGGTGGGATTGTCCATCTCGCGAGCTGGCGCCCCGATGCGCCTCCCCCCCGTGCACCCGGTGAGCGCTGCCGCCATGCACGCGATGCGCGCCGACCTTGGTCGCTCGCGCGCCATCTCCGCGCGAGCGGTCGGCGTGCGCACCCGCGAGCGCCACCGCGGCAGCAGCGAGCTTCGGCGGGCTCGCCGGCGTGACGGGTCCGGATCCCCCGCCGCGGCTCGCGTCGCCCGCGACGGCCTGCGGCGCGGGCCGGCTCAGCCCGCCGTGCTCTCGCACCGCGACGGCGGCCGTTCCGCCGGCTACGACGGCCGTCGCGGCGCCGACGGCGAGCTTGGCGATGATCGGCATCGAGGCGAGCTTCGCGCCGATCGCCGCGAGACCGCCACCGCCCGCGGCGGCCCCGGCCGAGAAGCCCGGAAGCTGCTCGGCAAGACGCTCGGCGATCAGCGCGGGCACGCCGAACCCGCGAGCGAGCGAGGCGGTGCGAGACGGGTAGAGCAGCCGCCGCGCAGAGCGACAGCGCGCGCAGCGCAGCAGATGCCCGCGACCTGCGGCCGAGAGATCCGCCGCGGCGAGCTGCTCGCGCACGCTCTGACAGGACGTCCGATCGTCGCGCGCGTCGAGCCCTCGCACGAGCTCCATCCGGGCGCGCCCGAGCAAGCCCTCGACGCTCGCGACGCTCACGCCGAGCGCGAGCGCGACCTCCTGCTGCGAGCATCCGACCCACTCGCGCAGGACGAACGCCTCCCGCTGCTTCGACGGGAGACGGCCGAGCAGGCGACGGGCGAGCTCGACCTCGCCTCGCAGCTCGGCTTGGCGCTCGACACCGGGCTCGCGAGCGGGCGGATCCGCCACGCTCGCGAGCTCGATCATCGCCGGCCGCCTCGAGCGCTCGCCGAGGCGGGTGAGACACTCGTTCCGCACGATCCGCAGGAGCCACGCACGGGGTTCGAGCGGCGTCGTGCCCTGCTCGAGCGCCGAATGCGCCGAGAGGAACGCGGCTTGCGTCGCGTCCTCGGCATCTTCCCGCGACCCCATCAGATGCCAGGCGTAGCGGAAGAGCATCGTCCCGTACGTTCGATAGAGCGCGGCGGTCGTATGGCCGCAGAACGCGATCGCGGC
>JANLRV010000042.1:0-37300 GCA_031361905.1 Actinomycetes bacterium
ATACCCCCAACGGGATTCGAACCCGTGTTGCCGGCGTGAAAGGCCAGAGTCCTCGGCCACTAGACGATGGGGGCGCCTACCGGGGGCGAATGTAGCAGCCGTGCGACGTCCGGCCCCGTCGTTAGCGTGCCTCACGTGCCCGGTCGCTGGTCCGACGCTCCGCCGCCCCTGCGAGACCTCGCGCACTGCCGATCGTGCAGGTCGGTGCTGGTGCATCCGCTCCACTGCCGCAAGCTCGCGGGCGGGAGCTGGCGCGTGCGGCTCCGCTGTCCGGACTGCGCGCGGGTCTGGAGCGAGTCCGTCGTGATCGGCGAGCTGGAGCGCCTCGATCGCGATCTCGCGGCCGGGCGGCAGGTGCTCGTGGAGCACCTGCGGGAGATCGAGCGGATCGAGCGGGAGGCCGAGATCGACCGCTTCGCATCGGCCCTCGAGGCCGACGCGATCCTGCCCGAAGACTTCGCCGCCTGAGCGAGCACTACCGTTTTCGGTGAAACGCTGCTAGCGTTCCATGTGCCTCAACCCGCCACGGTTGGGGGGACGGTCCGCGCTTCGCGCAGGCTGTGTTCGAAGTTCCAACGTAGGAGATATAGGGTGGCAACCGGCACGGTTAAGTGGTTCAACGACGCAAAGGGCTTCGGCTTTATTGCGCCGGACGACGGAGGCAAGGACCTCTTCGTCCATTTCTCGAACATCAACGCGACGGGTTTTCGGACGCTGACAGATGGTGTCCGGGTCGAGTTCGAAGCGCGTGAGGGCCAGAAGGGCCCTGAGGCGTACAACGTGGTTCCGTCCGCCTAACCAGCGGATCAGATGACGTTGCGGAGGGGGCACCTGGTGCCCCCTCCGTCGTTTTCGAGCAAGATGGCGGCGTGCGGCTCCGCCACTACGACGTGATCCTGGGCGCGTTCGCGGTCTGCCTGATCCTCTCGAACGTCGCCTCGACGAAGATCGTCCGCGTCGGCGGGTCGGTCTTCGACGGCGGGACGCTGCTGTTCCCGATGACCTACATCTTCGGCGACGTGCTGACCGAGGTCTACGGCTACGCCCGCGCGCGACGCGCGATCTGGTTCGGGCTCGGCGCGAACATCCTGGGCGCCGCGACGCTCGGCTTCGTGGCGATGCTGCCGTCCGATGCCTCGAGCCCGACGATCGGGGCGTTCGACGCCGTCGGGGGATTCGTCTGGCGGATCGTGCTCGCGAGCGCGATCGCGTTCTTCGTCGGCGAGTTCCTCAACTCGTTCGTGCTGGCGCGCCTGAAGGTCGCGACCTCGGGCCGCTTCCTCTGGATGCGGACGATCGGCTCGACGATCGTCGGCGAGGGCGCCGACACCGTGATCTTCACGACCGTCGCGTTCGCCGGGGCGGTGCCGAGAGGCGTGCTCCTCAGCATCATGCTCTTCAACTACGTCTACAAGGTCGGCCTGGAGGTCGTGCTCACGCCGGTCACCTACCGGGTCGTCGGCTTCCTCAAGCGCAGCGAGGGGATCGACGTCTACGACCGCAAGACGTCGTTCAGCCCGTTCCGCCGGTCGACCTCGGCACGGGTCGGGTAGGAGGGCTGGCAGCCCTCGCGCTCGACGGAGATCGCGGCCGTGACGAGGGCGAGCCGGATCGCGTCGTCGAGCGTCAGACCCTCGGCGAGCCCGGCGCAGACGCCGGCCGCGAACGCGTCGCCCGCGCCGGTCGTGTCGACGGCGATGGCAGGATGCGCGGCGAACTCGGGGCCGTCCGGGAGCACGACCGCGCCGTTTCGGCCGCGCGTCACGATCACGCGCTCGGGAAGCGACTCGGCGAAGGACTGGAGCTCCCCCTCGTTGACGATCGCGATGTCGAAGAGCGGCAGCAGCTCGGGATCGAAGGCGTTCGCGGGCGACGGGTTGACAACCGCGATCGCGCCGTCGGCGCGCGCAGCCGCGATCGTGCCGACGTGCGCCTCGCGGGGGATCTCGCCCGGGCAGAACCAGACCCGCGCGCCGCACGCGGCCGGCGGCCCGACACGGCCGTTCGCGCCCGGCAGCGTGAGGATCTGGTTCTCGGCCCGCTCGTCCACGCAGATCAGGGCCACCCCGCTCGGGACGTCCGGCAGAACGGCGAGCGTCGATACGTCGACGCCCTCGGCAGCGAGCGCACGCCCGATCAGCTCGCCGTTCCAGTCATCGCCCCGCGCACCGTAGAAGCGCACACGGGTGCCGAGCCGCGCTGCCGCGACGGCGACGTTCGCGCCCTTGCCGCCCGGAGCGATCAGCAGACGATCGCCGAGAACCGTCTCGCCCGGCCGCGGCAGCCGAGGGCCATAGCCGATGTAGTCGGCGCTGATCGACCCGCAGATCGCGAGCTCAGGCATGCGCCACGAGCGCGGCGAAGAGGTCGCGCCCGCCGGGCGCGTCGCCCATCAGCTCGGGATGCCACTGCACCGCCAGGAGCCACGGCCCGTCGGTCGCCTCGGCCGCCTCGGGCACGCCGTCCTGCGCGGTCGCGCTGCGCACCAGGCCGGGCGCGAGCGTGCCCACGGTCTGGTGGTGGAGCGTGTTGACGGCGATCTCGTCGCGACCCGTCGCGTCGTGCAGGAGCGTGCCGGGCGCGATCCGCACCGCGTGCGGCTCGTGCGCGACGCGATCACCGGCGTCGTGACCGTCGACGTGCTCGACGAGGTCGCCGCCCAGCGCGACGTTCGCGAGCTGCAGCCCGCGGCAGATGCCGAGCACCGGCAGCCCGCGCTCGCGCGCGCCGGCCAGCAGCGCGAGCTCGTGCGCGTCGCGATCGGGCGCGATCCAGGCGCCCTCGGCCGCGGGCGGGCGCCCGTAGCTCGTCGGATCGACGTCCTGGCCGCCTGCCAGCACGAGCGCGTCGAGGGCCTCGAGCTGCCGGGCTGCAGCCTCCGGCGAGACGACCGGGAGGATCACCGGGATCCCGCCCGCTGCGACGACCTGGTCGATGATCGCCTGCGTCGCGGTCTGCGCTGCGGCCGCGGGATCGTAGAGCGTCTTGATGATGCGGGGGACCGAGGTGATGCCGACGAGCGGAGCCATGGCCGGGTAGCGTATCGGCATGGCCAAACAGCCCGGCCCCCTCTTGACCCGCTGGGAGTCGATCCCCGGGATCGCTCGCTTCGCGATCACGTTCGTGGTGCTCGCACCGATCTTCTTCGTCGCGCACGACTCGCTCGGCACGATGTCGACGCAGCTCGCGCTCGGCTATGGCGCGCTCTGGGGAGGCATCTTCGCGCTGCTCGGCCTGTGGGCGACGCGCACCGAGCAGATGCGTCGCAGCGAGCGCGACGAGCGCGAGTGACGACGTCCGACGCCGTCACGGAGCTGTTCCCGGTCGTCTCCGAGGACGGCACGCAGATCGGCGCTGCGCTGCGCTCGAGCTGCCACGGCGACCCGACGCTGATCCACCCCTCGGTGCACGTGATCGTGGTCACCGGCGAGGGCGTGCTCTGGCAGCTGCGCGGCGCACGAAAGGACACCGCCGCCTCGACCTGGGACCACGCCTGCACGGGCCATGTCGGCATCGCCGAGGAGCCGCGCGGCGCGGCCGTGCGCGAGCTGCGCGAGGAGCTCGGGCTGGCCGTGCACGGCGACGCCCTCGAGTGGCTCGCGCGAACGGTCGTGCGGTTGCCGTACGAGACCGAGCTCACCACCGTCTTCCGCCTGCGACACGACGGGCCGTTCACGCTCCGGCTTCCCGAGCTCGCCGGCCTCGCCGTGCTGCCGCGCTCCGAGCGCCCGGCGCCGCTCGCGCCGTCGTGCGAGATCCTCTGCGGCGAGCTCGACGCGCAGCACGACGGGTGGGACGCGTGAGCACCGAGCTCGCCCTCGTCGGCGCCCGCATCCGCACGCTCGACCCGCAGCGCCCGAGCGCGGTCGCGCTCGCGATCAGCGACGGCGTGATCTCGGCGGTCGGCTCCGAGCCCGACGTGCGGGCGCGCTGCGGCGTCGCCACCGAGGTGATCGACTGCCAGGGCGCAGCGATCGTCCCCGGGCTCGTCGACTCGCACCAGCATCCGTTCCACGGCGCCGAGGACACGCGCGGCGTCGACCTCTCCGGGCTCTCGACGCTGCCCGAGGTGCAGGCCGCCCTGCGCGCCGAGCGCGACCGCCTGGGGGAGGGCGAGTGGGTGCGCGGGTTCTCGCTCGAGTACGCCGTCTTCGCCGGAGGCCCGATCACCTCGGCGGCGATCGACGACGCCGTCCGCGGAGCACCGAGCTACCTCACGTTCTTCGACTTCCACACCGTGCTCGCGTCGACCGCCGGGCTCGCGGCCGGGGGCGTCGACGGCCCGCGCACGTTCGCAGACACCTCCGAGGTCGTCTGCGCCGGCGGCGTCCCGACGGGCGAGCTGCGCGAGCCGAGCGCCTACAACCTCGTCAAGGCGGCGATCCCGCAGCCGACGCACGCCGAGAAGCTCGACCTCTACGCCGACGCGCTGGCTCGCATGAACGCCTGCGGGCTGACCGGCGTGCACGGGATGGACGGCACGCCTGAGACCTTCCGCTTCTGCCGCGAGCTCGAGGCGCGCGGCGACCTCACCGCGCGGCTCGTGATGCCGCTCACGGTCGATCCGGGAACCTCGGTCGACGAGCAGGAGTCGTGGCTCGCGCTGCGCGACGAGCGAGGGGCGCTGTGGCGCGGCGGGGTCGCGAAGTTCTTCATCGACGGCGTGGTCGAGCCGGGGACCGCGTGGCTCTACGAGCCCGACACGAACGGGCTCGGGCGGCTCGCGCTCTGGCCCGACCCGGATGACTACGCCGCGGCGGTCACTCGCTTCGCACGCGCGGGCTTCCAGTGCGTCACGCACGCCGTCGGCGATCGCGCCGTCCGGGCCGCGCTCGACGCCTATCGCGCGGCGGGCCGCCACGGCTCGGCGCCGCACCGGATCGAGCACCTCGAGACGCTGCAGGACTCAGACCTCGCGCGCGTAGCGGCGGAGGGCGTGATCGCCTCGATGCAATCGAGCCACCAGCAGTGGATGAACGCCGAGGGCTCCGACCCGTGGTCGTCGGCGCTCGGCCCGGAGCGCACCGCCCGCGCCTTCCGCACGCGCGAGCTGCTCGAGTCGGGTGCCACGCTGGCGCTCGGGTCTGACTGGCCCGTCGCGCGCTTCGACCCGCGCGAGGGACTCGCCTGGGCACAGCTGCGGCGCGCCCCCGGCAAGCCGCAGCACGCACCGATGCAGCCCGAGCAGCGCCTCACCGGCCTCGAGGCGCTGGCCGGCTACACGACCGGCGCGGCAGCCGCGATCGGCGAGCAGTCCGTCTCGGGCCGCATCGCCGTGGGCTACCGCGCCGATCTCTCGGGCTTCGCCGAGGACCCCGCGGAGGTGCCGCCGGACGAGCTCGCCGCGCTTGCGGTGACGCTCACGATCGTGGGCGGGCGGGTGGTGTTCGGCGCCGCCTAGCTGTAAGACCTAGCCACGAAGCAGCGGGTTCCCGGGCCGGGTCAGCACGATCTGCACGTCGCGCAGCGCATGCTCGCCGAAGGCGGCCTCGCAGAACGCCAGGTAGTACTCCCAGGTGCGCTGGAAGCGCTCGTCGAGGCCGAGCGCCGCGACCTCGCCACGCTGCTCGAGGAAGCGCTCGCGCCACTCGCGAAGCGTGCGCGAGTAGTGCGGCCCGAGCTCGAAGACCTCGTGGATCATCAGCTGCGAGGCCGAGCGCGCGGTGCGGGCGAGGACCTCGATCGAGGGCAGCAGCCCCCCGGGGAAGATGTGCTTGCGGATCCAGTCGGGGCGGCGGCGGTAGCGCTCGTAGTGCTGATCGGGGATCAGAATCGCCTGCACGCCGACGAGCCCGCCCGGCGAGAGCACGCGGTCGATCGTCTCGAAGTAGGTGGGGAACTGCCGGTGCCCGATCGCCTCGATCATCTCGATCGAGACGACGCGCGAGAACGACCCCTCGAGCGTGCGGTAGTCCTGGTAGCGCACGTCGACGCGGTCGGACAGGCCGGCCTCCGCGACGCGCCGGCTCGCCTCGTCGTGCTGCTCGCGCGAGATCGTGATCGTGGTCACGCGGCAGCCGCGCTCGCGCGCGAGGTGGATCGCGTTGCCGCCCCAGCCGGAGCCGATCTCGAGCACGTGGTCGTCAGGCCCGACGCGCGTCGCCTCTGCGAGGCGGCGGTACTTCGCCTGCTGCGCGTCGGCGAGCGAGCTGGCCGGATCGGCGTAGAACGCGCTCGAGTACGTCAGCGACTCGTCGAGCCAGAGCGCGAAGAACTCGTTGCCGAGGTCGTAGTGCGCGTGGATGTCCTGCTCGGACCGGCGCAGGCCGCGCGGCAGCTCGATCGTCGGCCGCAGCGCGACCAGGCGGTTGAGCGCTCCGAGCGTGCCCTCCCGTAAGACGGGCCCCTCGTTGCGGATGAACAGCCGGAACAGGCCCGGCAGATCGCTCGCGGTCCACTCCCCGGCCTGATAGCCCTCGCCGAGCGCGAGCTTGCCGCCGGTCGCGAGGCGTCGCAGGAAGCGCGCGTCGCTGACGCGCAGCTCGATCGGCTCGGCCGCGGGATCGCCGAAGCGCCACGCCGTGCCGCCCGGCAGCCGCAGCTCGAGCGCGCCCTCTCGCATCCGGCCGAGGCTCTGGCGCAGCACCGCGAGCGCGATCCGGCCGAGCGGGCCGATGCGCTCGCGAGCCGGCTCTTCGTGCAGCTGAACGGCCTCGCTCATCGCGGGATCGATCCCCGCTCGGGGTCGAACCCGGGCTTCTTGTGGAACGGCACGCGCTTGGCTGCGAGCTTGACCGCCTGCCAGTGGATGCGCGCCATCGTCTGCGCCGTGGAGAGCGGGTAGCGCACGAGCGCGCGCCGCAGCGCAGGCGCCGTCAGCGGCTCGCCGGTGCCCGTCAGCACGGCGCGGAAGAACCGCGTGCCCTCCCGCTCCTCGTCGATGCGCACGCAGAGGCGCGCCGCGGGCTCGTCCAGCGTGAAGCGGTACGTGCCCTCGAGGCCCATGAACGGCGACACGTGAAACCGCTTCTCGGCGGTGAACAGCAGACGCCCGTCGGCGTCGCGCGCTGCCGGCGGCCCGAGCAGGTACGGGTAGCGCTCGCCGAACGTGTTGTGCACCTCCGCGAGCACGTAGGCGAGCTCGTCGCCGGCGTCGCGGAAGAAGTAGAAGCTGACGGGGTTGAAGACGTAGCCGAACGTGCGGGCGTTCGTGAGCAGCTCGATGCGCCCAACCGGCGGCTCGACGCCGTGCGCGCGCAGGATCGCGCAGGCGTTCTCGCGGATCGGGCGTGCGGGATCGCCGAGGTGGTCGGCCGAGCGGACCTCGACGACGTTTCGGCGGTTGACCGACAGCTCGGGGATCGTGCGGGCCAGCGCGTCCAGCTCGTCGAGATCGAGCAGCAGCTGGTAGGTGCGATAGCGGAAGGCGTTGCGCGCCGGCCGGTCGCGCTCGTGCTCGAGCACGGCGTCGTAGATCGCCGACCTCATGCCATGACCCGAGCCGCGGCCTCGGCACCTGCGGCGAAGCCGTCCTCGTGGAAGCCCCAGCGCAGGTAGGCGCCCGCGTAGTCGGTGCGGCGGGCGCCGAGCTCGCCGCGCAGCTCCTCGCGGGCGGCCACGCTTGCGAGCGTGAAGATCGGGTGCTCGTAGGTCATCCGCGCGATCACAGCAGAATCTGCGACGGTCTGGTTGAGCGACACGCAGTAGTCCTGCCCCACGTTGAGGGCGTGGAGGCGGTTCAGCGAGTAGGTGATCGCAACCGGCTGGTCGGCGTGGCGGCAGTCGTCGAGCGAGACGTTCCAGGCCGCGCGGGCCGAGTGGATGCGCGGCAGGAGCGCATCGCCGCGGTGCATCACGGTCTCGTTGCGCGAGAACGGGATGGCCGCGAGCGAGCGGGCCTCGACCGCGCTCGGATCCTGCAGGAACGCGAGCGCCTGATCGGGATGGCAGGCGATGATCACGCGATCGAAGCGGCGCTCGGGCCCATCGCCGGCAACGAGCGTGACGCCGCCGTCGTCTCGTCGCAGCGAGCGAACCGGGCTGCCGAGGTGGACGGGCCCGCGCAGGCGGGCGCAGATCGCGTCAACGTAGCGCACCGAGCCGCCCTCGACCGTGTACCACTGCGGGGCCGAGCGCACGCCGAGCAGGCCATGGTTGTCGAAGAACCGGACGAAGAAGCGCGCGGGCATATCCTCCATTCGGCTGGAGGTGCTCGACCAGATCGCTGCGCCCATCGGTGCGAGGAAGTGATCGAGCACGCCACGGCCATAGCGGGAGCGCGCCAGGTACTCGCCGATCGTGTAGCGATCGGCCGCCGGGTCGTCGGCGATCGAGCGGGCGCTGCGGAAGAACCGGCCGAGATCCGCGAGCAGGCGGAGGTGCGCCGGCGAGACGAGCCGCCGCCGCTGCGCGAAGATCCCGTCGAAGCCGTGGCCGGAGTACTCGAGCCGGCAGCGCCGGCAGCGTACCGAGAACGACATCGTCGAGGGCCGCAGGCCGACTCCGAGCTCGCGCGCCATCCCGAGGAACCCGGGGTAGTTGCGCTCGTTGCAGACGACGAAGCCGGAGTCGAGCGAGAGGCCGTCGACGTCGATCGTGTGCGCGTGGCCCCCGGCCCGCGGCTCGGCCTCGAAGACCTCGATCTCGTGATCGGCGTCGAGCCGGTAGGCTGCGGCCAGGCCTGCGACGCCAGCGCCGACGATTGCTATGCGCACGACCGACCACAATCCGGCATGTGGGGGAGTATCCCCGACCCGCCAGCAAGGAGACGCAATGGCCGTGGGAACCGCCACCGAAACGCCGATCAGCGTCGCCGCCGACGGCGAGCTCGAGCACCCGAGCACCGCGAGCCGCGTGATCACGCTGGTCGCCGTGGTTGCCCCGCTGCTCGGTCTCGCGACCGTCGTCTCGACGCTCTGGGGCGTCGCCGTGCGGCCCATCGACCTCGTCCTCTTCGGGCTCTTCTACGTGATCCCCGGCCTCGGCATCACCGTGGGCTTTCACCGGTACTTCACCCACAAGAGCTTCGAGTGCGGAAACGCCGTGCGCGCGACGCTCGCCGTGCTCGGCGCGATGACGACGCAGGGACCCGTCTCGCAGTGGGTCTCCGACCACCGCAAGCATCACGCGCACTCGGACCGGCACGGCGACCCGCACTCGCCGCATGTCGGCATGGGCGCCGGCGTGCTCGGAGCGCTGCGCGGCTTCTGGCACTCGCACGTCGGCTGGCTGTTCTCGACGAAGGGCCTCGTGGTGCGCACGAAGTACGGCCGCGACCTGATCGAGGACACGCTGCTGCGCCGCATCGACACGTGGTACTTCGTCTGGGTCGCGCTCGGCTTCGCGATCCCGTTCGCCGCCGGCTACGCCCTCGGCGGCCTGCGCGGCGGCGTCGAGGCGATGGTCTGGGGTGGCTTCGTGCGGATCGCGATCTTTCAGCACGTCACCTGGAGCGTCAACTCGATCTGTCACATGTTCGGCAAGCGCGACTACGACGCCCGCGATGAGAGCCGAAACAACTGGCTGCTCGCGCTCCCGTCGCTCGGCGAGGCGTGGCACAACAACCACCACGCGTTTCCGTCGTCGGCCGTGCACGGTCTCGGCAAGCGCCAGCTCGACCTCTCCGCGCTCGTGATCCGCGGGCTCGAGAAGGTCGGCCTCGTCTGGGACGTCAAGGTGCCGGACGCCGCGAGCATCGAGCGCCGCCGCGCCGCCGCTGTCTAGCGTCCTGAGTCGAAATTCAGGACACCGGCACGGAGCGGCAAGGCCGGCACGCGCTCGCCTCGGCGCTCGCCGGGGTGCTCGCCATCTCGTTCTCGGCGATCCTCGTCCGGCAGGCGGGCGCGCACCCCTTCACGGCCGCGTTCTATCGCTGCGCCTACGCCGTCCCGGTGCTGTTCGTGCTGCGGCGACGCTCGGCCCTGCCGCCCGCCGACCGGCGCGAGCGGCTGCTCGGGGTCGCCGCGGGTGCCTTCCTCGCATTCGACCTGCTCGCCTGGCACGAGGCGATCCAGCGGATCGGCGCCGGGTTCTCGACGGTGCTCGGCAGCACGCAGGTGCTGTTCGTGCTGGGGCTCTCGCTGCTGGCGGGCGCGATCGTCCCGCGCCGCGCGCTCGTCGGCGTGCCGATCGCGATCGCCGGCATCGTGCTGATCCGCGGGGTCGGCTCGGACAACGCGCTCGACTCGACCGGCGTCGCGCTCGGGCTCTTCACGGGCCTCACGTACGCGTTCTTCCTCGTGCTCTACGACCGCGCGATCGCCCGCGGCGGATCGCTCGTCGGCCCGCTCCTCGACGTGACCGCGACGAGCGCCGTGATCTGCTTCGCGGTCGCGGCGGCCGACGGCGCCCCGCTCGTCCCCGGCCTCTCGTCGCAGCTCTGGCTCGCCCTGCTCGCGCTCAGCTCGCAGGTGCTCGGATGGATCCTGATCGCAGGCGGCTTCCGCCACCTGCGCGCGGTCGAGACGAGCGTGCTGCTGCTGACCCAGCCGGTCCTCACCGTGATCTGGGGAATGCTGCTGTTCGACGAGCGCGTCGCGATCCTGCAGGCCGCAGGCATCGCCCTCACGCTCGTCGGGGTGGCCGTGTCGCGGCGGTGACATGCGCCCGGCAAGAGTCGAACTTGCGACCTCAGCCTCCGCAGGGCTGCGCTCTATCCACTGAGCTACGGGCGCGCGCCAGCTAAGCCTACCAGCCGAGCGGTTCGCTCCCCGCCGCCCTCGGCGCCCGTCGTGACGGGTCGATCCTCGTCGATCTGACGGCGCAGATAGCCGAGCGCGACGACGCGCGAGTCGGGCAGCGTGGCCACGCTCGTCAGCCTGCCGACCTCGCGGTCGCCCTGCCGGAGCGAGCTTGGAAGCTCGACGGATCCGCTCAGCTCGAGGCGCCAGAGCAGCCGGTTCGCGTGCCCGCGGTAGTGCAGCCGAGCGACCGGCTCCTGGCCGATGTAGCAGCCCTTCTCGAACGCGATCGCGTGCTCGGTGAGCGCCGCCTCGGCAGGCAGCGTCGACTCGTCGAAGTCGCTCCCGTGGAGCGGCACGCCGCGCTCGATGCGGAGGATCTCGCGCGCTTCGGGGCCGACGGCGCGGAAGCCGCGCGCGACGAGCGATGCGAGCGCCACCTCGACGGCCTGCACGGCGCCGACGACGACCGTCCCAAGCGGCCCGTCGACCACGAACGCGCTCGTCAGCTCCGGCACGTCACCGAAGACCTCGAGCACCGCCGTCTCGGCCCGCACGTCATCGATCGCGGCCTTCGAGGCGAGCCGGTAGCGGCGCAGCGTCTGCGCGAGGGGCGCCTGCGCCTCGGGCTCGCAGATCAGCAGGAACGCATCCTCGGCCGTGCGCACGACGAGCATGTCGGCGAGCGGCCGTCCCTTCGGCGTCAGCATCAGCGACGGGGCCGAGGCGCCGATCGCGAGGCCGGCGATGTCCTGCGTGATCGTGTTCTGAAGCAGCGCGAGCGCATCGCGGCCCGAGACGGCGAGCAAGCCGCGGTCGCTGCGCTCGCAGACGGCGCGTCGCGCGTGGATCGCGTCGAGATCGGCTGCAAGATCGCTCACGACCGCAATGTAACGGTCCGCGGCGCTCCGATACTGTGACCGAATGGGACCGTTTCGCACGAGCGCCGAGCAGCAGGCGAGAGGCCTCGGGATCGATCAGGCGCGGCTGCCGCCCGGCCAGTACGTCACGGCCAAGTGGCCCGTGCTCCACGCCGGCTCGATCCCGCCCGCGCCCGACTTCTCGCGCTGGACGTTCACGGTCTTCGGCGAGGTCGAGAACCCGATCGAGCTGAGCTTCGACGAGCTGCGAGCGCTGCGCTCCACCGAGCTCGTCTGCGACATCCACTGCGTCACCCGCTGGTCGCGCTTCGAGATGCCGTGGAAGGGCGTCAGCTTTCGCGACCTCGTCGAGCTCGTGCGGCCGACGGAGGCCGCGCAGCACGTGATCTCGCACGCCGAGGCCGGCTACACGGCGAACGTGCCGCTCTCGGTGATGGACGATGACGACGTGCTGATCGCCTACGAGGCGGACGGCGCGCCGCTGACCCCAGAGCACGGCTATCCGCTGCGGCTGCTGGTGCCCAAGCGGTACTTCTGGAAGTCGTCGAAATGGCTGCGCGGCCTCGAGTTCTCGAGCGTCGACAAGCCCGGGTTCTGGGAGGGCTACGGCTACTCGAACAACGCGGAGCCGTTCGCCGAGGAGCGCTACGAGTTCTAGGAGCTCGCGCGCACGCGGCGCGTCGCGAAGACGCCCGCGAGGCCGATCAGCACGAGCACGAGCGCGCCCTTGACGAGCAGCCCGAGGTCGGTCCCGGCCGGCTCGGCGAGCGTTGCGGACGCGGCCTGGCCGCCGATCAGGCCCGCCGTGCCGGAGTTCGCGCTGCGATCGGTGGCGGCGTTGAAAGCCGCGTAGCGCTGCCCCTTCGCGAAGGCCGTGTGGCCGGCAAGCAGCCGCACCTGGCGCTCGACGGCCGGCAGCTGGTCGAGCGACGCGACGGCCTCGAAGCTGATCGCCCCGCCGCGGCCGAGCGCGCGGGTCTCGTACTCGAGGCGATGGACGGCCTTGCCCGGCAGCGCGAGCTCGCGCGCCCAGGTCAGGCGGTGGCGCGCCGCGTCGTAGACAGGCGGGAGCGCCCAGCCGACGAGCGTCGTGCCGCGTGCCAGCCCGGCCTCCGACTGCTGCATGGCCACGAGCAGCTTGGCGTAGTCGGTCGTCGCGGCATCGGCGTCGTCGACGTGGCCGACATCGTCGTAGCGGACCACGATCGCCCAGGGCCGCGCGTCGGTCACGCGCCGGCCGCGCGGGACGATCAGCGCGAGCACGCTCGGGTCGCGCGCGTTGCGCCAGCGCTCCTCGAGGACACGCTGCGCGTCGCCGGAGCCGAGATAGCGGAAGCCTTTGATCACGCGGATCGTGGCCGTGCCGTCGGCGATCACGAGCGTCCCCGACCGGTAGTCGAGGGTGCGCTCGAAGGAGGCATCGCGCGGGGAGGCGGAAGCGGAGGCGACGGGCGAAAGGGAGAGGCCGAGGAGCAACAGCAGGGCACGTCTCACGCAGTCAGCATCGGCAGCGCAGCGGCCCGACCGACCCCCGAACGGGGGAACTACGCCGTTCGGCGAAGGATCGGGATGCCGTCGACCGTCGCGACGCGGCGATAGTCGCGCGCGACGATCCGCGCGACGCCGGCGTCGATCGCGTCGGCCGGCTGGTAGCGGGCGATGTAGAGCGGCGCATCGGGTCCTGCGAGGGTCGTGCGCAGCCGCTCGATCGCACCCGGGATGTGCTTCACGCCGAGGAACCAGAGGTAGGGGTAGGGCGACCGTCGATCCGCCACGAAGTAGATGCTCGCGTCGGCGGAGAGGGCGTAGATGCGGTCGTTCGGCCGCGTGTGCGCGCGCAGGTACCGCGCGACTGCCGCATCGGTGACGATCCGATCGTCACCGGACGACGCGAGCGAGCGATGCCGAGGGCCGTCCTCCGCCGCAACGAGCGCGAGCGCGCAGAACGGCACGACGCAGACGATCGCGACGACCGCGAGCGCCACGCGAGGCGGGCGGTCGCGCACGATCCGGGCGATCCCGACGGCGCCGAGCGCGGTCAGGGGCGCCACCAGCCCCACGTAGTAGTGGCCGTGGAAGAGCCCACCCAGCGCGAAGCCGGAGAGGCTCAGCGCGAACCAGATGATGAGCAGGCGCGAGCGGGCCTCCGCCCACGCCGCCGCGGTCCCGAAGGGAAGCAGCACGAGCAGCGGCCCGATCGCCGGCAGCGCCTCGTTGCGCGAGTGCCAGAGCAGCGAGAGCCGCTCCGAGACCGGTGCAGTGGTCACGCTCTCGACCGAGAGGCGATAGTCGGCGAACGCGAACCACCAGTCGTGCCAGCCGGTCAGGGCGCCGTGCAGCGCCGCCAGCGCGACCGGGACGACACCGCCTGCGACGAGCAGCGCGAGCGCGACGAGCGCCTCGCGGCGCGGGTGCCAGCGCCGCCAGGCGGCGAGCAGCAGCCAGAGGGCGATCGCGAGGCCCGCGTCGTAGCCCGACTGCTTGACGAGCAGCGCCGCGCCGGCGACGAGGCCGCAGAGCACGATCGTCGCGCGCTGCGGTCGCCTCTGCCACGAGATCGCGAGCCCGATCGCCATCGTCGACGGCAGCGCAGAGAGCAGCTCGCCGTTGGCGCTGAAGCCCTCGATCGAGGGGCCGACGGAGATGATCGCGAAGAGCGCGGCACCGATCAGCCCGGCCGTCGGGGAGACGAGCCGCTTGAGCATCAGACCGAGCACGATCGTGATCGCGACGGCGGTGAGGGTCGCGAGCAGGCGAACCGCCACGCCGTCGTCGCCGAGCAGGGCGAGCGCGGCGCGGTACTCGAGCAGCAGCCCCTGGGGCCGGTCGACCCAGACGTCGCCGTAGAGGTCGGCTCCGCGCGCCCAGAAGCGCGCGACGTAGGCGTAGCCACCCTCGTCGACGGTCGTCGGAGTGTTGAGGAACGGCACGCGCAGGAGCGCGGCGAGAACGGCGGTCGCCGCGAGCGCAGGCGTGAAGCGCATTCGAGGCATGGTACGGCCCTGGCGACTGAGACGTTCTCACAGAATGGATCGTGAGTGGCTGGCGAGTGGCTCGCAAGCCTGGGGTGTGATCGCCTCGTAGCTGCTCCTGTACCGCACGGAACAGCAATCTCCGCGGTGTGCTGAAAGCACACCGCCTGCTGCTACCCAGCGGCAGGCCGATGGCCGCCAGCCACCACGAGGCATTCTGTGAGAACGTCCTAGGGGATCGCACACTGTTTAGACTTGCGCGGATGGCTTCGACGGAGAACACGGAGGTCCGCAGCGCGAGCGGCACGGCTGTTGCGAAGGAGATCGCGGTCCGCTGCCCGCTCTGCGACGCCGACGACTACCGCGTGCGCTACGACTCGACGCTCGTCGAGGCGGTCGATCCGCAGCGGCATTACACCTCCACCTCGCGCGAGTTCGGGCGCTTTGGCCGGATCGTCCAGTGCCGCAGCTGCTCGATCGTCTACATGAACCCGCGCCCACACCACCTCGCGGTGCAGGACGCCTACGAGCAGGTCGAAGACCGCCGCTACGTCGAGGAGGAGGAGGGCCGCGTGCTGACCTTCTCCGAGAGCCTCCGCCACGTGCAGAAGTTCGTGCCCTCGGGCCGCCTGCTCGACGTCGGCTGCCACATCGGCACGTTCCTCGAGCTCGCCGAACGCGGCGGCTTCGAGGTGACGGGCATCGAGCCGTCGCGCTGGGGCGCCGAGCGGGCGCGCGAGCGGCTGCGCGGAACGATCCATCGCGGCGTGATCGAGGATGTCGCGCTGCACGACGGCGCGTTCGACGCGATCACGATGTGGGATGTGATCGAGCACCTGCCCGATCCGGCCTCGACCGTGCGCGCGATCTACTCGACGCTCAAGCCGGGCGGGATCTTCGCGGTCACGACGATGGACGTCGACGCGCTCTTCCCGCGGCTCGCAGGCAAGCGCTGGCCGTGGTACATGCAGATGCACCTCGTCTACTTCTCGAAGCGCACGCTCGGCGAGCTGCTGCGTCGCCAGGGCTTCGAGATCGTCGAGACGACCCGGCACAAGCGGATCGTGCGGATCAGCTACCTCGTCTCGCGCATCGGCACCTACAGCTCCCTCGCCGAGCGCATCGTCGGGATGCTCACACGACCGGTCGCGCAGCGCACGGTGGGCGTCGATCTCGGCGACATCATCACCGTGATCGCGCGCAAGCGCGCTTCCTAACGCACCGGTGAGACTTCGCGACCGCCTCCGTCGGCTCTGGAGCGCGTCGCGCTATCCGATCATGGTCACGGTGCTCTCGCGCATCGTCGTGCTCGGGCTGTTCGCGATGGAGGGCTGGGTGACACGGCCGCACGGCGCGGGCGCCGGGCTGCCCGCGCTCTTGCGCGACCTCGGCTCGTGGGACGGGATCTGGTACCGCCTGATCGCGGTCAACGGCTACGACCCGACGGTCGGGCACGGCGACCAGGCCGCGTTCCTGCCGCTCTACCCGATGCTGCTGCGCGGGCTCCGCACCGTGCTCCCCGGCGTCGACCTCGTGTGGCTCGGCGCAGGCGCGTCGACCGTGCTGATGGGAGTCGGGCTGTGCCTGCTCTACGAGCTGACGCGCGAGCGCTTCGGGCAGCAGATCGCCCGGCGCACGGTGCTCTTCCTCGCGATCTCGCCGCTCTCGTTCGTCTTCAGCGCCGTCTACGCCGAGAGCCTCTTCCTCGTGCTCGCGGCCGGGGTCTTCCTGCTCGCCGAGCGGCGGCGATTCGGCTGGGCGAGCATCCTCGGCGGGCTCGCGGTGGTCACCCGGCCGGTCGGGGTGATGCTCGCGCCCGCCCTGCTGATGATGGCCTGGCCGGGCCGCGAGGGACGCTACAGGCGGATCGCCTGGATCGGCCTCCTGCCGCTCGCGGAGCTCTGCTTCATCGCCTACCTCGCCTGGCGGACCGGCGATCCGCTTGCCCAGACCCACGCCCAGGCGCGGGGCTGGGGCCGCACGCTCGACCTGCCGCCGCTCGTGCTCTGGGACGCCTTCACGCATCTCGTGCTGGAGCAGAGCCAGCTCCGCTACCTCGTGCACATCGGCTTCGCGATCGGCTGGTCGTTCCTGCTCTGGGAGCTCTGGCACCGCCGAGACGAGGTGCCGCTCCCCTACACGGTGTTCGCCGCCGGCTGCGTCTTCATGCCGTTCAGCGCGGGCAGCCTGATCTCGGCCGGGCGCATCGGGATGATGGGCTTCCCGCTGTTCTGGGCGCTCGCCATCCTCGCCCGCCGGGAGGGGATCGATACGACCGTGAAGGTCGTCTTCCCGGCGCTCCTCGCAGCGCTGATCTTCGTCGCGTACGGCGTTCGCACGTTCACGCCATGAGCCAGGTCGCCGCCGCGGACGCGCCCTCGTAGGCCGCGGTCTCGAGCCGGCCCCCCACCGCGAGCGTCGCGCTGAAGGCCCCGCAGTAGACGTTTCCGGCGCCGAGCGCGGCGACATCGCCGGCGGCCTGCTGCGCTGCGGCCGAGACGACCCTCTCGCCGGCGCAGGCGACGCTCCCCTGCAGCCCGCAGCCGATCACGCCGACGCCGGCCCCGCGCGCGCAGAGCCAGCGCGCTGCGGCCTCGGGCTCGGCGGGAGCGCCAAGCGAGATCGCCTCCGCCTCGTTCGCGAAGAGCACGTCGCAGCCCGCGATCCAGCCGAGGTCGATCGGCCCGTCGGCGGGCCGGAAGCACTCCACGCTGACCAGCGGGCGCTGCGGCAGCGCTCGCAGCTCGGCGAGGAAGCCGACGTCGACCGCCTCGGGATGGACGCCGAGATGGAAGGCGCGCGCGGCCCGGTAGGCCGGCGGCAGGAGCTCGACGGAGCGCGCGAGCTGGATGCCGATCGCCGAGCGCGGCGAGCGCCACACCTGGGTGCGCCGCCCATCCGCCTCGAACAGCTGCCAGGCGCGCAGCGTCGGCAGGGCGGCGTGCTCGCGGAGGCCGGCCGTGTCGATCCCGTGCAGCTCGAAGAACGTCCGCTCGAGGCCCCGGCCGACACCGGCGGCGATGCCGGCGGCCATGCCGGCGTGGCGCGCGCCGAACGCCGTCTGCGGCCCTCCGCCGCCGAGCCGGCCCATGCGCGTCGAGCCGTCGGGAAAGACGACGTCATCGATGATCACCGAGAACGTGACGAGCATCGGGGAAGAGACTACGGTTCACGGCGTGGCCGGGAACCCACTCGCCGCGCGCCTGCGCGAGCTGATCGAGCGGGAGGGACCGATCAGCTTCGCGGCGTTCACGCACGCGGCCCTCTACGACGAGCAGCACGGCTTCTACGCGCGCGGCGCCGCGATCGGCAGACGCGGCGCGTTCACGACGGCGCCGATCGCCGTGCCGTTCTTCGCGGATGCGCTCGCGCGCGAGCTTCGCCAGTGCTGGGATCGCCTCGGACGACCCGAGCCGTTCACGGTCTGCGAGGTCGGCCCCGGCGACGGCACGCTCGCTGCGCGGCTCGCCGAGCGGCTCGCGGACCTGCCGCTCGAGCTCGTGCTCTGCGACCGCGCCGTCGGCATGCTCGAGCAGGCGAGCGCCCGCGTCCCGACCGCCCGTGTGGCCACCCTCGGCGAGCTCGCGCCGGTTGTGGGCGCGATCGTCGCGAACGAGGTGCACGACGCGTGCCCGGCCCATCGCCTGCGCTGGCCGAGCGAGCTCCTCGTCGCGGTCGGAGAGGATCGGCGCTTCCGGCTCGTCGAGGGCGAGCGCGGCGCGGGTCTCGCCGAGCCCATCCTCGCCTCCGGAGCCGTGCCCGTGGACGGCCGCGAGTACGAGGTGGCGCCGGCGCAGGCCTAGCTGCAGGCGCAGCTCGCGAGAGCGCTCGACCGCGGCTCGCTGCTCGTCTTCGACTACGGCGAGGCCGGTCCGCAGCGCTACCTGCGCCGGGTTCCGCGGCTGCGCACCTACCTCGCGGGGTCGTTCGGCGGCGATCCGCTCTCGGCCCCGGGGACGCAGGACATCACGGTCGACGTCGACTTCGGCGCGGTTCGCCTCGCCGGGGAGGCGGCGGGCCTGCGCACGGAGCTCGACTGCGGCCAACCCGCCTGGCTGCGCCGCCACGGCGCCGAGCGCGCGCTGGCCGCGCTCGATCCGGTCGCCGGCGAGGCGGCCTGGCTGCGCTCGCTGATCGACGAGGCCAGCACGTTCCGCGTGCTGCGGCAAGACCGCGGCCCATCCGATTGAATCACCGCATGGAAGCGAGAGAGCAGCAGGTCTGCGATGCGATCGCAGCCGGCCAGGCAGAGCTCGTGCAGCTCGCCACCGATCTGATCGGGTTCGACACGACGGCCCGCAGCCCCGAGGACGCGCCGCGCGACGAGGCCGCGCTGCAGAGCTATCTCGCCGAGCGGTTGAAGCGGGCCGGGGCGGCGGTCGAGCTGTTCGAGCCGACGCAGGCCGACGTCGCCGGCCGGCAGGTGCCATTCGACCTGCCGTTCGCCGGTCGCCCCCAGCTGATCGCGCGCTTCGCGGGTGCCGGCTCGGGCAAGAGCCTGCTCCTCAACGGCCACATCGACGCCGTCTCGGCCGAGCCGCGCGAGCAGTGGTCGAGCGACCCGTTCACGGCCGAGGTGCGCGACGGCAACCTCTACGGGCGCGGCTCCTGCGACATGAAGGGCGGCGTCGCGGCGATGGTCTTCGCGGCCGAGTTACTCGCGGCGCAGGGCATCCGACTGAACGGCGAGCTGATCGTCAACACGATCACGGACGAGGAATCGTCGGGCGCCGGCGGCATCGCGTGCGCGCGCCGCGGCGTGCGCGCGGACGCCGGCATCGTTCCCGAGCCGACCGGCTTCGACGTCTGGATCGCATGCCGCGGGACGATCTACCCGACGATCCGGGTCGAGGGCCGGCCGGGCCACGCCGAGGTCGCCCAGCCTCACTGGCGTGAGGGCGGCGCGGTCAACGCGATCGAGAAGGCGCAGGTCGTGATCGACGCGATCCAGCGGCTGCGCGAGGACTGGCGCGAGCGGGCCGAGCACCGCCACCCGCATCTCTCGCCCCCGACCGCGATCCCGACGGTGATGCACGCCGGCGAGTGGTCCGTCACCTATCCGGCCTCGTGCGAGATCACCGCCGGCATCTGCTACCTGCCGGTGCAAGCCGACGCGCAGGGCTTCGGCACGCTCGTCGAGCGCGAGTTCGAGGTGTGGATCGCAGCGGCCGCGGCCGCCGACCCATGGCTCGTCGAGCACCCGCCGACGCTTCGCTGGTCGATCGACGTGCCGCCGATGGAGATCGACGAGCAAGAGCCAATCGTCGCCCTGATGCAGCGGGCGACGGCCGATGTCGGGTCGCCCGGCGTGCTCTCGGGGCTCGACTCCTGGTACGACGGGGCGACCTACACGCTCTCAGCCGGCACGCCGTCGATCGCCTACGGCCCGCGCTCGATCGCCTGGGCGCACACGATCGACGAGTACGTCCCGGTCGAGGATCTCGTGCGCTGCGCGCAGGCGATCGCGGTCGCCGCGATGCGGTTCTGTGGCACCGCCCGGTAGCCGGAATCGCACGACTATGGTTCGAGCTGTGCGCTGCGCGATCATCACGGTCCTCCTCGGCACTGTTGTTCTCGTGCTCGCCGCCCCGACCGTGTCGGCCAAGTCGCTGCACATGAGCGCAGCCGATTGGATCAGCTGGAGAACCACCGATGCCCGCGCGAAGAACGTCGCCAAACCGCTCGGAGTGAGGCTCGCGGCGTGCAGGGGCCAAGCCGCCGATCTGAAGGGCTGGGCGGCGTGCGCACAGCCGCTGATGCCGGGGTTCGATGCGTTGAACCGGCCGTACGTCGCGAACGCGCGCCGCATCCTCGCGACCCTGGCAACGGCTCCTTGCCGTCGGGCGCTCGCGCTCGATATCACGTACTCGTTGGCCACGGTTGACGATCTCAAGACGATGGTGCGAGCCGGCTTCGCCGGAGATCGGCAGGCCTTCACTGCCGCGAACGGAAAGCTCGTGCGCGCCGCGAAGGACGGGGTCGCCAACGAGAAGACGCTCCGACGCGTCTGCCCTCCCGCTTGACGCACTCGACGCTCCTCTGCGCCCGCCACGGGCAGGCCACCACCGGGCCCGATCACATCTGGACGCCTGAGGACCCCCTCACCGACCTCGGGCGGCGGCAGGCCGAGGAGCTCGCCGGGTACATCGCGGAGCGCAAGGCACCGCCCACGCGGATCCTCGCGAGCCCCTTCCTGCGCGCGATGCAGACGGCCGAGCCGATCGCGACGCTGCTCGGGCTCCCGATCGAGCAGGATCCGCGCCTGGGCGAGTTCGGCAACAGCACCCCGTCGCCGTTCACGCTGGCGCAGATGCACGAGCTCGGTCCCTACGACGACATCTGGCACCCCGAGGATGCCGGCTGGGACGGCGAGTCGATCGGGGCATTCTGGCAGCGGGTCGCTGCCTGCGCCGACGAGCTCTCGATCCGACCCGGCGTGACGCTGATCGTGTCGCACCACGGCACCACCTCGGCGCTGATCCGCTGGGCGCTCGGCATCTCGCCCGAGGTGCCGGACGCCTTCGACTTCGCGCTCCCGAACGCGAGCCTGACCGAGATCCGCTCGCGCGCCGACCGCCACGGCCGCACGCGCCGCCTGCTGCGGAGGATCGGCGACGCGAGCTTCCAGGCGTCGCCTACCGCGCTGTGAGCAGCACGTCTCGCCGGTCGAGGCGGGTGCGGCTGCCGACCCGCTGATGGACCCAGAGCCGGGCGTGCAGCTTGCCCGAGCGAGCGAGCTCCGCCCGCGCCGGGACGGACAGTCTCAGCGCGAACGCGCCGCGGTGACCGGGCGCGAGGACGCGCCGAGGCGACGCGACCGTCGCCGTTCCGCCCGGCAGGCGCAGCGTGTCGAGCTGCGCTCGCACGAGACAGGACCGAGCCGCCTGGCAGGCGATCGCGATCCGCACGCTGCCGTCGGCGGCAACGTGAAAGCCCGCCCCTGAGTCGTCGGCGCTCGACGTGTCATCCTCGCTGACGTCGGCAGGCGGAGGCGGAGGCACGTCGTCGGCGATGCCGACGACGACGACCGCATGCTCACGGTGCTCGAACCAGGTCAGGAGCGCGCGTCCGCCGCTCAGCGCGGCCACCGCCGGGCGCGCCGCGAGCACGCAGAAGCCCGGGTTGTCGGGGCAGGTGTCGATCTGCTTCGCGACCGCAGCGTCCCGTCCGACGGCGTCGAACACGAGCGTCGAGCCAGATCCCTGCACGAGCTGCCCGGCATCCGAGAGATCGAAGCTCAGGTCGCCGCTGGAGAACACGCTGGCCGCATCGCGGGGGGTCCACGCTCCGTTCAGATCTCGCTTCACGATCTGAGGGCGACGCGCGCTGCCGGGCGTCGGGCCCCCGAGCGCCGCGCGCCCACTCGGCGTCACGACCAGCCGAAGGCGCGGCGCGGCCTCGAACGAGTCGGTCAACGTGAGCACGCTCTGAGCGCGCGGGAACGAGCCATCGTCGCGGCCCCGCGTGACCTGCGCGATCCAGTCCTCGCCATTCGCGCGAGCCCATGCGACCGTCGCATGCCCCGCGGGCTCGAGCGCGATCGCAGGCGAGCCGACCTCTCCCGGCAGCGAGATCCGAGCGGGCTCGGAGAATCTGTCGTCGGTCCCGAGGCTCGAGACGTAGACGGCGCGGCGCGCACCCGACGACGCGACGAACGCCACGGCCGTCACGCCCCCCGCCGACGCGAGCGCAGGCTGGTAGCGGTTGTCGATGACGCCGATCGCGGCCGGCTGCGACCACACGCCGGCGGCCGAGCGCGTCGCGTACTCGAGCTGCCTGCCGCTCAGCTGCCAGAGCGCGACGACCGCGCCGTCCGCCCGCACGGCGACCGCCGGGAGGATCCGATCGACGGCCACGCCGGCGACGTACGGGGGCGACGAGACCGACCACGATCCGTCATCGGCGCGTGACGCGACCTGGACGGTCGTGGTCTGGCCGTCGAAGCGCTCCCAGGCCGCAGCCGCGCGTTCGCCGGTGCCGACCGCGACGACCATCCGCTCGACGTCTCCCGTCGCCTCGATCGGAGGCTCGACCTTCCACATGCCGTCGCTCGCGCGGTACGCGAGGCGCGCGGCCTGGTCGTCTCCGCGCCGCTCGCGCCAGCCGACGACGGCGGTGCCGTCAGGGAGCGCGCTGAGCCGCGTCTGCGACGCGTCGACCGCGGGATCCGAGAGCGTCTTCGTCTCGGTGCCCGGATCGTCCGCCGCGAGCGCGGCCGCGGCTCCGGCGATCGCGAGGGCGAGGATCACGAGCACGGGCACAAGCCGCAGATGTCGCATGGCTCATCTATAGCGGTGAAAACGGCTGAGGCCCGGGACGATGCCCGGGCCTCAGCTGCAAACGCAGTCGGCGTGAGCCGGCTACATCATGTCGGGCATACCGCCGCCGCCCATGGGCGCGGCGTGCTTCTCCGGTGCCTCGACGACGATCGCCTCGGTCGTGAGGATGTTCTTCGCGATCGAGGCCGCGTTCTGCAGGGCAGAGCGCGTCACCATGGCGGGATCGATGATGCCCGCCTTGACGAGGTCGACGACCTCGCCGGTGTCGACGTTGAGGCCGAAGCCCTTCTTCGCGTTGCGCGCCTCGTTGACGACGACGGAGGCCTCGAGGCCCGCGTTCGTCGCGAGCTGACGGAGCGGCTCCTCGAGCGCGCGCTTGATGATCCGCGCACCCGTGGCCTCGTCGTCATCGCCCTTGTCGTCGATGTGCACCGACGCGACCAGCAGCGCGAGTCCGCCACCCGGCACGATGCCCTCCTCGAGGGCCGCGCGGGTCGCCTGCAGCGCGTCCTCGACGCGATGCTTCTTCTCCTTCATCTCCGTCTCGGTGGCTGCGCCGACCTTGACGACCGCAACGCCGCCCGCGAGCTTCGCGAGGCGCTCCTGCAGCTTCTCACGATCGAAGTCGGAGTCGGTGGACTCGACCTCGGCCTTGATCTGCTTGATGCGGGCCTTGATCTGATCGCTGTCGCCCGCGCCATCGATGATGGTCGTCGAGTCCTTGTCGATCACGATCTTGCGCGCCCGTCCGAGCTGCGAGATCACCGTGTTCTCGAGCTTGAGGCCCATCTCCTCGGTGATCACCTCGCCGCCGGTCAGGATCGCGATGTCCTCGAGCATCCGCTTGCGGCGGTCGCCGAAGCCTGGCGCCTTGACGGCAACGGCCTGGAACGTGCCGCGCAGCTTGTTGACGACGATCGTCGCGAGCGACTCGCCCTCGACGTCCTCGGCCACGATCAGCAGCGGACGACCGGCCTGGATGACCTGCTCGAGCACGGGCAGGATGTCCTTGACGGCACCGATCTTCTGGTTCGCGATCAGGATGTACGGATCGTCGAGCACGGCTTCCATGCGCTCGGAGTCCGTGATCATGTACGGCGAGAGGTAGCCCTTGTCGAACTGCATGCCCTCGGTGAACTCGAGCTCGAGGCCGAACGTCTGGCCCTCCTCGACGTTCACGACGCCGTCCTTGCCGACCTTCTCGATCGCGTCCGCGATCACATCGCCGACCTCGCGGTCACGGGCCGAGATCGTCGCCACGCGTGCGATGTCCTCTTTGCCGTTGACCTCTTTGGACTGCTTCTTGATGTCCTCGACGACGGCCGCGACCGCGCGCTCGATGCCGCGCTTGAGGCCCATCGGGTTGGCGCCGGCGGAGACCATCTTGAGGCCCTCGCGGGTGATCGCCTGAGCGAGCACCGTCGCCGTCGTGGTGCCGTCGCCGGCCACGTCGTTGGTCGCCGTGGCGACCTCGCGGACGAGCTGCGCGCCCTGGTTCTCGAACGGGTCCTCGACCTCGATCTCACGGGCGATCGTGACGCCGTCGTTCGTGATCGTCGGGGCGCCGAACTTCTTGTCGAGCACGACGTAGCGGCCCTTCGGGCCGAGCGTCACCTTGACCGCGTCGGCGACCGTGTCGACGCCGCGCTGGAGGGCGCGACGCGCCTCCTCACCGAACTTGAGCTCTTTATGAGCCATGCAGTTTCTCCTGTGCTTCTCAGTGTGATCCGCGTGTGCGGAGCTACTTCTTCTTCTTGCTGGCGTCGACCTTGGCGAGCACGTCGGACTCGCGGAGGATCAGATACTCCTCGATGCCCAGCTTGACCTCGGTTCCGCCGTACTTCGAGTAGACGATCTCGTCGCCAACCTCGACGTCGAGGGGGACGAGCTTGCCGTCCTCCCAGCGACCAGGACCGACCGCGAGCACCTTTGCGCGCTGCGGCTTCTCCTGCGCCGTATCGGGAAGGACGATGCCGCTCGCCGTCGTGGCCTCCTCCTCGAGGACCTCGACGATGATGCGATCGCCCAGGGGCTTCAGATTCATACCCACACTGCCTCCTGCTTGAACTGACACGTTCCGGCACTCTCACCCTGAGAGTGCCAACCGCCTGCATCATGGCACGGTGCCGGAGGCCGCGCAAGCGGGAGCTGGCACTCAGTCCGATCGAGTGCCAGCCTTCGCGACCTCGTCGACCAGCTCGGTCCCCCCGACGAGCCACCGCCGCGATCGCCACCGCAGCACGGCCAGCACCAGGCGGATCGAGATGAAGATCGTGATCGCGGCCCAGATGCCGTTCAGACCCCAGCCGAAGTGGCTCGCGGCGAGCGTCAGCGGCAGGAACCCGCCGAGCGCGGCGATCAGCGTCATCGTGCGCATGAAACGCAGGTCGCCGGCGCCGAAGAAGACGCCGTCGAGGGCGAACAGCCCACCGGCCAGCGGCAGCATCGCGATCAGCCACGGCCAGAGCACGTGGGCCTGCGCCTGCACCCCTCCGTCGCCCGTGAAGAGCGCCGGCACGAGCGAGTAGCCGAACGCGAGCGCCGCCCCGACCGCGATCCCGAAGGCCGTCCCGCCGAGCAGCAGGCGGCGGGCGAGCGCCTCGGCCGCCTTGACGTCCCCCGCTCCGAGCAGCCCGCCGATCAGCGCCTGTGCGGCGATCGCGAGCGAGTCGAGCAGGAGCGCGATGAAGATCCAGAGCTGGAAGCCGATCTGATGCGCCGCGAGCTGCGCGTCGCCCATGCGCGCCGCGACGGCGGCCGCCACGAGGAACGAGGCGGCGAACGCGAACGAGCGCACGCCGAGATTCCGCGCCGCCGCGAGCTGCGGGAGGATGCCGCTCAGGGTCGGGCGCAGCGACGGGGCGCGCCGCACGAGCAGCCAGCCGAAGACGGCGGCCGCAGCGGCCTGCGCGACCAGGTTCGCGATCGCCGAGCCCTCGATGCCGAAGCCGGCGACACCCACGAGGACCAGCGAGATCAGCACGCTCGCGAGATTCGACGCGAGCAGGATGTAGAAGCCCGTCCGCGTGTCCTGGAAGGCACGCAGCCAGCCCTGGCCGGCGGCGATCACGAGCATCAGCGGCGCTCCGACGGCCGCGATGCGGAACCAGCTGAGCGCCTGCTCGTAGACCTGCGTCTCGCCGCCCGCCAAGAGCCGGATCGCCGGTCCTGCGGCGAGCTCGAGCAGCACGACGATGGCGCCGCCGAAGGCGAGCGCGAGCCACGTCGCCTGCACGCCGACGTCGATCGCGCGGTCCCGCTCGCCGGCCCCGTAGAGACGGGCCGCCTTGGCGGTGGTGCCGTACTCGAGGAACGTGCAGAGACCGACGATCTCGGACAGCAGGAGGCCGCCGAGCGCGAGCCCGGCGAGCGGCACGCGCCCGAGGTGCCCGACGATCGCGGTGTCACCGAGCACGTACAGCGGCTCCGCCGCGAGCGCGCCGAGCGCGGGCAGCGCGAGCACGAGGATCTCGCGCCAGGAGGGGCTCCGGTTGGCCATCTGAGCTGCCAGGTTCACAGAAACGCCCGCGACGGCGATACGATCGCCTGGATGCTCGCACTCAGCTTCTACAACCCGCTCGTGATCGATCAGCTCCGCAGCAACCGCAAGACCGTGACGATCCGCCTCGGCGACAAGAGCGCCAAGTACAAGAAGGGTCTCGTCGTGCGCGTTCTCTGCGGCACGCGCTTCGGGCCGCGCACGCACGTCTTCGACGCCGTGATCGACAAGATCGAGGTCAAGCCGCTCGCCGACGTCTCGCCGCGCGAGGTGCAGCACGACAACCCCGAGCTGCGCACGGTCGACGAGTTCTCCTCGTTCCTCGCGCAGATCTACAACCGCGACGTCTCGCACTCGGATCTCGTCACCGTGATCCACTTCGCGGAGATTCGCTAGTCAAATCGCCGAGCGACTCCTGAGCGGCAGAAACGCCCGGACTGCCGCCGAGGGCGTGCGAGGCCGTGGAATCGACCATCAAGCCGTGTCCCTCGAATGGGGGATCGCCGGGCCGCCGGTTTCCTCTAGGTTCAGACCATGGCGACCGAAAGCGCGTTGCTGCAGCTCGGCACGGTCCGGAAGATGGACCCGTCCGAGGTCTGGCAGCACGAAAACGACTTTACCCCCTGGCTCCAATCGAACCTCGGCGCCGTCTGCGAGCGACTCGGTCTCGTGCTCGAAGCGAACGAGTGCGAGGTCGGACCCTTCGACACGACGCTGATCGGGCGCGACGCGAAGACCGGCCGCGGGTTCATCTTCGAGACGCAGATCGGGCCGGCCGATCAGCTCCATCTCGGGCAGCTGCTCGCCGCCGCGTCCGCGAACGACGCGCGGCTCGTGGTCTGGGTCGCCCCCGAGTTCACGCCGGAGCACCGCCAGGCGATCGAGTGGCTGAACGCCGTCACCCACGAGGACTACCGCTTTCTCGGCGTCCGCATCGAGATCGTCGCGGTCGGCGACGCCCGGGCGATCGACGTCACCATCGACGCCGCTCCTGCGGTCTCCGACGACGCCCCGATCCCCTTGCCCGAGCCGGGCACCGTGGCCGAGATCAGCGCTGCTCCCGAGCTCGTGACGATCCCCGAGGCCGTCGAGGCACCCGCGATCGTCGAGTTCGCCGAGGCCCCGCCGGTGCTGATCGAGGCGATCCCGATGATCGCCGAGGAGCTGCCGCCGGACCGACACGCAACCTGGGTGCGCTTCCTCGAGAAGCTCGCCTCCCACGACGCCACCGCGTCGGCGATCGAGGCCTCGTCGGGCGAGTGGCTCGCGTTCGCGGACGGGCACTCCGCCGGTCTCGTCGAGGGCGGCACGACCGTCGAGTACGAGGTGCCGGCAGTCGAGGCGTTCGACGCGCTGCTCGCACAGGCGGAGGCGATCGAGCAGGCCGTCGGCTTCAAGCTCGAGTGGGTCCGCGACGAGGAGGTCCCCTCGCGCATCACCGCGTTCTCGCCGGGCAAGTGGGGTCCCGAGGCCGACGGTGACCCGGCGCTCGACTGGATGGTCGAGACGGTCTCGCTGTTCCGCAACGTCTTCCCGCTGTTCCAGGCGGCCGAGCCGGCCGGCAAGGCTCCAAGCGGGCGCAAGCAGAAGCAGCCGTCTCAGCAGGAAGCCGCGTAGAGCCGGATCAGCGCGAGCCCCTCGCCGTAGACGTCGGACTCGCGCTCGAAGAGCGGTCGCCAGATCCTCGTCGCCGCCGCGAGGTCGGGCAGCGCGCTGCCGAACGCCTCGATCGTGATCCACCCGTCGTAGCCGACCTCGCGGAGCGTCGCGAAAGCCTCGTCGAAGCGGACCTGGCCGCTCCCCGGAGCGCCACGATCGTTCTCGCTCACGTGGAAGTGGGCGAGCACGGGCGCGACCGTGCGGATCGCGCCGACCTGGCTCTTCTCCTCGATGTGCGCGTGGAACGTGTCATACATCGCACGCACCGACGCGTGGCCGACCGCCTCGACGAGCTCGCGGGCGGCAGCGGCGGTGTTCAGGAAGTAGCACTCGAAGCGGTTCAGGTACTCGACGGCGAGCGTCACGCCGGAGCCCTCCGCGACCTCTCCCGCGGCGCGCAGCGCCTCGGCCGCCCGGTGCTGCTCGTCGGCCGTCGCGCCGCGTCCCGAGAACTCGCCGAGCGCCTGGTGGAGCGGTCCGCAGAGCACGTCCGAGCCGAGGATCTCGCTGATCTCGACCGCCCACCGCATGCGCTCGACGAAGGCGGCGCGGACGGCCGCGTCCGGGCTGACCGCGTTCGCGGCCGGCTCGGCCACCGTCACCGTCGTGCACGCGAGACCGGCGCGATCGAGCTCCGCCCGGACGGTCCGATAGTGCGCCGCATCGCCCTCGAAAAGCGGAATCTCGACGCCGTCGAAACCGGCCTCGGCGAGCTCGGCGAGCAGGGGCGCGTGCGCGTCATCGACGTGCGCGGTCCAGAGCAGCAGGTTCATGCCGGTTCTCATGCCGGCACTCTCTCACACGGCTGCGGACGCGCGAAGCGCCGGCTTGTCGATCTTGCCGGAGAGGTTCTTGGGCAGCTCCGCGAGCACCTCGAGCTGCGTCGGCACCTTGTAGGCCGGCAGCACCCGCTTGAGGTGGCGCTCGAGCTCGGCGGTCTCGGGCTCGCCGCGGAAGACGACGTAGACGCGGATCGCCTCGCCGAGCAGGTCGTCCGGCACGCCGATCACCGCGGTCTCGTGAACGCCCTCGAAGGTCATCACGGCGTCCTCGATCTCGCGTGCCGCGATGCGGTGCGCGCCCGCCTTGATCATGTCCCGCGCGCGCCCGGTGATCCAGAGGAAGCCATCGGCATCGCGCCGGGCGAGATCGCCGGTGCGGTAGCCCTCGGGCCCGAGCACCGCGGCCGTCTCCTCGGCCGCTCCCCAGTACCCGCGCATGATGTTCTCGCCGCGCGCGACGAGCTCGCCGACCTCGTCGTCATCCGCCACGCTGTCGTCCGGGCGGAGCACGCGCAGCTCGACGCCGGGAATCGCCTTGCCGATCGAGCCCATCCGCTCGTCGAGGGAGTCGGGGTGCAGGTAGGCGAGCCGCGCGGAGGCCTCGGTCGCGCCGTACATCACGTAGAGCCGCGCGTGCGGGCAGGCCTCGCGGAGCCGCCGTGTCGGCTCCGGCGCCATCGGGCCGCCCGCCTGCGTGATCGTGCGCAGGCTCGTCAGCTCCCGCTCGGCGAAGGTCGAGCGGTTGAGCAGGATCGCAAACGTCGAGGGCACGCCGGGGAGCGTCGTGCAGCGCTCGCGCTCGAGCGTGTCGAGGGCGGTGTTCGGAAAGGCGAAGCGGTTCTCGATCACGACGGTGGCACCCGCGGCGCAGTGCGTGTTGAGCACCGACATGCCGTAGACGTACGAGAACGGGAGCAGCGCGAGCACGCGATCCGCGTCGGTGATGCCGAGGTAGTCGACGATCGAGCGCGTGTTCGCGAGGATGTTCGCGTGCGAGAGCATCACCCCGCGCGGGGCGCCCGTCGAGCCCGACGTGTAGATGATCGCGGCCAGATCGTCGGCCGCGACCGCGAGCCCGAGCGGCTCCGCGTCGTGCCCGTCGAGATCAGGCGAGATGATCGCCTCGACGCCGGTCACCTGAGCCGCGGTGCGGGCCGAGCGGAGATCCGCGAGCAGCAGGCGCGCGCCGCAGTCGGCGCGGGCGCGCTCGACGGCCTCGACGGGCGCCTGCGCGTTGAGCGGAACCGAGACGGCGCCGGCCTTCATCGCGCCATAGCCCGCGACGACGGCGAAGCTCGAGTTCGTCGCCAGCACGAGCACCCGATCGCCGGGCTCGACGCCGCGCTCGCGGAGCAGGCGCGCGAGGCGGTTCGCGCGCGCCTCGATCTCGCCGTAGCTCGCGCGCTCGTCCTCGTGCACGATGAACGTGCGCTCGTGGCCCTCGGCGGCCGAGCGCTCGAGGAGCCCGTGGACGGATCGCGCGTGCATCGTCAAAGGTATACGCGGCCGAGCACGATCGTGTCTACCATGGGCTTGGAGGACCTCGCTTGAACGCTTCCCCGTACCAGCACGCGATCCGTGACGGATTGCGAGACGCGCTCCTGCACGACGAGGGCGTGCTCGTGCTGGGCGAGGACGTCGGCTACGGCTCCCCCGCGACCGAGGGTCTGCAGGAGGAGTTCGGCGATTGGCGCGTGCTCGACGCACCCCACGCGCAGGGGGCGATCGTCGGGGCCGCGACGGGCCTCGCGCTCGCCGGGATGCGTCCGGTCGCACAGCTCGACCGGCCACTCGAGGCCTCCGCCGAGATCGCGGCCGCGGCGCGCGCCGGTGCGCGCGTGGTGCTGCGCGTGCGTGCCGCTCACGACGAGGCGCCGCCCGAGCTCGCGATCGCCGCCTCGGCGAGCCCGGCCGATGCACGCGGCCTGCTCGCCGCCGCGCTCGCGCACGACGGTCCCGTGATGCTGCTCGAGGACGACCGCTGCCACGCGCCCGGCTCTGCCGAGCCCTGCCGCCTCGGCGAGGCGGCTGTCCGCCGCGCGGGCACCGATCTGACGGCGCTCTCCTGGGGCATCGGCGTGCAGCACGCGCTCGCTGCCGCCGAGCGCTGCGCCGCGTCCGTCGAGGTGATCGACCTGCGCACGCTCGTGCCGCTCGATCTCGCGCGCGTGCTCGCATCGACGGCGCGCACGGGAAAGGTCGTCGTGCTCGGTTCCGGCCGGCACGCCGAGAGGATCGCCGCGACGATCGGCGAAGCGGGTTTCGCAACCCTCGACGGACCGCCGCTGATCGCCGCCCCGACCGATGCCGACGCCGCGCTCGCGGCGTTCAACCACCTGCACCACTACTGAGCCGAGGAATCGTGAGCACCACGCAAACGCTGATCGATGTCGTCATGCCCCAGATGGGCGTGAGCGTCTCGGAGGGCACGGTCACGGTCTGGCGCAAGCAGGTCGGCGACGCCGTCGCCGCCGACGAGACGATCGTCGAGATCTCGACCGACAAGGTCGACACCGAGGTCCCCTCGCCCGCAGCCGGCACGGTCGTCGAGATTCTCGTCGCCGAAGGCACGACCGTCGACGTCGGCACGGCGATCGCGCGCATCGACACCGGCGGCGGGCCGGCGCCCGCGGCCGCTCCGGCTCCTGCGCCCGCTCCCGAGCCCACGCCCGCCGCACCCGTTCCCGCGGCCGCCTCGGCTCCGGTCGCGAACGGCGCCGACGGCGACGACTCGATGCGCACGTTCATGTCGCCGGTCGTCGCCCGCATGGTCGCGGAGCACGGCATCGAGATCGCCACGATCACGGGCTCGGGTCGCGGTGGCCGGGTCACGAAGAAGGACATCGAGGCGCACCTCGCCGGGCCCGCCGCAGCGGCGCCGGCGCCGGCTGCCGTGGCGGCTGCCGACGCGGCACCCGCTCCGAGGGCCGCTCCGGCTCCGGCACCGGTGGTCGCCGGCGCGGACGAGGAGGCGACGCCGCTGGCCTCGATCCGCAAGGTGATCGCCCGCAACCTGCGCGCCTCGATCGAGACGAACGCGCACGTCACGAGCATCGTCGAGATCGACATGACGCGCGTCGGCCTCTTGCGCAAGGAGATCAATGCCGAGTGGGCGCAGACGAACGGCGTGCGTGTCTCGTTCCTGCCGTTCATCATGCGCGCCGTGATCGAAGCCGTCGGTCACTGGCCCTGGATGAACGCCGAGATCCGCGGCGATCAGCTCGTCCAGAAGCGCTCGATCAACCTCGGCATCGCCGTCTCGATCGACGACGGCAAGGAGCTCGTCGTGCCGGTCATCCACCGGGCCGAGGAGCGCAACCTGCTGGGGCTGACCCGCGCGCTGACCGACCTCGCCGAGCGCGGCCGCGCGAAGCAGCTGAGCGTCGACGAGATGAGCGGCGGCACGATCACGATCACCAATCCGGGCGTGCTCGGCACGCTGATTGGCACGCCGATCATCCCCCCGGGCCAGTCTGCGATCGTCGACGTCTGCGCGATCGTCAAGCGCCCCGTCGTCGTCAGCGACGAGCACGGCAACGACGCGATCGCGATCCGGCAGATGATGTACCTGCCGGTGAGCTACGACCACCGCCTGATCGACGGCGCCTACGCCGCGCACTTCATGGCGCGGGTGAAGAAGAGCCTCGAGACGTGGGAGCCCACCGACTACTGGGTCTGAGCGAGCTCCTCGAAGAAGGCGAGCGCCTCCTCGGCCGAGGCCGGGGCGAGCAGATCATCGGCGTAGGCCGCGGCCTCCGGGAACCCGGACGACCGCATCGCGGCCGCCGCGGCCACGACGTCGTACGGCGTCATGCGCCACTCGACGTCGCCGTCGGCGACGAGCAGCCAGTAGGCGCCGGGCTCGCCGTACGGCAGGCCGACGCTGCCCGCGTTGACGAGGCGGACGTCACCGACGGCGCGCTCGAACTGCACGTGCGTGTGGCCGGCCACGACGAGGCGCTCGCGCACGCCCTCAAAGGCTGCTCGCACGCGCTCGAGCGGCGAGTAGGCGGTGATGATCTCGTCGTCGCGCCGCGGCGATCCGTGACAGTAGAGCGCGCCGTCGGCGAGCGCGGTCGGCGCGAGAGCGGCCATCGCGTCGAGCTGCGCGCGCGTCAGCTCGCCGGCCACCCAGTGGTCGCGCCGCGACCACGGATCGCCGGGGTCGACGATCGCGGTGCCCGCATCGAGGTGGGCCCGGCACTCGACGAGCTCGCGCTCGGCATTCCCGCGAATCGTCACCGCCCGCGACCCGAGCTCGCGCACGCGATCCCAGCACGCGCCGGGGAACGGTCCCGCGGCGACGTCGCCGCCGATCACGATCAGCTCGACGTCCTCGCGCGCGACCTCGGCGAGCACGGCCTCGAGCGCCGCGACGTTTCCGTGGACGTCGTAGAGGGCGGCGACCCGCATGGCACGATCGTACCGGCCTTTCGTTAGGCTCCGTCGATGCCAGCTGAAGCTCTGACCGGCGCGCGCACGGGCGCGGACTACCTCGCCGGCCTGCGCCGTGACGCGCGCGAGGTCTGGATGGGCGGCGAGCGGATCGACGATGTCGTCGGGCATCCGCAGCTCGGCGGCGGCGCCTGCGCGATGGCCGGGTGGTTCGACTGGTGCCTCGAGCGCCCCGAGAGCTGCCTCTACGAGTCGCCGACGAGCGGGCGCCCCGTCAACATCTCGCACCTGCGGCCCACCTCGCGCGCCGAGCTCGTGCGCCGCCGCGAGGGCCTGCGCACCATGGCCGAGTATCACGGCGGGCTGATGGGCCGCGCCCCGGACTACCTCAACGTCACGTTCGCGCTGTTCGCGGCGCGGCGGGACGTGTGGTCGCGCTATGGCAACGAGCAGGGAGCCGAGAACCTCGTTCGCTACCACGAGCTCTGCCGCGAGCGCGACCTCTCGACGACGCACGCGATCATGAATCCGCAATCCGACCGCACCAAGGCCGACGCCGATGCGGGCGGAGGCGACGTCGCCCTGCACAAGGTCGGCGAGTGCGCCGAGGGCATCATCGTGCGCGGCGCGCGCATGGTCGCCACGCTCGCGCCCTACGCCGACGAGATCACGATCTACCCCGGCAGCCCGATCCGGCCGGAGGACACGCGCTACGCGCTCTGCTTCGGCATCCCGATGGGCACGCCCGGCCTCAAGGTCGTGCTGCGCGACTCCTACGCGAAGCCCCGCTCGCTCTACGACAGGCCGCTCTCGTCGCGCTTCGACGAGCAGGACGGCCTGGTCATCTTCGACGACGTCGTGGTGCCGTGGGACCGCATCTTCCTGGACGGAGATACGCGCCTCTACGACGAGGTGATCAGCCACACGAACTGGCGGGCGCACATCATCCACCAGGCGATGACGCGCGCCTGGACGAAGCTCGAGCTGACGTTCGGCCTCGCCCACGCGATCTCCGACATGACCGGCGTGAATGGCTTCGACCACGTGCAGGAGAAGCTCGGCGAGCTCTGGTCGTACGTCGAGATGACCCGCAGCGGCATCCTCGCCGCCGAGCTCGGCAGCTTCCAGGCCGAGGGCTGCACGGACTGGGTGCCGGACCAGCGCTCGCTCGTCGCGCTGCGCGGGCTGATGCCCAAGTGGATCCCCCGAGCCTTCGAGCTGACGCGCCTCGTCGGCGGCGCCGGCTTCATGGCGACGCCGTCCTACGAGGACATGCACGGGCCGCTCGGCCCCGAGCTCGGTCGCTACCTGCAGGCACGGGGCGGCACCTCCGAGCAGCGCGTCCGCCTGTTCCGTCTGGCCTGGGACATGATCGGCTCGGAGCTCGGCTCGCGCGGCGAGCTGTACGAGCGCTTCTACCTCTCGGACTCGTTCCGCATGACGGCGCTGGCCTACGTGATGGCCGATAAGACCGCGCCGATGGCCCTGGTCGATCGCTTCCTCGCAGAAGCGCCCGACGCCGGCCACTGATCCTCTCGAAAACTGGCGCAGATTCCCCCAAAGCGTTCCCCGGACGGGTGATGTGAAATGCCCGGATCCCGGGTACCGTGAGGTCACGAAAGGCGGGGCGGTCGCGCTGGGAGGCAGCGACCACTCCTTGGTCGAGGGGACGCGGCGGGGTCGCGCCGGATGCGGCGCCCCCGCCCGCCCCGGTCAACCGAGGGGGCCCGCTCTCGCGGTGCGCCAGAATGCGTTCGTGAGCGATCCACGGCAGCCGGCCTACGTGCTCGATCTCCTCGGGGAGCTGACGCCGTACGAGCGCGCCGTCGACCTGCAGCTCGACCTCGCCGCAGCACGGTCGCAGGGGGCGATGCCGGACACGATCGTGCTCTGCGAGCATCCGCCCACGCTCACGCTCGGCCGCTCCAGCGACGCCGAGCTCGAGCTACCGCAAGGCGAGCAGGCGATTCGCGAGCTCGGCTGGGAGCTCGTGCGATCACGGCGCGGCGGGCGCTCGACGTGGCACGGGCCGGGACAGCTCGTCTGCTACCCGATCCTCGACCTGCGCAACCACGGAAAGGACCTGCGCGCGTACTCCGACCGGCTCGAGCGCGCGATCGTGCAGACGCTCGCCGGGATCGGCGTCGTCGCCCACGCCGGCGAGACGCGCGAGACGGTCGGCGTCTGGGCCGGCGACCGCAAGCTCGCGTCGCTCGGCGTGCACGCCGATCGCTGGATCGTCACGCACGGGCTCGCGATCAACGTGGACTGCGACGTGACGGCGTTCGACCGTTTCAACGCCTGCGGCCTCGAGCACACGCGATTCAGCTCCGTCGCGCTCGAGCTCGGGCAGCCGTGCAGCGTCGGCGAGCTGCGGGACCCGCTGCTCGCGGCGCTCGCCGAGGAGTTCTCGCTCGCGCTCTCCAAGCTGCCCGCGGGCGTCGCATGACGCTGCGCGGGGGCATCACGATCTTCTGCTCGGACCTGGCGCGCACCCGGACCTTCTACGCCGACCGGCTCGGCATGACGATCGACCGATCCGACGAGGAGGGGTTCTGGGCCGCGCGGGACGGGCTCGAGCTGCGCGTCGAGTCGGGCGCGCGGCCGCGACTCCGCGGCAAGACGTTCTTCGAGGAGGCAGGCGTGCTGGTTCGTATCGAGACCGACGACTTCGACGGCTTCCTCGGCGACATCGTCGGCCGCGGCCTGCAGCTGATGGGCCGCGTGCAGGAGTCGGACGCCGGACGCTTCGCCGGCTTCGTGGACCCCGACGGGAACCTCTTCGAGCTGATCGAGGGGGTCGCCTGATGCCGTGGGGCGAGCTCGCGCGCGACCGGCCGTGGTGGATGCGCGTGAAGGCGCCGAGCGTGACGTCGCGCTTCGACGAGCTCGACGGGATCGTGCGCAGCGAGGGCCTCGTGACGGTCTGCGAGGAGGCGCGCTGCCCGAACATCTCGGAGTGCTGGGGCCGCGGCACAGCCACGTTCCAGATCATGGGCGAGGTCTGCACGCGCGCCTGCCGCTACTGCGCGGTGCGATCGGGCAAGCACGGGGACGCGCTCGACGCGCTCGAGCCCGGCCGCCTCGCCGCGGCCGTCGAGCGGATGGGGCTCTCGTACGTCGTCGTCACGAGCGTGGACCGCGACGATCTGCCAGACGCCGGAGCCGCGCACTGGGCGCAGACGATCCGCGCGCTTCGCCGCCGCCGGCCCGAGCTGACCGTCGAGGTGCTCACGCCCGACTTCCGCGGCGTCGAGGAGGAGGCGCTCGCAACCGTGCTCGAGGCCCATCCCCACGTCTTCAACCACAACATCGAGACGTGCCGCCGGATCCAGCCGATCGTCCGCATCAAGGGCGACTACGAGCGGGCCCTCTGGCTGCTCGCGCGCGCCAAGCAGGTCTGGGCCGAGCGGTTCGCCGACCGGCCGCCGCTCCTGACGAAGAGCGGCATCGTCGCCGGCATGGGCGAGACCGACGACGAGATCGTCGAGACGATGCGCGATCTGCGGGCGCACGACGTCGACGTCGTCACGATCGGCCAGTACCTGCAGCCGACTGCGAGGCACCTGCCGCTCGACCGCTGGGTGCCGCTCGAGAGCTTCAAGCGCTTCCGCGAGGAGGGCGAGCGGATCGGCTTCGGCAGCGTCTTCGCCGGGCCGCTCGTGCGCTCGAGCTATCGCGCCGACGAGCAGCAGCTCGCGGCCGAGGGCAAGAGCCGCGTCGTCACGCTCTAGATGTAAGGCCTAGATCTAGGTGTTTCCCCGCGCGATCGCGCGCAAGTCGAGCACCTCGTCGAGCACGCTGTCCGGCACGCCGTGCTCGCGCGCGACCTCGCGCAGCGAGCGGCCGCTCGCCGCGGCGTCCCTGACGATCGCGCTGGCGCGGTCGTAGCCGATGTGCGGGTTCAGCGCCGTCGCCATCGCGAGCGTGTTCTCGCCGTAGAGCTCGCACTGCTCGACGTTCGCCTGGATGCCCTCGATGCAGCGACGGGCGAAGAGGCGGCTCGCGGCCGCCAAGAGCGTGATCGACTCGAGCAGGTTCTTCGCGAGCAGCGGGATGTAGACGTTCAGCTCGAACGCCCCGCCCATGCCGCCGACGGTGATCGCGGCGTCGTTGCCGATCACCTGCGCGGAGACCTGTGTGACGACCTCGCACATCACCGGGTTGACCTTGCCGGGCATGATCGAGCTGCCCGCCTGCAGTTCCGGCAACCT
>JANLRV010000078.1:0-4425 GCA_031361905.1 Actinomycetes bacterium
GGGCGGCCTGGGCCCCCCCGCTCCACCGTGCTTCACGCGTGAACCGGCGATCAGGCGGTGATGAACTCCTGCCACTTCTGCAGCAGGTAGTCGCGGTTCTTGCCCTGCGAGTTCCAGGCGTAGAACCGGCCCGACCGCTGCTCGTACGAGCCGCCGTCGCGCTTCGAGCCGACCTTGATTCCGGGCTTGCCGTCAGGCCCGACGAGCGGCGTCGTTGCCGCCTTGCCCTTGAGCCAGTAGTTGTCGGCGGAGACGCCGCCGAGCGCCTTGTTCGAGGCCAGGCCCTTGTGCGAGGCCGAGATGTTGGCGTTGTAGTAGCCCTGCGTTCCCATGATCCCCGCCGGAACGGACGTGTTCCACCAGTTCAGGTAGTCGTAGGCGGCGTCGAGCTTGTCGCCGGTGACGTGCGTGAGGATCGCGTTGCCGCCTCCCCAGCCGCGGAAGCCCTCCTTCGGTGCCGCATAGCGCACCGGGAAGTTCGACTCCTGCAGCAGCGTCACTGCCGGCGACCACATCGACTCGATCACGACCGCGCCCGACTGCATGAACTGCACGGACTGGTTGAAGTCGGACCAGAACGCCTTGAAGTGACCGGCCTTCCTGAGATCCTTGAGGATCGTCGTGAGGTCGTCGATCTCCTTCTTCGTCGGGTTGCCGAGGTCGACGAACGTCATCTTGCCGGAGGCCTTGGCGGCCATGCCGGCGTCGATGAAGCCGATGTCGGGATCGCTGATCAGCGCGACGCGGCCCTTGAAGTGGCTGTCGAAGAGCGCCGCCCACGAGTCGAGCTTGCCGCCGACTTCCTTCTCGTTGTACCCGAACGAGTCGGAGTTGTGGTTGCCCGGGATCATCGTCAGCCAGTCCGACGCGCCCGTCGCGAAGTTCTTCTTCGAGCTGTCGAGGAAGATCTTGCGGAACGGCGCATCGCCCTGACCCGGCGAGACGCCCGGCTTCAGCGAGCCCTGCTTGATCAGGCGCGAGATGCTCTTCCACGCGGTGACCTTCTCGACCGGGATCGGGATGAGGTTCCCCGACGGCCAGACCTGGTCCAGCTGGTGGTAGTAGCCGGACATGATGTCCTGGGTCTTCGGCTGCGTGAGCACGATCTGCCCGATGCCGGGCGTGTCCTTGACCGTGAACTGCAGCTTGATTCCCGGGTGCGTCGTCTCGTATGCCTTCTTGATCGAAGGAATCAGGTCGACGCCCAGGCCGACGACGCGGAGCGTCCCCTTGTACTTCGACGTGCGGCGATACCCGGCGCTCGCCTCGGCGGCGAACAGCGTCTCGGTCGAGAGCAGCGAAAGCCCCCCGATCGCGGCGCCGCGCCCCAACAGCTGACGTCGATTCATCCCATTGTCGCTCATGCTCTTCGGTCTCCTTCTGAAAGTGGTCGAAACAACCCCTCTTGAACCGGTCGCGCTGTTCCGGGACCGGTCGATCAACCGTGTGTTCCACGCACGCGCACGACGAGAAGACGATCTGCGATCAAGATGCGTTTATAGACTTCTGGATCGGGCGTGTCAACCGCGCCAAACCGATCGATCGGTCCTCCTTGCGAATACGTCAGACGATTTGCGGCGACGCGGCGGCAGGCGGCCGGCGCGCGCGGCCCGGATGCACACTTTGACGATGCGCGCGCGTCTTGGTTAGCGGCCCTGCCGGGCGGCCGCCGTGAGCCGGCCGCGGCGTAGACTCGCAGCGAAAACGTCCGACAACAGGAGGGGGCCGTGCCTGCACGCATCGATCGGGAGCGCTCGCGGGCGCGTATCGAGCGCGATATCGAGACGCTCGCAGGCCCTGCGTACACCCTCAGCGATGAGGCGATCTGCCGGTATGCGTACACGGACGCCTATCGCAGCACGCTCGCGTACTTCGCGGGCGAGCTCGAGCGGATCGGCTTCGCGGTCTGGCACGACCCGGTCGGGACGCTCGTGGCGTCCAACGTCGCAGCGGACGCGCCGGCCTTCGGCGTCGGCTCCCACTGCGACTCGAACCGCAATGGCGGAAAGTACGACGGAACGCTCGGCGTCTGCACCGCGCTCGAGGTCTGCCGTCTCGCCGCAGAGGCCGGCGACGGGCTGCCGCTGCGGCTGATCTCGTTCCTCGAGGAGGAGGGCTCCGGCTTCGGCCAGATGCTGCTCGGCTCGCGGATCATGCTGCAACGGGTCAGCGAGAGCGAGCTGCGCGAGTCGATCCGAGACGAGCACGGCGTCTCGTTCTGGGACGCGGCCGAGGCGGCGGGATACGAGCCGGCGCGCTGGCGCGAGTCGATCCGCGCGCTCGACGGCCTGACCGGCTGGGTCGAGGTCCACATCGAGCAGGGTCGTGTCCTGCAGGACACGGGCACGCGGCTCGGCATCGTCGAGGCGATCGTCGGCTACATCCACGGCGACCTGCGCTTCAGCGGCCGCGCGGACCACGCCGGGGCGACGCCGATGGGCTTCCGCCTGGACGCCGCGATTCCCGCGGCCGAGACCATCATCGAGCTCGAGCGCCTCGCCGGCGAGCTCGGCGGGGGCGTGGTCGGAACCGTGGGCGAGCTCGAGGCGCTGCCGGGGCTGATCAACGTCGTCCCCGGGCAGGTACGGCTGTCGCTCGATCTCCGCTCGGTCTCGGGTCTGCATGCCGAGCTGTGCGAGCGGATCGTGGCGTTCGCCCGTCAACGCGGTGCCATGCGCGGTGTCGGAGTCGAGTTTGCGAAACGTCAGGAGCTGCCCGTGCAGCCGATGGATCCGGGTGTCCTCGGGGCCCTTGCCGCGAGCGCGGGCGCGAGCGGCGAGGCCTACCGGCTGATGCCATCCGGCGCGGCTCACGACACGCAGTGCGTGGCCTCGCGGGTGCCGAGCGCGATGGTCTTCGTTCCCTGCGTCGACGGGCTCTCGCACACGCCGCTCGAGGCGGCGGATCCGGCCGATGCAGCGCTCGCGGCCGAGGTCGTCTACCACGCGATCAGGGCGCTCGCGTCGTGAGCCCGGCGGGCGCGCTGCCGGTCGACGCGCAAAGATCGGTGCCTGGCACTTTTATTGGCGCTGCGGCTCCGTCAGGCCCTGGGCACGCGTGTCGAGCCGCATTCGAGCGCGCGTGGTTGAGCCAAAACGCGGCGCGAGGCCGCGCTCTGCCAAGATCGGTGCCTGGCACTTTTATTGGCGCCGCGGCTACCGCGTGCGCGGGCTGCGCTTGACGAAGTCGTCGGCGATCTCGTCGAACGTGCACCAGCGCACGCCCGCGTGCTTGTTGATGTGCTCGATGATCCGCTCGTGCATCATCAGCACGCCCGGCCTGCCCGAGACGTCCGGGTGGACGGTCATCGTGAACACGCCGTACTCCAGCTCGCGGTAGGCCCAGTCGAACTGGTCCATCCACATCCGCTCGATGTCGCGCGGGTTGACGAAGCCGTGCGAGTTCGGCGACTTCTTGATGAACATCATCGGCGGCAGATCGTCGAGATGCCAGCTCGCCGGGATCTCGACCAGATCGGTCTCGTGGCCGCGCTCGAGCGGGACCATCCACTCCTCCGCCTTCTTCGAGTAATCGATCAGCGTCCAGGTGTCGCCGACGCGCACGTAGTACGGCGTGAAATCGTCGTGCATCAGCGAGTGGTCGTACTTGATGCCGAGCTTCAGCAGCAGCTCGTTCGTGATCGTCGAGAACTCCCACCACGGGGCGACGTAGCCCGTCGGGCGGCGCCCCGAGACCTGCTCGATCAGGTCGACGCACTTGCGCATCACGGCCTCCTCCTGCTCGGCCGTCATCGCGATCGGATTCTCGTGGGTGTAGCCGTGCATGCCGATCTCGTGGCCCGCCGCGACGATCGCCGCGACCTGCTTCGGGAAGGTCTCGATCGAGTGGCCGGGGATGAACCAGGTCGCCTTGATCCCGGCACGCTCGAACAGCTCGAGCATCCGCGGCGTCCCGACCTCGCCCGCGAAGAGCCCGCGCGAGATGTCGTCGGGCGAGTCGCCGCCGCCATACGAGCCGATCCAACCGGCGACCGCATCGATGTCGACGCCGTAGGCGCAGAGGATCTCTTTGGCCATGGTGCTCCCTTGCTGGAACTGTCCGATCTCGTCGGGAGGACGCTACCGGGTCGCCGGGCGCGCGACAATGGCGGCATGTGCTCGCTCTGCGGAACCCTCTACTCGACCAGGCACTGGGCCGAGGCGCCCGGCGCGGGCGAGGCCGTGGACGCGCGCCGGGCGTGGCTGCGCGACCGCCTGCGCCGGGTCGAGCTGCTCAACCGGGTGCTCCGGCCGCTCGCCCTCTCGGTCGACGAGTGGGAGGGCACGGCCTACGTCCTCAGCACCCGCACGGGCGAGTCCGTTCTCTGCGCCGACCTGGCAACGCTGTTCGCCGAGGCCGAGCGCCTCGGGCATCTCGACCCGCTTCGCGTTCAAGATCATCAGCAAGGTGTTCAACTTCGACAGC
>JANLRV010000096.1:0-3587 GCA_031361905.1 Actinomycetes bacterium
TTCTTCGCGCTGCTCCAGAAGAACGTCCTCGACCGCCACGCCTGGACCACCCGACAAGACCTCCGGATCGCGATCGTGACCTGGATCGAACGCGACTACCACCGCCGACGCCGCCAACACCGCCTCGGCCGCTTGACCCCAATCGAATACGAAACCATCATCACCCCACCAGCCCGACAAGCTGCGTGACTACCCACTGTCACCGAATCGTGCAGCAGTCCCTCTCGACGATCGGGCTGGCAGCGGGCGAGCAGCGACCCTACAGCGAGCCCCTCGCCGAGCTGCTCGGCGCGCCGAACCATCAGCACCTGTTCTCGTTCCGCCTCGACCTCGACGTCGACGGCACGGCGAACCGCGTGCTCGAGGTCGAGGCGGAGGCGGTTCCGCAAGGCCCCGAGAATCCGCGCGGGAACGCGTTTCGCAAGCGCACCGTGCCGATCCGCAGCGAGGTCGAGGGGAGGCGCGATTCCGACGTCAACCGGCACCGGGTCTGGCGCGTCGAGTCGAGCGAGCGCAGGAACGCGATCGGACAGCCGACGGCGTACCACCTCGTGCCGCTGCATGGCACCTCGACGATGCTCGCTCACCCCGAGAGCAGCATCGGCCGCCGCGCGACCTACGCGCAGCATGCGCTCTGGGTCACGGCCTTCGACGCGCGCGAGCTGCACGCGGCGGGCGACTACCCCTACCAGCATCCCGGTGGCGCCGGCCTCCCGGCCTATGTCGCGGGCGATCGTCCGCTCATCGACACGGACATCGTGCTCTGGTACACGGTCGGCCTCACGCACTTCGTGCGCACCGAGGACTGGCCCGTGATGCCCGTCGAGCGCTGCGGCTTCATGCTGCGGCCGAGCGGCTTCTTCGATCGCAACCCGTCATTGGACGTGCCGCCGCCCGCGCGCCACTGCCACTGATCTACGCGGCGCGCTCGAGCGATCCCTGCAGTCGCACCTTGAGGCGCAGGATGGCCTTCGTGTGCAGCTGCGAGACGCGCGACTCGGTGACGTTCAGCACCTCGCCGATCTCGCGGAGCGTCAGCTCCTCGTAGTAGTAGAGCATGATCACGAGCTTCTCCCGCTCCGGGAGGCGCGTGATCGCGCTCGCGAGCGACCGCTTCAGCTCGCCCTCGGCGAGCTCGCGCGTCGGATCGTCGGCGTTCTGGTCCTCCAGCGTGTCGATCAGGGCGGCCGTGTCGCCGCTCGCCGAGGTCGTCGTCCACAGCTCGTCGAGCGCGATCACGCTCGAGCGCGAGATCTGCGTCAGGCTGTCCTCGAACTCCTGGACCGTGATGCCAAGCTCCGCCGCGACCTCCTCGTCGCTCGGCGAGCGACGCAGGCGGTTCTCGAGCTCCGCCATCGCGCGCTCGATCTCGCGGGCTCGGCTGCGCACCGAGCGCGGCACCCAGTCGAGCGAGCGAAGCTCGTCGATCATCGATCCGCGGATGCGCGAGATCGCGTACGTCTCGAACTTGATGTCCCGATCGGGCTCGAAGCGATCGATCGCCGAGATCAGGCCGAGGAGGCCGTACGAGATCAGGTCGCCCTCCTCGACATGCGCCGGCAGCCACGTGCCCAGCTTGCCCGCCACGTACTTGACGAGCGGCGCGTAGGTCAGGATCAGCCGGTCCCGCAGCACCTTGTCACCCGACGCCTTGTAGGCGCGCCAGATGGCGGTCAGATCGTCGCCCTTCGCGGGCTGTGCAGGAGAGGTGGGGTTCGTCGACATCGGTTCAGCCGCGCGGGTGGCGTTCAGAATGTGCCTTCATCAGGTGGGGAACAGCGACGTGCGCGTAGATCTGCGTCGTCGCCGCGGAGGCATGGCCGAGCAGCTGCTGGATCTCGCGGAGTCCGGCACCGCCCTCCAGCAGATGGGTCGCATACGAGTGCCGCAGCGCGTGCGGCGAGCGTGCGGCGACGCCGGTCACGCGCGAGCGTCGCTGCAGGATCCGGCGGATATCGGACGTCGAGAGGCGCCGGCCCCGCACGGAGACGAAGAGCGCGTCATCGAGCGGGCCGAGCGCGTCACGTCCTCGCTGCAGCCAGTCCTCGAGCACGGCCAGCGCAGGCGCGCCGAGCGGCACGATTCGCTCGCGATCGCCCTTGCCGATCACGCGGGCGCGCCGGGCCGACCACTCGATGGACGCACGGTCGAGGTCGCAGGCCTCTTGGGCGCGCAGGCCGCAGCCGTAGAGCAGCTCGAGCACCGCGCGGTCGCGCAGGCCTGTCGGGCCCTCGGCCCAGGAGCGATCGTCGAGCAGCGTCGCACAGTCCCGCTGCGCGACCGGCTCGGGCAGACGCCGTCCGCGGCGCGGGCCGACCAGCACGAGCGTGGGATCGACGTCGATCTCGCCGCGACGGTGCAGGTCCGCGTAGAGCGCGCGCACCGAGGAGAGCCGCCGAGCGACGGTCGCAGGCGCGAGGCCGAAGGTGACGAGGCGGGCGTGCCAGCGGCGGAGCGTCGTCGGATCGCAGTCGGCGAGCTCGACGCCCGCTCGATCGAGGTACCCCCCAAGATCCGCGAGATCGCTTCGAAGCGCGCGGAGCGTCGCCGGCGAGGCCCCGCGCGCGCGTCGCCCACGGCAAAGCCGTTCGATCGCACCATCCGTATCTGCGCGTAGGGTCTGCATGCTGAGAGGCGTACGGTGACGCGTTCGCCGCGACCCGCACCACCCCTTTCACACTACTCGACGATTTCCTCGCCGTACGGTGCGAGCGGCCAGCCAGCCCATCCACGCGGAGAGCACGGCGGCAACCGCCGCGATCACGATCTGGTCCCCCCGAAACGCGGCGACCGCGAGCCCCGCGAGGCCGATCGTGATCGCGCAGAACAGAACCGTGATCGGCTGCGCTCTCATCGCAGATCCCGCAGGGCCGGCGAGACCGCCACCTGCTCGACCGCGACACCGAGTCGCGCGAGATCGGCGAGCAACCGCTCGTAGGCCGGCTGCGCGGCCTCGCCGCTCGGCGCCCACGCGTTCAGGTACGCGACCCGCACGACGCCCGCCTGGCGGAGCTCCTTGAGACAGCCGAAGCACGGCCGCAGGGTCGTGAAGCAGGCGGCTCCCTCGAGCGCGATCCCGAGGCGCGCGGCCTGCAGCAACGCGTTCTGCTCTGCATGCACGCAGATGCAGACGTCGTAGGCGGAGCCCGCCGCATACGACTCGCGGTCGGCGCAGCGATGACACCCGCGCTCGCTCGCGTTGCAGCCGGGAAAGCCGCTGGGCGTGCCGTTGTAGCCGCTCGCCACGATCCGGTCACCCTGCACCAGCACCGCCCCGACGTGGCGGCCGAGGCACTCGGCGCGCTCGCGCGTGGCGATTGCGAGCAGCATGAAGTACTCGTCCCAGTCCGGCCGATCCGGTCCCGAGCGCAAGTCGGGGAGGCGGGGGTCGCTCATCCGCGCAGGATACGTCCCGTGCGGTCCCCTCTAAGAAGCTCTCACGGAATGAATCGTGAGTGGCTGGCGAGTGGCTCGCAAGCCTGGGGCGTGTTGGGCACGGTGGGTGGCCAGTTACGGACGGGAACGCCAATTGGGGAGACCCCCCCGGCGGCCCCGGGGCCCCCCCCCACCCCCCCAGGGCATATGTT
>JANLRV010000183.1:0-35072 GCA_031361905.1 Actinomycetes bacterium
TGGGTTCGTGGCGGGCCTGCTGGTGGCCGTCAGGACGGGCTGCGCTGTCGCAGGCGCGGCCGGACGCCTCGGCCAGACAGCGCAGCCCGAAGCGCACCACGCGGCTGGGAGCCCGCGAGCGAAGCGACCGGGCACCCAGCCGCGTGGGAAGCGGCCTGACTGAAACCAGCAGGATGCGACACACCCAGCACACGGTGGATCCAGGCTAAGCGCCGGGCAGGGCAGGCGTGTTGTGCCGCGCACCGGCGCTCGCGAGCGCATCTGTGCGCGAGAGGAAGATCGGGAAGATCGCCCGCAGCCCGGTGATCTCGAGCAGGCGGGGTACGGCCGCGGCCGGCTCGTCGGCGATCACGAGCGCATAGCCGAGCTCGAGCTCCTTCGCACGTCGCAGCCCTCCCAGGATCACGCCCAGGATCGTCGAGTCGATGAACGAGACGACAGACAGCTCGAGGACCACCGACCGGCGCGCCTCGGCGGCTGCGATCAGCGCGTCCCGCAACGGGATCGAGGTGGCCAGATCCTGCTCGCCGTCGAGCTCGATCAGCCAGGTGCCGTCAGCTCGGCGGTCGACGTGAAGTCCCGACATGCGCCGCATCCTAGATCGTCGTCCGCGCAGGTTGCGGCGGACACGCGCCGCCTGTAGCTTGAACGCGGTGGCGCTTCCCCCCGGAGACGAGGTGCTCGGCGTGGCCGGCGGCCACCTCACCGTCGAGAACGTCGACACCGTCGCGCTGGCGGAGCAGTTCGGCACGCCTCTCTACGTCGTCTCGGAGCGCCAGCTCCGCCTCAACGCGCGCGCGTGGCGTGCCGCGGCGGCCGGCGCCTGGCACCACGGCGAGACCCGCGTGCTGCCCTCGCTGAAGGCGAACACGTCCCCCGCGCTGCGTCGCGTGCTCAACGAGGAGGGACTCGGCTGCGACGTCTTCGGGCCTGGCGAGCTCGAGATCGCGCTGCGCAGCGGCGTGCCCCCGGCCTCGATCTCGCTGAACGGTGCGACCAAGGCCGACGAGACGCTCGAGCGCGCGATCGTCGCCGGCGTGCGCATCACGCTCGACTCGCACGACGAGCTGGCACGGACGCGTGCGATCGCACGCGCGCGCTCGCGGGTCGCGCGCGTGCGCTTCCGCCTCCGGCCGTGGCTCCCCGAGACGACGGCCCGCTCGGATTTCGATGCAGCGGGCGGTCCCGCCTCGGCCGCGCTCCAGAGCTACCGCGCAGGAATGCCCGACGAGGAGCTCGAGCGCTGCCTGCCCGAGGCGATCGCCGCTCCCGAGCTCGAGCCGGTCGGGCTGATGGCGCACGCGACGCGTCAGACGGTCGACCTCGGCTTCTGGCGCGCCTACGCCTGCGCGTTCGGGGGCACGGCCGCCGCGCTCGCAGCGGCGCACGCGCCGTGGCGACCGCTCGAGCTCGATCTCGGCGGGGGCTTCGCGCTGCCACGCGATCCGACGGGTCGCCACCATCGGCACCGTCAGGCGGCGGGCCTCGCGCCGGGACCGGACGCCTATGCGCGCGCGCTCGCCGATGGGCTCGAGCAGGGGCTGCGCGAGGGGGGCCTCGATCCCGCGGGCATCGCGCTCGAGCTCGAGCCGGGCCGCGCGATCTACGGCAACGCGGGCATCCACCTCGCGCGCGTCCTGCACATCAAGCGCCAGACGCGGCCGGTCGTCGCGATCTGGATCGAGACGGACACCTCCGAGGCGTTCCTCGCCGACACCGTCTTCGAGGCGAACGGCTGGACCGTCGTGCTCGCGAGCGATCCCGAGCGCCGGCCGCTCGTGCAGGCCGGCCTGACCGGGATCTCCTGCGGCTTCGACCTGCTCGTGCCGCCAGGCGAGCTGCCGGACGCGCAGCCGGGCGAGCTCGTCGCGGTGCTCGATACGGGCGCCTACCAGGACGCCACGGCGAGCAACTTCAACGCCATGCGACGCCCCGCCACCGTGCTCGTGAGCGGCGACCGCGCGCGGCTGATCAAGAGACGAGAGACGCACGAGGACGTCGTCGCGCGCGACCTCGACGAGGGACACGCGCCGTGACCGTGCTGGGGCTCGACCACGTCTCCGTCACCTGCGCCGATCTGGACCGCTCGCTCGCGTTCTACGCGCAGGTGCTCGGGCTCGCGGTGCGCGAGCGCGGCGAGCTCGCCGGCGGAAGCTCGGAGTCGATCACGGGCCTCGACGGCCTGCGCGCCCGCTTCGCCGATCTCGAGCTGGGGAACGGGCGCACGCTCGAGCTGCTCGAGTTCCTCGTGCCGAGCGGTCCGCCGCTCGCACCCGAGCTTCCGCGGCCGGGCGCGACGCACCTCGCCCTGCGCGTCGACGACGCGGATGCGGCCTTCCGCGCGATCGGGAAGGCCGGCTACACGCTGATCTCGCGCGCCGTCACGGCGATCGACGACCCCGGGTTCTGGCAGGGCAGCCGGGCGTTCTACTGCCTCGACCCCGACGGCGTGACCGTCGAGCTGATCGAGCGTGTGCTCACCAGTCGGTCGGTCGATAGTCCTTGAGGAACCGGCCCCAGATGTGCGTGCCCGTGTTGCAGCCGTCGATGATCGGATCGACGATGCGCGCCGCGCCGTCGACGATGTCGAGCGGCGGGCGGAAGCCGTGCTCGGCGGTCTTCTGCTCGGCGATCTGCAGCGGGTCCTCGTCGCTGACCCAGCCCGTGTCGACGCTGTTCATGTGGATCCCGTCCGCGTGGTAGTCGGCCGCGGACGTCCTCGTCATCATGTTGAGAGCGGCCTTCGCCATGTTCGTGTGCGGGTGCCGCGTCGTCTTGAACTTGCGATAGAACTGCCCCTCGACCGCTGACACGTTGACGATGTGCTTGTCGCGCCCGGGAGCGCGCAGCATCAGCGGCTTCAGCCGGGCGTTCACGACGAACGGCGCGATCGCGTTGACGAGCTGCGTCTCGAGCAGCTCCACCGACGAGACCTCCGAGAGCAGCAGCCGCCAGGAGTTGCGCTCGCGCAGGTCGATCTGCTGAAGATCCTGGTCGAGCAGCCCCTCCGGAAAGAGGTGGTTCTGGACCGCCAGGTCCTCGGGAACGAGCGCGACCTGCGAGAGCGCGGCGGCGTGCGTCAGCCCGACAATCGGAGTCGTCGCGCCTTCGACCAGCGCGAGCTCGCCGGATGGGAGCATCTCCGAGCGGCGCAGGCCCTCGTAGGCGCCCAGCAGGCGGCGCGCCTCGGCGGGCAGCGTGCGAATGGACGCCGTCTCCCGCTCGAGCATGTGGCGGTAGAACTCGGGGGGCCTCCGCACGGTCTGGCAGGCGTTGTTGACGATGAAATCGAGCCGCTCCCGCGTCGCGCAGAGATGCTGGCAGAACGCCTCGACGCTCGGCGTGTGGCGCAGGTCGAGACCGAAGATCTCGAGACGGTCTCCCCACTCCGCGAAGTCGGGCTCCTGCGCATAGCGCGCGGCGGAGTCGCGCGGGAACCGCGTCGTCACGATCAGCTGCGCACCGGCGCGGAGCAGCTTGATCCCCGCCTGGTAGCCGATCTTGACGCGGCCGCCCGTCAGCACGGCCACGCGGCCGCGCAGGTCGGCCGTCTCGCCGCGCTTCGCGTAGTTGAACTCGCCGCAGGACGGGCAGAGCTGGTCGTAGAACGGGTGAACCTCGTGGAACCCCTGCTTGCAGACGTAGCAGTGCTGCCGCTCGATCGCCTCGCGGAAGGCCGGCTGATCGTCGACCTCTGCCTGCTCGAACGCCGACGGGGGGAACACGTTCGGCGTCGTGAAGACCGGCTTGTCGCGAAGCACCCGGATGCCCGTGCTCGCGAGCACCGTCTCGTCGCGACGCTGCTTCTCGGCCTTCGCCTGGCGCCGCGCCTCCTTGCCCCACTGCCTGCGCTGCACGACGTCGGGGTTGAAGACGTCGGCGGCTGCCGCGAGCAGGCGCACGCGCTCGGCAGCCGGAAGAGCCCCGAGCAGGTTGCGGTCGCGGACGACCGATTCGAGAACGCGCGTGACCTCGCGGAGGCGCTCGGCCGTCTCGTCCGCACCCGAGCGGTCGCCCGCCCCGCCGGTCGTGACGGGCTCGTCCTGCGGGTCGCTCGACATCGCCTGGAGCCTACTCGGCCCCCGGGAACGCCCGCGACGTTGCCGGCCGTCAGGCGACGGCCACGATCTGCGCCGGAAGAGTCTCGCCGAGCAGCGGCAGGATCGCCTCCCGAGGCAGCGGCCGCGCGTAGCGACAGCCCTGTTCGAGCTTGCCGGCGAGCCTGACGGGCGCTCCGTGTCACCGCCCTCTCGATCCCGTCGGCGGCCCATTGACCGGGTCAATCTGACCCTGGCGGGAACTCGTCATGCACGCTCGGAGTCTGACCCGAACGGTGCGGGTGCGGCGCTTTCGGAGCGCGACGCGAAACGCGTCAGGACCGTCCAGGAGACGCGGAATCCGCGACGCTCGTAGAGCCGGATCGCCTCGGTGTTCTGGGCGACCGCACCGATCACCATGTCGCCAATCCCCCTCCTCGTCAGCTCCGCATCGACGTCGTCGAGCAGCAGCGTGCCGATCCCCCGCCCGCGCGCCTCCGGCACCACGGCGAGCGACTCGAGCTCGGCGACGCGCGCCCCAACGATCCACGTGTCGGCCCACACCGCCTGATCGCTCGTGATCGCGACGAGCGCGTAGGCGACGTCAGCTCCGCCCTCCGTCGCGATCAGCGCGAAGCCCTCTCCCGAGAGACACTCCCGATAGACCTCGCGGCGCACGCGCCACGTCGTCTCGGCATCGACGTAGGGTCCGTCGTTCGGCGCCACGGCTTGATGCTGCGAGTGGACCAGCTGCCAGAGCGGCTCGAGACGCTCGATTTCGTCGACCCCGATCGGCGCGATCTCCACGTACTCATCTCCTCGGCTGCACGGCTCGCTCGGCCGGCCGAGTATCTCACGGAGTAGCGTCTTCTCTCCCAACACCGAGGAGGAACGATGCCGCTGATCACGGTCAAGGTCTTCGAGCGCCGGCTCGACGAGGAGTCCGAAGCGCGGATCATCAAGGCGACGACTGACGCGCTGCTCGAGGCGCTCGATGCCGAGGAGCTGCGCGACCACACGTGGGTGCTCGTCGAGGGCTACGACCCGCATCGTTGGGGCCGCGGCGGGAAGCCCTCGGAATGATTCTCGCGGCAGGGCGCGGAGGTCAGGTGCCCGCGGCGCGGAACCCGCCCATGCTGCCGGACGCCGCGTCGATCTCCTCGGGGGTGAGCAGCACGTGGGTGATCGTGGTCGCGCTGCCCGAGGCCGACACCGCAAGGCTCGCGGCGGCGGCTTGCGTGTTGCCGGGAAGGTCGGCGATCACGACCGCGTCGTGCTCGCCGAAGCAGAAGTAGAACGCCTCGAGGGTGCCACCGAGGCTCGCGATGTAGCCCGAGATGTACTCGCGCCTCGCTGTCGCGCCCTCCTTCATGAGCCCTCTCGCCCCCTCTGCGGTGTACGAGACCTGGAGCATGTACTTCGCCATCACGACCTCCCTGTCGAGCACCTGATGCGTGCCGAGTTGCCGCGAAGCATCGCACCAGCCGGAGAGACCGTCAATCAGCGCATCGACACGGACTCGGCGAGGCGCGCGAACCCCAACGGATCGTCAGCCCGCGTGCCTCATCCCTGCCTCGGCGAGCGCTGCCGCGAACGTGCCGAACATCGCCAATCGCTAGCGCCGTGAAGGGACATCCGCGGCACGGGCCGCGCGGTAGACGATCGGGCGGCGGATCAGGTATCGCCACGGGACGCTCCAGACGTGCACGAGGCGCGTGAACGGCCAGAGCGCGTAGAGCACGAAGCTCGCGAGCACGTGAATCTGGTAGAGCAACGGAGCGCTCCCGATCGCTCCCGCCGCGGGATCGAGCGAGAAGATTCCGCGGAAGTACGGCGAGACGGTGGATCGATAGTCGTAGCCGTCCGTCAGGAGCTGGTAGCCGCTTGTCGCCAGCACCCCGGTCACGATCGCGATGGTCAGCGCCGCGTAGGCGACGAGATCGGTCGTGGTCGTCGTGGCCGCGACGCGGGGCACGCGCAGCCGCCTCGCGACCAGGATCGCAAGCCCGGCCACACAGAGCAGGCCGGCACCGGATCCGGCCGCGACCGAGAGGGCATGGTAGGCCCGCTCGTGGATCCCGAACGTCTCCGTCACGCCCTTCGGGACGAGGATGCCGACGACGTGGCCGCCGATCGCGAGCAGCGCGCCGACGTGGAAGAGATTCGACCCGATCGTCAGCCAGCGGCGCTCCAGGACCTGCGTGGAGCGCGTCGTCCAACCGATCTGGTCGGTGCGCCAGCGCCACACGTGACCCACGGCGAAGACAGCCAGGGCGGCGTACGGAAAGGCCACGAACACGACCAGGTCCAGACGGGTCATCTCAGGGCGCCCTCGCGCGGCATGACCTCGACCGGCGCGAACGGCTCGAGACCGACGAGCTCGCCTGGAGGACCGTCGGTGGCCAGCCGCGCGGCGGCGGCGCGCTCCGCCCGCGTGAGCCGCGGAAGCGTGGCGATCACCGCATCGAGCACGTGCGCGTACGGGCTCGCGGAGTCGTGCAGGCGCGCGCGTACGAGCTCGATCGGCGGCCGTAGGCCGGCGATCGCTGCCGCACCCACGTCGGGCGCGAGCGCCCGCAGCTCGAGCAGCACCGCGAGGTGGTCGGGCAGCTCACCGCTCGCGAGCTCGAGCCCGGCGGCGCGGAGGCGCGCCTTGAGGGCGATCAGGCGGCCGCCGCGCTGACGGCGATCACCGTGCGTGTGCGCCGTCAGGTGAAGGCTCGCGCGCCGGTCGAAGTCGAACGCGTCCACGTACAGGCGCTGGCGCTCCAGGGGAGGCAGCGCCTCTACCTGCGCGAAGAAGCGGCCGATCGCCTGTCTCGCGGCACGCGGTCCGGTGGCCGCCACGCGGCGGACCTTGCCTTCCTCGGCGAGCACGTCCTCCGAGGGGTAGGTGACGAGGAGCGCGAGCGCGAGATCGAGGCTCACGGCCCACCCCGCTCGACCCTGGTCACGATCGGCAGCGAGCGAGCCGGCAGACGCGGCCCGGCAGGGCTCTCCGGGATGCAGCGACCCGGGCCGCCGATCGTCTCGAGGCCGCACGATCCCTGCATCGCCTGGAGGCTCTCGGCCTCCTCTCGGTGCGCCTTCGGGATCACGAAGCGCTCGTCGTAGCGGGCCAGAGCGAGCAGTCGGTAGAGCGCCTCGAGCTCGCGCCCGGCGTCGGTGCCGTCCGCCTCGAGTGGCTCGCTCGATCCATCGATCTCACCACCCGCCTCGGCGATCGTGCGCGCCCGCATCTGGCTCCGCATGGCGGCGAGCGTCATCAGCACGCGCCGCACCTGCTGCTCGTCGCCGGCCGAGAGAAAGCTCGCGAGGTAGGCGACCGGGATCCGCAACCGGTCGATCACATGGAACACGTCATCCGGAGTCCCCTCGAGACCCGACTGCTCGACCGCGCCGATCACGGGCGAGAGCGGCGGCACGTACCAGACCATCGGCAGCGTCCGATACTCGGGATGAAGCGGCAGCGCGACTCGATGGCGGACTGCGAGCAGGTACACGGGTGAGCGGCGCGCCGCCTCGATCCAATCCTCCGGAATGGCGTCGGCTCGAGCCTGCTCCACCACGGCGGGATCGAAGGGATCGCAGAAGAGCTCGAGCTGGGCCTCGTACAGCCCCTTCGGATCGGGCGTCGAGGCGGCCGCCTCGACGCGGTCGGCGTCGTACAGGACGACGCCGAGATAGCGGATCTTGCCCACGCACGTCTCGGAGCAGATCGTCGGCATGCCAGCCTCGAGCCGGGGGTAGCAAAGCGTGCACTTCTCGGCCTTGCCGGTCCGCCAGTTGAAGTAGACCTTCTTGTACGGGCAGCCCGAGACGCAGAAGCGCCAGCCTCGGCACTTTTCCTGGTCGACCAGCACGATCCCGTCCTCCTCGCGCTTATAGATCGCACCTGAAGGGCACGAGGCGACGCACGACGGGTTCAGGCAGTGCTCGCAGATGCGCGGCAGATACAGCATGAACGCGTGCTCGTAGTCGAGGCGGACCTGCTCCTCGATGCCGCGCAGATTCGGGTCGCGGCGAGCGGCTTCCGGGCCGCCGGCGAGATCGTCCTCCCAGTTCGGACCCCAGGCGAGAGCGAGTGGACGACCGGTGATCTGCGACTCGGGCCGTGCGACCGGCTGGTGCTTCGAATCGCCCGCGCGCGTGAGAGTCTCGTAGTCGTAGGTCCACGGCTCGTAGTAGTCGTCGAGCTCGGGCAGATCCGGGTTCGCGAAGATACGCGTCAGCTTGCGCAGCTTCCCGCCGCCCTTGAGGCGCAGGCGGCCCTTGCGATCGAGCTCCCATCCCCCGCTCCAGCGCTCCTGATCCTCCCATTGCCGCGGGTAGCCGCCGCCCGGCTTGGTCTCGACGTCGTTGAACCACATGTACTCGGCGCCCGCGCGATTCGTCCAGACGGTCTTGCACGTGACCGAGCAGGTATGGCACCCGATGCACTTGTCGAGGTTCATGACCATCGCGACCTGCGCTCGGATCCGCATCAGTACTCGACCTCCGTCTGGCGCTTCCTGATCACCGTGAGCTCATCCCGCTGCGACCCGGTCGGGCCGTAGTAGTTGAAGCCGAAGGAGAGCTGCGCGTACCCGCCGACGAGATGCGTCGGCTTGATCGAGATCTTGGTCACCGAGTTGTCTGTGCCGCCACGCGTCTTCGAGATGTCCGACTTGGGCACGTTGATGTGCCGATCCTGCGAGTGGTACATCAGCGCCACGCCCTGGGGGATTCGATGCGAGACGACGGCCCGGCAAGCGATCACCCCGTGGTGGTTGTAGATGTCGACCCAGTCGTTGTCGGCGACGGAGATCCGCTCGGCGTCGAGATCGGAGATCCAGACCGTCGGCCCGCCGCGGAAGAGCGTGAGCATGTGCAGGTTGTCCTGGTACTCCGAATGGATCGACCACTTCGAGTGCGGCGAGAGCCAGCGCACGACGACCTCGGCGACTCCCGGCTCGTCGAGGGTCAGCCGCCCGAAGTAGCGGGTCGAGTTGAGCGGCGGGCGATATACCGGGAGCGCCTCGCCGATGTCGATCATCCAGGCGTGATCGAGGTAGAGCTGCTGCCGCCCGGTCAGCGTCCGCCACGGGACGAGGCGCTCGACGTTGATCGTGAACGGGTTGTAGCGCCGCTCGCGCGACTCGATGCCGGACCACTCCGGCGACGTCATCACCTTGCGCGGCTGGATGCGTGCCTCGCCGAAGGTGATCCGCTCGTCTGCGCGGTCGGCGACGAGATCGGCGAGCGGAACGCCGCTGCGACGCTCCATCGCGCGGAACCCGTCGACGGCGAGGCGTCCGTTCGTCGTGCCCGAGAGCGCGAACATCGCCTCGGCCCAGTGCACGTCGCGCTCGAGCGCCGGGCGACCGTCGCCGGGCCCGCCGCGCACGACGCCGTTGAGGGCGGCGAGCTCGGCAACGGCGGCCGTCGGCCTGACGCTCCAGCCCTTGACGCCGATGCCTGCAGACTCGACGAGCGGCCCGAGGGCCCCCCACTTGGCCGCGACGGCCGGATAGTCGCGCTCGACCACGACGAGCTTCGGCATGGTGCGGCCCGGGACCGCCTCGCACTCCCCGGCCTTCCAGTCGCGCACGTCGCCGAGCGGCTGCGCCAGCTCGTCGGGCTGGTCGTGCAGCAGGGGCGCGGCGACGAGGTCGCGCCGGACGCCGAGGTGCGTGGCCGCCAGCTCGCTGAACGTCTCGGCGATCCCGCGGAACGCGTCGAAATCGGTGCGGGCCTCCCATGGCGGCGGAACCGCCTCGCCGAACGTATGCACGAAGGGATGCAGGTCGGTGCTCGAGATGTCGTTCTTCTCGTACCACGTCGCCGCCGGGAGCACGACGTCCGAGTAGAGGCACGAGCCGTTCATGCGGAAGTCGATCGTCGTGAACAGGTCGAGCTTGCCCTGCGGGGCCTCGTCGTGCCAGACGACGTCGCGCGGACGGTCCTCGGGCGGAGTCTCGGTGTTGCGCACGGCTGCGTCGGGCACGCCGAGCATGTGGCGCAGGAAGTACTCCTGGCCCTTCATCGAGGAACCGATGATGTTCGCCCGCCATTGCGTCAGCACGCGAGGGAAGTTCGCCGGATCGTCCGGGTCCTCGCAGGCGAAGCGCAGCCGGCCCGCCTGGAGCTCGCCGACGACGTAGTCGGCCGGCGTGGCTCCCGCGGCTTCGGCCTCGTCGCACAGATCGAGCGGGTTGCGATCGAATGTCGGATAGGACGGCATCCAGCCCGCGCGGGCCGACAACGCGACGCAGTCGGCGACCGTGCGGCCCTGCAGCCGGCCCTGTCCTCCCGTCCAGGCGACCTCATCGGTGCCCATCCGCTCGTACCGCCACTGGTCCGACGCGAGGTACCAGAACGGAGTCGTCGCCTGCTGCCGCGGCGGGCGCGACCAGTCGAGCGCGAAGCCGACCTGCCCGAATCCCGTCAGCGGCCGCACCTTCTCCTGCCCCACATAGTGCGCCCATCCGCCACCATTGACGCCCTGGCAGCCGCACAGGATCACCAGGTTGAGCATCGCCCGGTAGATCTGATCCGAGTGGTACCAGTGATTCGTCCCGGCGCCCATCATGATCATCGAGCGGCCGCGGGTCTGCTCGGCGTTGCGCGCGAACTCGCGCGCAATCCGCGTCACGAGCTCCGGTGCGACGCCGGTGATCGAGGCCTGCCAGGCAGGCGTCCCGGGAGCCGACGGGTCATCATCCGACGCCGGCCACTCGCCCGGAAGGCCTCCCCGCTCGACGCCGAGCTGAGCGCAGAGCAGGTCGAAGACGGTCGTCACGAGGCGATCCCCGATGCGCATCGCGGGAACGCCTCGGCGCATCACCGCGCCGCTCGCCGCGGCCGTCGTGTCGAAGCGCGGCAGGAGCACCTCGACGGCCTCTGTGCCCGAGCGCCCGAGCAGCGAGAGGACCGGCTCGATCCCCGCGAGGTCGAGGTTCCACCGGCCTTCGCCGGCGTCGCCGTAGCGGTCGGCGATCGTGCCGTTCGGAAAGGCCGGCTCCCCCGTGCGCCGGTCGAGCACGGCCGTCCGCCACTCGGGGTTCGCGTCCTCGTCGCCAAGATCCGACGCGCGCAGGAACCGCCCTGCGGCGACCGCCCCGTCAGCGCGCTCGTCCAGGCACACGAGAAAAGGCAGGTCGGTGAAGCGTCGCACGTAGTCGTCGAAGTACGGCACGCGCCGCTCGACGTGGAACTCCTTGAGGATGACGTGGCCCATCGCAAGCGCGAGCGCGCCGTCCGTGCCCGGCTCGGCCGCCAGCCAATCGTCGGCGAACTTCGTGTGCCCGGCATAGTCGGGCGAGACGACGACGACTTTCTGACCGCGATAGCGGGCCTCGGTCATGAAGTGCGCGTCGGGCGTGCGCGTCTGGGGGATGTTGGTGCCCCAGAGGATCGCGTAGCTCGAGTTCCACCAGTCGGCTGACTCCGGCACGTCGGTCTGATCTCCCCAGACCTGCGGCGACGCCGGCGGCAGATCGGCATACCAGTCGTAGAAGCTCAGGCAGATCCCGCCGATCAAGCTGAGAAAGCGCGTGCCGGCCGAGTAGGAGACCGGCGACATCGCGGGGATCGGCGAGAAGCCGGCGATCCGATCGGGGCCGTAGCGACGGATGGTGTGGACGTGAGCAGCCGCGATCAGCTGGGTGACCTCGTCCCAGCTCGAGCGCACGAAGCCGCCCTTCCCGCGCCGGGACTTGTAGCGCTCGGCCTTCTCGGGGTCCTCGACGATCGCCGCCCAGGCGTCGACGGGGTCGCCCACGCGGGCGAGCTCGTCCCGGTACATCTCGAGCAGCACGCCCCGCACGTACGGATAGCGCACGCGCAGCGGCGAGTACACGTACCACGAGAACGACGCACCGCGTGGACAGCCGCGGGGCTCGTACTCGGGCATCTCCGGCCCGTTCGTGGGGTAGTCGGTGGCCTGCGTCTCCCAGGCCACGATCCCATCCTTCACGTGAACGAGCCACGAGCACGAGCCCGTGCAGTTGACTCCGTGCGTGGAACGGACGATGCGGTCGGCCTGCCAGCGCTCGCGGTAGAGCCGCTCCCACGAGCGATCGTCGCGGCGGAGCTCGCTCCAGGCCTCGGTCGAGGGCCGCCGCGCGAGATGACGCGGCTCGAGGCGCGCGCTCACGCCGACGGTCTTCCGGCGCGAGCGAGGGCCGCTCCGGCCGCCTCCTCGCGCTGGATCTGCAGCGTCACGCCAAGGCAGATCGCCGCCAGCAGCATGAGGCCGAGAAACCCGAGCGAGTAGCTCCCGAACGCGTCCCGCACGATGCCCATGACGAGCGGCGGGAAAAACCCGCCGAGCCCGCCGATGGCGCCGACGATGCCGGTCGCCGCGCCGGTCGCGTGCGGGAACTCGGCTGGCACGAGCTTGAACACGGCACCGCTGCCGAGGCCGAGGAAGACGCCCATCGTGAGGCACGCCGCGGTGACCGCTTCGATCGTGGGGTCGCGCGCGATCGCTGCCAGCACGGCCGCATCGCCGGCCACGCCGGCGAGCGAGACGACGAGCACCGAGCCACCGCCGAAGCGATCGGCGAGCCAGCCACCGAGCGGTCGCGCCGCGACCGCGAGCAGGGCGAATCCCGCGGCGCGCTGGCCCGCATCGATCGTCGACAGCTTGAACCAATCGGTCAGCAGCTTGGGCAGGAAGACCGTCATCGCCACGAACCCGCCGAACGTCACGAAATAGAGCAGCGAGAGGCGGTGCAGGCGCCAGCCGGCACCGAGCAGCTCGCGATAGCGGGCGGGTGCCGCAGGGCGCTCCGGATCACGCGCCAGCAGGAAGACCGCCGCGGCCATGCCGACGAGCATCGCCGCCATCGCGATGCCGATCGACGGCCGTCCGAAGGAAGCGGTTGCCCGGGGCACGAGCAGTGCAGCCAGAGCCGTTCCCGCGGTGCCGAGACCGTAGACGCCCACCGCCAGTCCGAGGCGAGGGCCCTGCCACCAGCCGGCGACGAACGGCACGCCGACGGCGAATGCCGAGCCTGCGCCGCCGAGCAGGAAGGCGACGCCGGCGAGCGACCAGAACGAGTCTGCATAGCCGATCAGCGCCGCCGGAATCGCTGAGGCGAGCATCGTGGCCGTGAACACGCGCCGCCCGCCGAAGCGATCGGCGAGCACTCCGGCCGGCAGCCTCAGCAGAGACCCGCAGAGGACCGGAACGGCAAGCAGCACCGCGGTGCGCGTGTCCGAGAGGGCGAGCTGGTCCTGGAGCTTGCGCGCGACGGGCGAGACGAGCCCCCACGACGTGAAGCACACGAAGAAGGCCAGCGTTGCGAGCGTGAGGTTCCGGTTCGCGCCGTCCGGCGCCGATTGAGAGCTCATCGTGCCGACGATAGGGACGAACAACGGCTCCGCATTGCGCAGAGATCCTCAACGAGAGTGCGGGTTTTCCACACTCTTTCGACCGATCGACTCGCTCACGACCTGCCCGACCCGGCTGCGGTGCGAGATCGCGGCAGGAGCGGGTCGCGCCGGCCGTGGATCGAGAGGTAGCGGGCACCCGCCGGGCCTGCTGCGAGGCTGCGCGAGCTGCCGCGCGGTAGCAGCAGCAGGTCGTCTCCGGACAGCTCGTGCTCGAGGCCGTCGAGCACGATCGTGGCGGATCCTCCCAGCATCACGACGAGGACGTCCCGCTCGTCGTTGCAGTGCTCGGCCACGCCCTCCCCAGGCGGCCAGGCAAGCAACGTCGCGTTGAGATCAGCTGACTCCATGCCCCACTGGGGCCCACGGACGCGAGGAACGATCGTGAGGTCGATGACCGCGGGAGGTGGAATCTGCGACTCGCCCACGGCACCGGAGTCTAGTTATGCCACGACCTCGGGGCTGTGGTCGGATCGTCGGCACACTCAGCTAGCCGCGATCGCTCGTTTATCAGCGCATGTCCTGTGCTTTACTAGCCTCGATGTCGGCCACGTCTCGTAGCGAGACACGGATCGAGCGGGCGCTCGGCTCCGGCGAGGGCGGCCTCACGGTGCGCAGCTAGTGTCTCGTGGGAGCTCTGGGGACGTTGGCGTGCTGGCTCGCCTGCAGGGACGCATGGACAGAACGCCGCGACACACCGAGAGCGGCCAGACGGCGCGGAAACGGCAGAGAACTCCCAGGAGCGAGCACTAGCCGTGGAGCATCTCGCGCTCTTCCTGCACCTCGTCGGTGCGCTCCTGCTCGTCTCGGGAATGGCCGTCGCCGGTGCGGCGTCCGAGACCGCGCGCCGTCGTTCGGCCTGCGGCGAGATCGCGCTGCTGCTCGGGCTCAGCCGCATCGGCGTGGCTCTCGTGGGAACCGGCTCGCTCCTCGTCGTCGGTGCCGGGCTCTGGCTCGTCGACCTCGGCGGCTTCGACCTGGATTCGGGGTGGCTGGTGGCCGCGATCGCCCTGCTCGTCGCCTCGTTCGCGCTCGGGGCAATCGGCGGACAGCGGCCAAAGCAGGCTCGCCGCCTCGCGACACGTCTGGCCGCTGCGGGCGAGCAGACGAGCGCCGAGCTCCGAGGACTGCTGGATGATCGCGCGTCACGCGCTGCCAATTATGGGTCTGCCCTGCTGATTCTCGTGATCTTGGTGCTGATGGTCTGGAAGCCCGGCAGCGGCGGCGGGTAGCGCGGAGCGACCAGCAGCAGCACGACGCCGAGACCGACTGCGAGCAGCGCGAGCAGCAGTCCGAGCCGGTACCCCGGCGGCGTGATCGTCCAGGCGACCCGCCAACCGGACCGCAGCGTCACCGAGCGCTCTCATCGCCGCCCCGTCGGGTGCACGCACTACGGTGCGTGGGACAACCGGTCTCGCAGGAGGAACCCGTGGCACCTGAAGCGCCAAGCCCGACACCCCCAGTTGATCCGGGCGCGCCACACCAGCTCGTGCTCTCCGAGCACCACCGGGGCGGGTCGCTGCTCGACCGCATCGCCGAGGTCGTCAATCGCGTGATCGGCTCGATGTGGGTGTTCGTGGCCGTCAGCTGTGCGATCGTGGTCTGGCTCTTCGCCGGCAACGTCGTCGGCTTCGACAAGACGCCGTGGCCGCTGCTCCTGACGATCCTCAACCTGCCGCAGCTCTCGATCATGATCTCGCTCCAGGTCAGCGCGAACCTCGCCCAGCGCACGAGCGACGCGCGGGCGGTCGCCGATCACGAGACGATCCTCGCCCTCCACGAGCTCAGCCGGCAGCAGCTCGCGATCCTCGAGGGCCAGAACACGGTGCTCGACCTGCTCAAGAGCCGCGTCGTGGCAAGCTGATCCGGCCATGCAGCCGCACGCGTCCCCGAGCCGTTCTCACGTGATTGCACGTGGCTCGGCGCGGGCATAGGCTCGTGAGCGATGCATGCCGGACGCCAAAGACGGCTGGGAGCTCGTGTCAGAATCACTCGTGAAGCGCAAGCGAGCCGCCGCCAGACGCCACGAGGCATCTTGAAACGAGCCCTGAGACCCCCCAGAACGTCCACGAGAGGGCACTAGATGCGAGTCTCGAGACTCGCAAGCATCCCCGGCATCGGCGTCGACAAGGTCGGCGATGCCGCCGATGCCGCGGCAGATCCGGAGATCCTGCGGCTTGACAACCTCGACACCGATCTCCGAGCGCCGGCGCCGGCGCTCATCGTCCGCCGCGCTGTCGACGACGGCGCGCCAGGTGGCAGCTTTCTGCTGACGGGGTCGCCGCCGGCCCCAGGCACGACGACGCACTCGGGCGCAGGACGCATTGTCGTGGTTCGAATGCGCCCACTCTCCCTCGCCGAGCGCGCAACCGGACGGACAGCCGTAAGCCTGGGTGAGCTCCTCCAGGGCGAGAAGCTCCAAGTTCGCGGAAGCTCGGAAACATCACTCACCGATTATGTGGATGAGATCACGCGCTCTGGCTTCCCAGGCTTCCGAGACCTCACCGATCGCTCCTCGCGCGCGGGTCGATCGCGCGTCTGAGGTGTTCGCGACTTTCGTCGCGAGGAACCTCGGGGGTCCCGAGCGGGGTATTCCGGCCATCTGCTCTACTCCTGTCATGCGAACTCGAGGGCTCGCGGTTCTGCTCGTCGCGATACTCATGTCGCTGATCGCCACGACGCCGGCGTTTGCAGGGGCGTCCAACTTCACGTGCCGTTTCGGCTCGCTGCGGATTGCCGCGGACGTCCACGCTGGTGCCGGGCTGCTGCTCTCAGGCTCGCATGCCGCCGAGCGGCTGCGCGTCCCGTCCTACCGCTCAGGAGGCGCAGGTTTCACGGCTGTTGCGAATCGCACGCGGTGGGACGTGCGCATCCCGGGCAATTCGTTCGTGTCGTCGTCTCGGGCCGAGCTGGTCTACCGCCGGCGCGACGGTCGGCCTACGCGGTTTCACGGCGTCTGCAGGAGGATCTTCGGCGACCGTGTGCTCGGAATCCTCCGCAGCGGGCGCGCGGTCGTTCGCTCGGGACCGCACGCCGATGCCGCTCCGCTGGCGGTGAAGGCCGACGATCGGCCCTTCATCTGGGCCCCGACCCGCTACGGATCAGATGCCGCGACGAGCGGTGAGTGGATCCACGTCGAGATCGCCCCGATCGGCGGCGCGAGTAGCGAGGGATGGGTCGCCCGAGGCGATGCGGGTTTCCTGGAGTCGAGCATCACGGACGGAACCTCGCTGCTGCCGGCGCTCGCGGGCAGCTAGCACGGCCGGCGGCTGAGCAGCCGGAGCGAGCGCTCCAGCGCGAGCCGGCCGATCCCGGGCGGGCGTTGCCGCATAGAGGTGCTAGTGTGCGTGTATGCCGAAGGTGCGTACGACGCTCTCGATCGATGGCGAGGTGCTGCGCGCGGCGCGGATCGCGGCGGCGCGGGCCGGTCGGCGCGATTCGGAGTTGGTCGAAGACGCGCTGCGCTGCTATCTCGGTCTCGCGGTGATCGATCGGATCCGCGCACGTAGCGGGCTTTCGCCGGCCGAGGCGGACGCCGTGGCCTACACCGAGCTGCACGCGAGCCGTTCGGCCTAGTTCGTGCGGCGCGTCGTCTGCGACGTCGGTGTCGTGATCTCGGGCTTTCTCTCGTCTTCAGGCGCGCCGGCGCGGGTGCTTGATCGGTGGCGCGACGGCGAGTTCGATCTGGTCGTCTCGCCGCTCTGGGTCTCGGAGCTCGAGCGAGTCGTCGCTCGCCCCAAGATCTCGCGTCACATCGACCCGGCGGACGCAGACGAGCTGCGTGAGGCGATCCTCCGCCAAGCGGTCGTCGTCGACGACCCGCCAGCCGAGCCGGGCCTCACGCCCGACCCCGGCGACGATTACATCGTCAGCCTCGCGCGCGCGAGCGGCGCGGACTGCATCGTCTCGGGAGACGGCCACCTGCTCGGCCTTGCCGATCCCGACCCGCCCGTGCTCTCACCCCGCTCGTTCATCGAACCCTCGGGTTAGCGATCAGCGCGCCGCCCTCAGCTCGCGAAGGGGCGGCGAGAGCATCGAACGAGCGAGCACGCTGGCTGCTCGTTTGCTGATCCGCTCGTCACCCTTCCCCGCTGCATCCCCTGGCAGCACCGGCTCGATCAGCGTCCGTCGCATCGACACACAGACACGACCGTCCCAACCCGCCACCCCACCCGCCACTCACACCCCGCTCGCGATCGCCCGCTCGTTCCACTTGTCGACTCGCCAAGGTAGTCCGCACACAGTTGCATCGCCGATGCGTGATCAGCTCGCGTGCGCGCATCACGGGCCGCGATTTGGGCCCCGGAGCGCGCGGTGCGCGTCGTGATCGATGGCTGCGGAGTCCGGGCGCGGCGGGAAGCGAGGCTCGCCTCGCCGTGCCCGAGAGCGGGCGGCGACCATGCTGAGCATCGCGCCGATGAATCTCGCCCGTGCGCAGTATCACGAGCACGCGCTCGGTCGCGGTCTCGATGACTACTACTCCGAGTGGGGCGAGCGGCCCGGCTCCTGGTGGGGTGCCGGCGCGGAGCTGCTCGGTCTCGAGGGCCCGGCCGAGCCCGGCTCGATCGTCAGCCTGATCGAGGGCCGCGATCCGAACACCGGCCTCGCGCTGCGCCGCCCCCAGGCCGATCGCCTGGTGCGCCGCAGAGCGTTCGATCCCGAATCGGGTGAGGTCGTCGAGCGGCTCGTCGAGCTGAAGCGCGTCGGTGGCTGGGATTTCGCCGTCAGCGCGCCCAAGAACCTCGCACTCGCCTTCGGCGATCAGGAGACGCGGCGTGAGGTGCTCGCGGCTCACCGGGCCGGCGTCGCCGCCGCGCTGCAGCTCCTTGAGGACGAGGCGATCCGCGTGCGCGTCGGGCACAACGGCATCGAGCGGCACTCCACGCATGGCCTCGTCGGTGTCGTGATCGAGCACGCCTGGGCGCGCACCGTCTCCGAGGACGCGGCGCCGAATCCGCAGCTGCACACGCACGTGGTGGTCGGCAACATGGCGAAAAGAGCGCAGAAGACGAGTGTGAGTAATGGCGCTCGACATGCAGCCGGTCCTGCGGGAGTGGAAGCACGCCGCGGGTGGCACCTATCACGCGGTGCTCCGTCACGAGGTCACGACGCGGCTCGGCTGGGCCTGGCACCAGCCGCGCTACGGCATGGCCGAGCTGGCGCGCTGGCCGAAGCCGGTTTTGCGCGTGTTCAGCCGGCGGCGGGAGCAGATCGAGGCGTTCCTCGCCGGCGAGACGCCGACCTGGGGGCGAGCGCAGCTCGCGAACCTCAAGACCCGCCAGGCAAAGCAGCACGCCCGCGACGAGCGAGCCGACCTCAGCGCCGCACATTGGCGCTGCTTCTACAGCCGCCCGATCTAGCCGGCATTTGGGAAAGTTTTGGGACAGTCGTACGCCGAGTGCACGGACCGTCACGGACCATGACGGACTGTCGATGACTCCCGCGGATCGGAATCGGATCCGAAGATTGCCTGGAAAACGAGGAAATCCCGCTTTGGGTGCGGGATTTCCGGGATGGGCGATACTGGGTTCGAACCAGTGACCCCCAGCTTGTCGAGCTGGTGCTCTCCCAACTGAGCTAATCGCCCGGGTCTCGCTCGATGATACCAGCGCGCGGGGCGCGTCAGATCCGTTCGAGCGGGGCGTACGCGAGCAGCAGTCGGCGCTCGGAGCCGTCCGCAGCGAAACGCACGATGACCTGCCCGCCGTCCGCGAGCCCGAGCACGACCCCTTCGCCGAGTTGCTGGTGGCGAACGTTGTCTCCGATCGAGAGTGTCGGCACGGTCTCGCGCGGCGCGACTCCACCCGGCCGGGCCGGCAGGGGAGATCCGGCCGGCGCGGGCGTCCAGGCATCCTCAGGATTGCGCTCCCGCTGCGGCGCCGCGCCGCTCGAGGACCACGCTTTCGACGGCATGCGCTCGTGCTCGACCAGGTGCTCGGGGATCTCGGCGAGGAACTGGCTCGGGGCGTTCGTGCCCCGGTTGCCGAAGAGCACGCGCTGGCGGGCGTAGGTCAGCGTCAGGTGACGGCGTGCGCGCGTGATCGCGACGTAGCAGAGCCGGCGCTCCTCCTCGAGGTTCGCCTCCTCGATCGAGCGCACGTGCGGGAACAGGTTCTGCTCCATGCCGATCACGAAGACGCACTCGAACTCGAGGCCCTTCGCGTTGTGCAGCGTCATCAGCGTGACGCGCCCGCGGCCGTCCTCCGCGGCCTGCTCGTCGGCCGACGTCGCCAGCGAGATCTCCTGGAGGAAGCCCGAGAGCGTCGGCTCCTCGTTCTGCTGCGCGTACTCGCGGGCGACTCCGACGAGCTCCTGCAGGTTCTCGATGCGACCCGTCGCCTCGATCGTGCGCTCGGCCTCGTACTGGTCGATCATCCCCGAGCGCTCGAGCACGAGCTCGATCACCTCTCCCACGCTCAGCTCGACGGCCCGGTCGCGCAGGTCGTCCATCATCGAGCGGAAGCCCGTGACCGACTTCGCGGCCGCCGCCGCGACGCCCGCGTGCGAGGGATCTTCGAGCGCCTGCCAGAGCGTTCGACCCTCGAAGGCGGCCGTCGCCGCGAGACGATCGACGCTGGCGTCGCCGATTCCCCGCTTCGGCTGGTTGATCGAGCGGCGAAGCGCGACCTCGTCGGCCGGGTTGTCGAGCACCGTGAGATATGCGAGCGCGTCCTTGATCTCGGCCCGCTCGTAGAAGCGCGGGCCTCCGATCACCTGGTACGGCACACGGTGGCGGACGAGCAGATCCTCGAGCACGCGCGACTGCGCGTTCGTGCGGTAGAAGACCGCGATCTCGGCCGGGCTCGTGTCCGCCTCGATCAGCTCGCCGATGCGGGCCGCGACGAGCCGCGCCTCGTCGTGCTCGTCTTCGACCTCGACGATCCTGATCGGATCGCCCTCGCCGAGCTCGCTCCAGAGGCGCTTCTCGAGGCGGCCCGTGTTCTGCTCGATCACGGCGTTCGCGGCGTCGAGAACGCGCTGCACCGAGCGGTAGTTCTGCTCGAGCCGCACGACCCGCGCATCGGGATAGTCGCGCTCGAAGTCGAGGATGTTGCGGATGTCGGCGCCGCGCCAGGTGTAGATCGCCTGGTCGGCGTCGCCGACCACGAAGATGTTGCGGTGACGGTCGCCGAGCAGGCGCACGATGCGGTACTGGGCGTGGTTCGTGTCCTGGTACTCGTCGACGAGCAGCGTGGCGAAGGCCGATTGCCAGCGCTCGCGGACGTCATCGAAGCCGTCGAGCAGCTCGACCGTGCGCACCAGGAGATCGTCGAAATCCATCGCGTTCTGCGCGTGCAGGCGCCGCTCGTACTGCTCGTAGACGTCCGCGACGATCTGGTCGAAGAAGTTCCCGACCTGCTCGCGGAAGTCGGCCGCGCTGACGAGGCGGTTCTTCTCGCTCGAGATCCTCGCGTGGATGCCGCGTGGCGGGAACCGCTTCGGATCGCGCTCGAGATCCTCCAGACAGGCGCGCACCACGCGGACCTGGTCGGCCTGATCGTAGATCGTGAAGTTCGAGCGATAGCCGAGGCGATCGGCCTCGCGCCGCAGGATCCGCCCGCAGGCCGCATGGAACGTCATCACCCACATGCCGCCCGTCTGGCCGACGACCTGCTGCACCCGCTCGCGCATCTCGGCAGCTGCGCGGTTCGTGAACGTGATCGCGAGCACCTGGTGCGGCCGCACGCGCTCCTCGTGGACCAGGTGCGCGATCCGCGACGTCAGCACGCGCGTCTTGCCCGAGCCGGCTCCGGCGATCACGAGCGCCGGCCCGTCAGGCAGCGTGACGGCCTCGCGCTGGGCGGGATTGAGGCCCTCGAGCACGGCAGCGGCAGCGTCGTCGACGACCTTCACCAGGCCAGGGTAGCAACGAGGATCGACGGCCTGGCGACGCAGCTCACCGGAGCGTCACGAGCGTGCTGCGGCTCGGCACCGCGGCGAGCTCGGGGACGATCGCGCGGAGCGCGAACGCGCCCGCCGAACGAGCCGTGAAGCGCATCACGATGCGCCCGCGAGCGCTCGCCCGCACGGCACCCACGCGCCGCCAGCCAGCGCGACCCAGTGCCTGAATCGCAACGACGTGGCCCGCCAGCTCGCCCGCCCGCGCGCGCACCGTGATCACCGTCGGCGCGTGATCGCTGTCGGCGGTAGCCGCAAGCAGCAGCGGCAAGACGCGCGGCGCGATCGTCGCCGACGCGCGCGTCGGCCCTTGGCGCGCACGCACGCTCGCTCGCCCCGGGCAGTCGACGCGCACGACGACTCGGCCCCGCGCGGGATGGAGGGTGGCCGCCTCCCGCCGCGTGCCACAGCGGGTCACGACCTGCACGTCACCCGCCGCGAGCGGGGCGGCGAAGCGCACGAGTACCAGGCGGGCACGCACGCCGCCGATCGACGGGACGACCGCCGTGAGCCGCGCCGCGGCCCGGGTGCCGCCCGGCGCGGTCGTCGCCGGAGCGGCTCCCGGCACGGCCGGGGCAGCCCTCGATCCAGCGGGCGCCGTCACCGTCCAGCTGATCTGGGCGGCGTTGCCGGCGCGATCGCGTGCCCGGGCCTCGAGCCGGTGGGGCCCGGCCGCGAGGCGCACGCCGGCCGAGACGGAGTATCCCGAGGCGGTCGGCCCGCCGTCCGCCAGATCCCGGCCATCGAGCAGGACGCGATATCCCGACGGATCGACGCCCGAGCCCTCGTCGGACGCCGAGATCCTGACGGAGGCGAGGAACCCGTCGGCGAGCACGGCGCCGTCGCTCGGCGCGCCGATCGTGAGGGCCGGGGGCGTCGGGTCGGTCACGGAGACCGTCGAGCTCCCCCGCGTCGTGTTCCCCGCCGCGTCCGAGACGTTCCAGCGAAGGACGTGATCGCCGAACACGAGCGCGGGCGACAGCCGCACCTTGCCCGCGACGAGGGCGGACGACACGGCATCGCCGTCGATCGTCACGTCGATCGACGAGATGCCGCTGAGTGCGTCGCTCGCCGCGATCACGATCTCGGGCTTCGGCGACGGCGCGGCGGGCTGCAGGAGCACGGCCTGCGGCGCGGTCCGATCGATCCGCACGGTGAAGCCGAGCGGTGAAGCGGCGCCACCGGTCGCGTCGGCCGCGGTGACCTGCCCCGCCTGCACGCCCTCGCCCAGCGCGGCTGCGCCCAGGCACAGCCGAGGCGCAGCGCTCGCCGGGCGAGGCTGGTACTGGCTCCCCGTCGCCGCGGTCTCGAAGCGGGCGACGACCGGTCCCGCCTGGGCCGTGATCACAGCCACGCCCGACTGGCCGTCCGACGCGGAGACGACGGCACAGACGTCGTCGCGGTGCCACGCGCCGTCCAGCAGCTGCCCGCCGTCCGCCCACGCGAGCGTCGGCGGCGCCGGGTCGTCGACCGTCACATCGAGGCGCACAAGCGTCAGGTAGTCGTCCCAGACTCCGGCAGCGGCGACGACGCCGGGGTGGGAGTAGAGAGCGACGCCGAGCTGGCGATAGCCCGCAGGGAGCGCGACGACGTGGTCGGTCAGCGGACCTGTCTGCTGCTCGCTCACGATCGCCGGCGCGCTTCCCCAGTCCTGCCCGTCGGCGCGCAGCTTGACCCGCGCGAATTGCGAGCTCCCGAGCATCCGAGTGCGATACGCGAGCGTGCCGCCGACGATCGCAGTGCCGGGTGGCGCGGTCCAGTCCCAGCGCCCCTGCGCCCAGGCCGATGGCACGAGCGTGGGCCGCAGGTGGATGCGGTTCGTCGACGTGTCGGGGCAGCCTGCCGGTGCCGAGCGACCGCAGAGGAGGTAGCCCGGCTCGGTGTAGCCCGACCAGCCCGAGAGGTCCGCCGTGAAGTCGTAGGCGAGATTCCACGTGCCGGCGCTCGCCGGCGGTGAGGGCACGGTGAGCCAGACGAGGATGCCGAGCAGAGCTGCGAGCACCGGCGTCCGGCGAGCGGGGTGCGGAGTCATGGGCGGATCGTCGCCCCGGGAGGTCGCGCGGCGCTCGCGCGCAGTGTGCCGGGTGTGTGCCGGTATCAGGCACCATGCAGGCATGGCGAACGTCGCGCGCACGTGGGGTCCCGCAATCGTCTGGATGGCGCTGATCTTCGTGCTCTCGTCGCAGTCGAGCGATGGCCATCACTCCGATCTCGTGGTCCTCCTGCGCAAGGGCGCTCACGTCTGCGAGTACCTGATCCTGACGGTGCTGCTCGGCCGCTGCGTCCGCCCGTCGCTCGCGGCGCTGATCGCGCTCGCCTACGCGGCCTCGGACGAGTGGCATCAGACCTTCGTGCCCGGTCGCGAGGGCGCTCCGCGCGACGTCGCGATCGACGGCATCGGCGTCGCCCTCGCAACCGTGCTGGCGCCACGCTTCCTGCGCGGACGACGCGCGTGAGCGAGACCTACCTGATCGCCGAGCGCGCGATCGCCACCGGAGCCGACGAGCTCTGGAGCGCCGCCGTCGAGCACCTCGCGCGCCGCTTCGATGCGATCAGGCCGCTGTCCCGTACCGCCGTCTCCGATCGCGCGGCGGCCCTGCCCGCGCTCGAGGCGTGGGCCGGCGACTCGATCGCCAACTGGCGCATCGAGCTCGCCCGCTTCTACGGCGACCACACGCGCGTGCACCTGCGGCGTGATCCGGCCGTCTCGGCGATTCTCACCGTCTTGCGGGCTCGGGGCGACGAGCTGATCGGAGTCGGCGAGGGGCCTCGCGAAGGCTCCGAGGCCGTCTTCTCATTCCTCGGTCTGACCCGGCGGCTCGATCGCGTCGAGTTCGAGGGTGCCGCGTTGCCCGCAGGCCGGGCGATCGCCACGCGCAACGAACTGGCGGCGCTCGTCAGCTGAGCGCGTGGCGCACGGCGTCGAGGTGCTCGCCCTTGACCACCACGAGAAGCTCGTCTCCGGCGCTCAGCTTCATGCCCGGCTCGACGAGGTCCGAGGAGTCGGCGCGGAGCCGAGCGATCAGCCGCGCGCCCTCTGGCAGCGCGACCGAGTCGACGTTGCGGTCGCTCGCGACGCGCACCTCCACGATCTCGATGCCCTCGCGGCGGAAGGCCAGGAGCGGGACGAACGCGTGCTCGGGAAGCTCGTGCTCGATCAGCCGCATGATGCCGGTCGTCGCACAGACGGTCGGCAAGATGTCGAGCTGGTCGAAGATCTCCTGGTTGCGCGGATCGTTCACGCGCACGACGACCCGCTCGACGCCGTAGTGCTTCTTCGCGAGCTGCGCGACGATGACGTTGTCCTCATCGTCGCCCGTCACGACCACGACCATGTCGGCCCGCTGCACGCCGCAGCGCTCGAGCACGTGCAGCTCGCACGCATCGCCCCACTGGACGAGGTGCTCGAACTGCTCCTCGAGACGGCGATAGCGCGCGGCTTCCTTCTCGATCAGCGTGACCTCGTGACCCTGATCCATCAGCTGCAACGTCAGGTTGCGCCCGACCTTGCCACCGCCCGCGACGACGATGTACATCAGCGCGCCTCGCCCGCGAGCACGCCACCGACGAGCAGATCGATCACGCCCGAGGTGGGGCTGACCGTATGCACGCCGAAGCCCGCGAAGACCTCGGCGCGAGCGGGATCGAGCACTCGCACGATCACGCTCGGGACGGGCCAGCGCTTCGCCACGAACTGGCCGATCACGAGATTGGTGTTGTCGCCGTTCGTCGCGACGATGCACGCGCCGGCCCGCTCGATGCCCGCGGCACGCAGCAGCGCCAGGTCGAGCGCATGCCCCTCGAGCGCCTCGAAGCGGCTGCGATCGCCAAGGCGATCGAACGCGGCGGCGACCTGGTCGATCACCGCGACCGTGTGGCCGGCGTCACGCAGCCTTATCGCAGCGCCCGAGCCGACACGACCACACCCGAGGACAACCGCATGCATGGCTGCGGAGACTAGCAAGCGGCCCGCGGACGGGGCGCGCTCCGAGCACAGCTGCTGTGGCGGCCGAGCTTCTATGCTGCCCTCCCATGAGCGACGCTATCGGGATCGGCCTGCTGGGCTACGGAACGGTCGGAGGCGCCGTCGATCGCCTGCTGCGCGAGCGGGCGGACGTCGTCTCGCGCGTCGCCGGACGTCCCGTGCGGGTGGTGCGCGCCCTCGTGCGCGACCCCTCGAAGCACGCGGACGCGCCGAGCGGCCTGCTCACGACCCGTTTCGAGGACATTCTCGAGGATCCGTCGATCGGCATCGTCGCCGAGGTGATGGGCGGCATCGAGCCGACGCTCGGCTACCTGCGCGCGCTGCTCGAGCGCGGCGTCTCCGTCGTCTCGGCGAACAAGCAGCTGCTCGCGCGCCACGGCGCCGAGCTGGCTGCTGCGGCCGACACGAGCGGGGCCCGCCTGCGCTACGAGGCCTCCGCATGCGCCGCGATCCCCGTCGTCCGCGTGCTGCAGGAGTCGCTCGTCGCCGCGTCGGTCGACGAGCTGATCGGCATCGTCAACGGGACCACGAACTTCATCCTCAGCGCGATGGCGTCGCAGGGCCAGAGCTACGAGGACGCGCTGCGCCGCGCGCAGGAGCTCGGCTTCGCCGAGGCCGACCCGACCGAGGACGTCGGCGGCGCCGACGCGGCCGCCAAGCTCGCGATCCTCGCCGGGATCGCATTCCACCGGCACCTCTCGATCGACGACGTCCCCTTCGAGGGGATCGACACCCTCGGCGCCGAGGACGTCGGCTTCGCGCGCGACCTCGGCTACGCCGTCAAGCTGCTGGCCCACGCCCGCCTCGACGACTCGGGGATCTCGGCCAGCGTCGCCCCCACGCTCGTGCCTCGAGATCACACGCTCGCGCGCATCGACGGCAGCTTCAACGCCGTCATGCTGCGGGGCCGCGAGATCCGCGAGATCACGCTGCAGGGACCGGGAGCCGGCGGCCCGGAGACGGCCTCGGCCGTGATCGGCGACCTCGTCAGCGTGCTCGCGCCCGCTGAGACCGCGGGCGTGCCCTACCGCGACGTCCCGATCGTGCCCGCCGGACGCTGGCGCAGCCCGCTCTACGTGCGCATGAACGTGACCGATCGCCCCGGCGTGCTCGCGCAGATCGCGACCTGCTTCGGCGACCGTGGCGTCTCGCTGCGCTCGATGATCCAGCGTCCGCTCGACGACCGCACCGCGTCGCTCGTCTTCCTCACGCACCCAACGGTCGGCGACGATGCCCAGGGAGCGCTCGCCGCGATCGCATCGCTCGACGTCTGCAACGGCACGCCGCGGGTCCTGCGCGTCCTCGAGTGACGGTCTACGAGATCTCGGATGTCTCGGTGCCCGCCGGGAACGAGGTCACGATCACGCGGCACGGCGCCCGCCGCAGCAGGTTCTCGATCGTCATCGAGAACATCCGGTCGCGATCGGCGTAGGCGCCGGGGTGAGGCACGGCCCCGATCAGGATCAGACCCGCATCCTCGTCGCGTGCGATCTGCGCGACCGCGCCTGAGATCGCCCGGGCGCGCACGACGCGACACTCGAACGGCACCGGGTAGTCGCGCGCGAACTGCGTGACCAGCGAGCGCAGCTCGCGTGCATGCGCCTCGCGCTCGGGGAGCGGCGTGTCGAGCGGCATCGCGAGCGGCACCTCGATCACGTTCACGGCGACCACGGAGGCGCCGCGGGCAAGCGCGAGCTTGCTCGCAGTGGCGAGCATCTCGAGCTCGATCGGACCGGCCTGGCGCACCGGCACGACGATCGTTCCGTAGCTGACCTCGGTGAGCTCGGGAGCCGGAGCCACGACCGGCTCGAACCGCTCGAGCACGCCGAGCTTCGAACGACGCCTGACGACGAAGAAGAGCACGAGCCCTCCCGCCAGCCAGAGCGGCGGGACGATCCGCCCGGCCGGGTGCGTGCTCAGACCCAGCAGCCAGACGATCCACGACGCGAGCAGCCCGATCGGCGCGAGCAGCACGATCGCGGGCACCCGCACGGGCCTCGGGAGATCCGGCTCGCGCACGCGCAGCGCGGCCACAGACGCGATCACGACCATGAACGCGAGCAGGATGCCGAACGAGTAGATCGAGGCGAGCGCCTCGACCTGGTCACCGGTGATCCCGACGATCGCGATCACGACGATGCCCACAACCAGCACGAGCAGGAGGCCACCCGGCTCGCAGGTCGTGCGCCGCGAGCGAACCATCATCGCCTTCGGGAGCCCGCCCGTCTCGCCGAGCGAGCGCAGCGTCCGGATCGCCCCCGAGATCGCGGTGCTCGCGCTGACGAGCAGGATTGCGATCGCCGACGCGCTCACGAGCACGCGAATCACGTCGCCGGCGCCGATCGCGCGATCGCCGAAGACCTGGGCGACGCCCGCGAGCGGGGCGTCGAGCCAGCGGGTGGAGAGCGCCGAGGAGAGGCCGTCGGGCGCGCCTGCGTGGGGCTGCAACGGGAAGACGCTGAGCGCGGCCGTCGCGATCACCGCGTAGGCGAGCACGATCGACGCGATCGAGACGACGACGCTTCGCCGCAGCGGCGGCGCGGTCTCCGCATCCTGCATCAGCGTCGCCACGACCTCGATCCCGGTGAACGCGATCAGCGCGATCGGAATCGAGTAGCCGAGGCTCGTCCAGCTCGGGCTGACGCCGAAGTCGAGCGAGCTCGTGAGCACGTTGAGGTCGCCGAGCACGGTCAGCCCGAGCAGCACCAGCACGAGCTGCATGCCGACGTCGACGAGAGCGGTGATGCGCACGATCCCGACCGCCCTGCCGCGCGGCAGGAAGCGGAGCCCGCAGAGGATCGCGAGGATCACCGCGCCGATCACCTCTCCCGCCGGCGAGCCGATCGCCGGGGAGCGATCGACCAGCGCGAGCGCGTAGCGCGGCACGAACAGCACCGAGAGCGTCGCCACGACGATCAGGTCGAGCAGCACGGCCCAGCCCACGATGAATGAGATCAGATCGCCGAACGCCCGGCGGGCGATCACGGGCGATCCGCCGCGCAGCGCGCTCGAGCCCTCCGCGTAGAACGCCCCCGCGAGGGCGCAGAGCGCGCCGACGCCGAGCAGCACGAGCGGTGTCGCGCCGAGCGCCCAGTAGGCGACGAGCCCGAGCGCGAACGCGAGCGACGAGGCGATCTCGCTGTAGATGATCGGGAAGACGGCGTCGCTGCGGACGACGCGTCGCAGGCTCGGCAGCTCGCGCGCCATCAGCGCGACGCCGCCTTCCGGGCGATCCAGAGGCGCAGCACGCCGGCTGCGATCAGGCCGAGCCCGAAGACGTAGCCGACGGCGACGCCCCCCGCTCCGGCGGCCGCGGTGCGCACGAGCACGCCCACGCCGAGCACGATCATGGCGGGCGAGAGGACGTAGACGAGGCGCCTGCTCACGTCGCCTCGCCGACCTCGAGGAGCTGCTGACGGACCGGCTCGGCCGTCTGCTCGCCACGCCAGCGCTCGGTCGCGCCGACGACGACCTTGCAGGGGGCATGGCGGACGACGTAGTCGACCGTCTCGTCGAACAGCCGGGTCGAGGCGGCGTCGCGGCCGGGCGAGCCGAGCACGATCACCTCGGCCCCGCGCACGATGGCCTCGTCGATCAGGGCACGGCCGGCGTTGCGGGTGCGCACGAGGCGCGAGATCACCGGCACGCCGAACCGCTGTCCGAGCGCATCGGCCTCGCCGAGCTGGCGGCTCGCGATCCGCTCGGCCTCGGGGTCGCTCGCGTTGAGCGGGCGGCTGGGCGGAACCACGAGCGGGTAGAGCGCGACGAGCGTCGCGTGCTGCTCGGCCGCGAGCCGCAGCACAGCGGCGGTCATCTCGTCCGTCACGGCGTGATCCGTGATCCGCAGCACGATCGTGCGGTACTCGACCTCGTAGGCCGGTCCCGCGAGCTTGGGAGCCGCGTAGACCGTCTTCGTCAGCGGCAGGCCCTGCCGGCGGCGATAGACGAAGAACACGAGCATCCCGAGCGTCATCCAGCCGATCCCGGCGTAGCGGACGGACGGGAACAGGATCGCAACGACGAAGAAGGCCGAGAGCGTTCCCGCGAGGCCGAAGATCGCAAAGAGCGGCACGTCGACATCGCGCCAGCGCATGTTGAACGGCGCGCGGAACGGCATGTCGGGATCGCGCATCGAGGGCCGCAGGCGCAGCGCGATCACCGATGCGTGAGCGATCGAGAACGAGAGCATCGCCCCGAAGGCATAGATGTTCGCGAGGAAGACGACGCCCTGCCCGCCGGCGAGCTTCGCGCCGACGATCATCAGGATCGCGAGCACGGTGTAGATGGCGATCGCGACCCAGGGCGTGCGATAGACGGGGTGGACGGTGCGCATCACGTTCGGGAACTGTCGGTGCACGCCCATCGAGTAGGTCAGCCGGGAGACGCCGATGATGCCGGCGTTCGTCGCGATGATCAGGATCGTGCCGGCGAGCAGGCCGACGTAGTACCCCATCGGCGTCGTCAAGAACCCGAGCCCGAGGTTCTGCACGATGCCCTGCACGGGGTCGCCGGCGTAGGTCGTCGCGAGCTGCGTGCCGTAGAGCGTGGGACCCGCGCCTGCCGGGGAGTTGAGGATCGGCGAGGTGTGCACCGGCATCGCCGAGAGCGCGACGGCCGGCAGGAAGACGTAGATGCCGAAGACGGCCGCGGCGACGAGCCCGATCGAGCGCGGGACGTCGCGCGCGGGGTCGCGCGCCTCCTCGGCCATGTTCGAGATCGTCTCGATGCCCGTGTAGGCGACCATGCAGATGGGGATCGAGATCGCGAAGGCCTGCCAGGTCGGAGCGATGCCGAGATCGACGTTGTCGATCAGCACCTGCGGGTTGAGGATCAGCACGGCACCGACGATCACGAGCAGCGCCTGCGTCGCGAGGTCCGCCAGCGAGAGAAAGATGTTGAGCTTCGCCGACTCTTGGATCCCGCGGATGTTGAGCAGCGCGAGCAGCAGGCAGAGCGTGGCCGCGACGACCACCTGGCCCGCCGTTCCCGAGCGCATGAAGCTGCAGCCCGGGAAGACCGAGAGGTACGGCGGCACGGTGTACGCCGAGATCGCGATCGTGACGGTGTAGTTGAGCATCTGCGCCCACGCGGCAAAGAACGAGACCGCCTCGTTGAAGGCGCGGCGCGAGAACGACGCCGAGCCGCCCGCCTCCGGATAGCGCGCCGTCGCCTCGGCGTAGGTGGCGGCGGTGAACGCGAAGATCAGCCCGCTGATGAGGAACGCGATCGGCGCGAGCCCGAGCGCGTAGAACGTGGTCACGCCGAGGGCGTAGTAGATCGACGAGCCCACGTTTCCGTAGGCCGTCGCAAACAGATCCCCGATGCCGAGGACTGCCGGAAGCCCGTGCTCGGTGCGCCGACGGAGGAGCGGCAAGCTAGCTCACGAGCTCCCAGGCCCGCAGCGTGCCGGAGCTGTCGAAGCGGGCGCGCGCGCCGATTCGGACGCGATGGCTCCCCGCCGAGGCGACGAGCGAGCAGCGCACGATCGCGGCTTTCGCGCCCGCGTCGGCGCACTTCACGTCGACGTGCGAGAGGCCGGCGAGCTCCGGGTGGCGCGGGAACGGATCGCTCGCAGCGATGAACGCCCCCTCCCAGTCCTTCTCGATCACGACGCGCGCCGTCTCGGACCGCGATCTCGCGCTGCCGCATCCGGCCGCGACCAGGCAGAGCACGAGAACGACGACTCCCAGACGCATCGCGCGGACTCTAGATGATCGATCCCGTTTGCTCGGGGGGAAGGCGCTACCCTCAGGCGCTGACAGGCTTGAGCAGATGCTCCATCCAGGCCTCGAGCTGATCCGCCGGGATCGGGCGGCTGACGAGGAAGCCCTGCAGGACGTCGCAGCCCATCGCGACGAGCGCCTGCGCCACCTCGCTCGTCTCGACGCCCTCGGCGACGACGCGCAGGCCGAGCTGGTGGCCGAGCGCGACGACCGAGCGCACGATCGCGTCGTCCTCCGGATGCTCGAGGATGCGCGCCACGAACGACCGGTCGATCTTGAGCTCGTCGAGCGGCAGCCGACCGAGGTAGCTGAGCGATGTGTAGCCCCGCCCGAAGTCGTCGAGGCTGATGCCGACGCCGGTCTCGGCGAGCCGCGTGAGCACGGCCTCGGCCGCGCTTGGATCGCTCACGAGCGCCGTCTCCGTCAGCTCGAGGCAGATCCGCGAGGGATCGATCGCGCTGCGCTCGAGGATCTCGGCGACCTGCTCGGGAAGCGATCCGTCGCGCAGGTTGCGGGCGGAGATGTTGATCGAGAGACCGAGGGCCGGGTAGCGATCCGACCAGCTGCGAAGCTGTGCGATCGCATGCGTCAAGACCCAGCGCGTGAGCGGCACGATCAGCTCCGTCGCCTCCGCGGATGGCACGAAGGCGAGCGGCGCGAGCAGGCCCCGCTGCGGGTGCTGCCAGCGCACGAGCGCCTCGACGGACGAGACCGCGCCGGTGGTCGCCTCGACGCGCGGCTGGTAGTGCAGCACGAGCTCGTCGCGCTCGATCGCCTGGCGGAGCTCGCTCAGAAGCATCAGGTCACCGGGACTCGCATCGCTCGCTCGCGCCTCGGCGAGTGCGATCCCACCGTGCGTCTGCTTGCCCGCCTGCATCGCCCTCGCGGCCGCCTGCAGCAGATCCTCGATCTCGGTGCCGTCGAGCGGCCAGAACGCCGCGCCGATGCTCGCCTCGGCCGAGATCGGCAGGCCGTCGATCTCGATCTCGCTCGCGCACGCCTCGCGCACGCGCTCGAGGATCACCGGGGCGGACTCCCGGTCGATGCCGGGCAGCACGAGGCCGAACTCGTCGCCGCCGAGGCGCGCCGCGGTGTCGCCGTCACGGAGCACGCCCAGCAGGTGCGTCGCGAGCTCGCGCAGAAAGCGATCGCCGCCGCCCTGCCCCAGCGTGTCGTTGATCTGCTTGAAGCGGTCGAGGTCGACCACGACGAGCGCGACGTCGGTCTGCGCGCGGGCAGCATGCGCGATCGCCTGCGCGGCCCGGTCGCGGAAGAGCGCGCGGTTCGGCAGATCGGTGAGCGGATCGTGCAGGGCGAGATGCTCCTGCTCGGCCGCGTGCCGCCGGATCCGCCGCGAGACCGACCAGGCGATCCCCGCGAGCGCAAGCCAGAGCACGCACGAGCCGACGATCAGCTTCTGGTAGAGGTTGCGCAGCGAGGCGTCGAGGCCGGCCGCGATCGGCGCGTACGGCACGTACAGCTCGAGCACGCCGATGATCTTCGCGGGGTCATCGCGCGGATGGAGCGGGAGGTACACCTCCGCGACGCGCGGGCCCAGCGCCAGGCCGTGGGCACGATCGATCTCATCCGAGTTCAGGATCGACACCTCCGAGTGCGTGGCGCCGGCAAGCGCCTCGCGGAGGTCGGCAGGGACGGGCCCGCCGAGCTCGCCCATCGTGCCGTCGTCTGAGAAGACGATTGCGCCGTTGCTCGAGCGGAGGCGCACGCGAAGCGCGGTCCCCGAGGAGATGAGGCCGTCGACCGCATCGCGCACGAGGCCGCGCTCGCGGATTCCGAGCGGCTGGTCGAGGCTGTGGCTGGCGAGCGCGGGCTCGATCGCGGCCGAGGCGATCGCGTCGGCCTGCGCGTGCACCTGCCGCCGACCGTCGAGCCTGGCGTCCTCCTGAGCCTGCTCGGCGAGGATCACGCCGAGGCTGGCGACCGCGAGGCCGCTCAGCAGGGCGTAGCGGAGGAACAACGCGATGCCACGCTGACGACGGGGGGCCGTTCGCGCAGGCCGTCCGGCCGACGCGGCGGAGCGGCGCGCGCGAGCCGATCTCCTCGGCTCGCGAGCCGCCTCGTCCTGAGGGACTGCGGAAGGCGATCTCTCGGCAGGAGCCTTCGTGCGAGTCGGGAGGAGCCTCACACGCAGTTCGTCGGCGTCTCCCTCCCCCGAGCTGATCCCTCAGCTGGGGGAGGGAGACGCCGAGCGACGGTCAGAGAACCTTGACGATCAGCGGGATGATCAGGATCGCGACGATGTTCGTGATCTTGATCATGGGGTTGATCGCCGGGCCGGCGGTGTCCTTGTACGGATCGCCGACGGTGTCGCCGGTGATCGATGCGGCATGCGCGTCGGAGCCCTTGCCGCCGAACTGGCCGTCCTCGATCATCTTCTTCGCGTTGTCCCAGGCGCCGCCGCCCGAGGTCATCGAGATCGCCAGGAAGAGGCCCGTGACGATCGTGCCGACGAGCAGCCCGCCGAGCATCGTGTACGAGATCAGGCCGACGACGATAGGGATCACGATCGGGATCAGGGACGGGACGCGCATCTCCTTGAGCGCGCGCCTCGTGACGATGTCGACGCAGGTGCCGTACTCGGGCTTCGCGGTGCCCTCCATGATCCCCGGGATCTCGCGGAACTGACGGCGGACCTCCTCGACGACCTCCGCACCGGCGCGGCCGACCGCCTGCATCGCCATCGAGGCGAACAGGAACGGCATCATGCCGCCGATCAGCAGGCCGACGAGCACCCACGGATTCGAGAGGTCGAAGCGCAGCGACTCGTTGACCCCCAGCTTGCCGGCCTCGCGCAGCTTCGTGGTCAGCTCATCGGAGTACGAAGCGAAGAGCACGAGCGCGGCCAGCGCGGCCGACCCGATCGCGTAGCCCTTCGTGACCGCCTTGGTGGTGTTGCCGACGGCATCGAGCGGATCGGTGATGCCGCGCACCGACTCCGGCATGTCGGCCATCTCGGCGATCCCGCCGGCGTTGTCGGTGATCGGGCCGAACGCGTCGAGAGCAACGACGAGGCCCGCCATCGAGAGCATCGAGACGGCCGCCACGGCGACGCCGTCGATGCCCGCGAGCTTGTAGGCGGCGAGGATGCCGACGCCGATCACGATCACCGGCGCGGCGGTCGCCTCCATCGACTTCGCGAGGCCCTGGATGATGTTCGTCGCGTGCCCGGTGGTGGAGGCCTGCGAGATCGACTTGACGGGACCCCAGCGCGTTCCCGTGTAGTACTCGGTGATCGCCATCAGGAGCGCGGTGATCACGAGCCCGACGAGCGAGCAGAAGTAGAGATCGCTCCACGACGAGCCGTCGAGCGCTGCGCTCGGAATGCTGTGCGTCATCCACTTCACGACCGGCAGGAAGATGACGGCCGAGATCGCAGCCGCGACGAGCACGCCGCGGTAGAGCGCGCCCATCACGCTGCCGCCATCCTTCACGCGCACGAACTGCGAGCCGATGATCGAGGCGATGATCGAGACGCCGCCGAGCACGAGCGGCAGCCCGATGCCTGCTGCTCCCCAGCCAGCCTGCTGCGCGAGCAGCATGCCGGCGACGAGCGTCACCGCGTAGGTCTCGAACAGGTCGGCCGCCATGCCCGCGTCGTCGCCGACGTTGTCGCCGACGTTGTCGGCGATCACGGCGGGGTTGCGCGGGTCGTCCTCGGGAATGCCGGCCTCGAGCTTGCCGACGAGATCGGCGCCGACGTCGGCGCCCTTCGTGAAGATGCCGCCGCCGAGACGGGCGAAGACCGAGATCAGCGAGCCGCCAAACGAGAGACCGACGAGCGCGCGGACCGCGTCCGCCTCGCTGACGTCTCCGGCGCGCAGCGCGCCGTAGTAGCCGGCGACGCCGAGCAGGCCGAGGCCGACGACGAGGATGCCGGTGACGGTGCCGCCCTTGAAGGCGACGCCGAACGCGGCCGAGAGGCCCGTGCGGCCCGCCTCGGCGGTGCGCGCGTTCGCCCGCACCGCGGTGTTCATGCCGACGTAGCCGGCCGCGGCCGAGAGGATCGCGCCGATCAGGAAGCCGAGCGCG
>JANLRV010000196.1:0-2291 GCA_031361905.1 Actinomycetes bacterium
TACGTGCTGGTCGCGAGCGCGCTCGCCAAGGCGGGACGCGAGCGCGAGGCGATCGCCTGGCTCGAGCGCGGGATCGCCGCGTTCCCGCCGGCCGGAGACCAGACGATCCGCGACGAGCTGGTCGGCCACTACCTGCGAGACGGGGCCGGCGACGACGCGATCGCGCTCGCGCAGCGAGGGATCGCCGCCGTGGCGTCGTTCGCCTCCTACCAGCTGCTCCAGCAGGCCGCGGGCGAGGCGTTTCCCGGGCTGCGCGGGGCGGCGCTCGCGCGGCTCAGCGGAGCGGAGCTCGTCGAGGCGCTGCTGCACGACGACGAGCTCGATGAAGCGCTCGCGGCTGCGAAGGAGCAGGGCTGCCACCACGCGCAGTGGAGCGTGCTCGCGGCGCGGCTGACGGAGACGCGGCCCGACGAGGCGCTGCAGATCTACCGCAGCCAGCTCGAGGAGCTGCTCGAGCGTGCCGACACCGCGCGCTACAACGCCGTCGTCAAGCACCTCGGCACGATGCGCGGGTGCTACGCCGCGCAGGGCGATCTCGCCGGGTTTGCGGACGAGGTCGCGCGGCTTCGCGAGCGCTTCGCGCGGCGCACGGCGCTGATCGCCAGGATCGACGCGGCGAAGTGGAATCGCTGAGCAATCGGCACACAGCTGGCACAGAGGCGTCACGCTTCTCGGGCTAGGGTGGCCACGTGCCCGGGATCTCGCTCACAGACTGTCTATCTCGGTCTTCCGATTCGAACGGAAGTAGATATTATTCGGAAGTGAGATCTGATCGGCCACTCTCCGACTACGACGTTCGCGCGCAGGCGGCCGAGGCGCTCATGCGAGAGCTCGCGCAGCTCGGCTGGAGCGATCCGGTGGTGCCGATCGGCTCGCGGCTCGAGACGGTCGGGGTGACGGACGAGGCGGGCCGGGCGGTCGCGTTCCGGGTCGTTCACGGGGCCGCGCTCACCCCTGCCGGTGTTCCTCAGCTCGCCGCTCGGCTGCTGCCGGGAGCCGGCGAGACCGTGCCCGTGGTCGTCTCCCGCTATCTGAGCCCGCGACTGCAGCAGATCTTGGCCTCAGCGGGCCTCAGCTACGCCGACCTCGTCGGCAACGTCCGCTTCGTCTCGCGTGACCCGGCGATCTCGATCCGGACGGTGGGCGCGACCAGCGACCCGTGGCGCGGCCCCGGCCGGCGTCGCGAGACGCTGCGGGGCGCGCCAGCCGCCCGCGTCGTGCGAGCGCTCTGCGACCTGCGCCCTCCGTACAGCGTCCCCGAGCTGATGCAGGCATCCGAGGCATCAGCGGGCGCCACCTACCGCGTGATCGACTTCGTCGTCGAGCAGGGGTACGTCGAGCGCGACCCGAGCGGCCGGGTCTCGCGCGTCGACTGGCGCCCGTTGCTCGAGCGATGGGCCGCCGACGAGCCTCAGCTCAGCGCCGAGCGCTCCTATCCGTTCCTCGCACCCCGAGGTGACCTCGACGCCGTGCTCGCGATGCTCGCCGATCCGTCGCTGCCACGATCGTGCGTGACCGGATCGTTCGCGCTGCGGGGCCTCGCCTCCGTGGCGCCCGCCCGGCTGCTGGTCGCCTACACCGACGATCCGCTGCTGGTTGCCGAGCGTCTCTCGCTGGTGCCCGTCGAGGCCGGCGCCAACGTCGTGCTCGCGCGACCATTCGACGCAAGCGCTTTCCAGAGGGACCGCGTCTTCGGTGCCGTCCGATTCGTGGCGGCGAGCCAGCTCGCCGCCGATCTCCTCTCCAGTCCCGGTCGCGGTCCGAACGAGGGCGAGGCATTGCTCGACTGGATGGAGGCCCATGAGGATGCCTGGCGTTCCTGATGATTTCGTATTTCATGAAATAGAAAATGCGAGTACCCTGGGGGCATGCTTCGACCCTCCGACATCTTCGTGGCGCTCGCGCTCTGTGACCGCGAGCGCGGCGGACCCGATGGATGGACCTATCCCAAAGCGTCGGACGAGCTCGGGCTCGCGCTCTCTGTCATCCATGGGTCCGTCAAGCGTCTCGGACAGGCCAGGTTGTGGATCGCCGGTGCCGAAGTGATCGACCGACAGCGCCTCGCCCGCTTCCTGGTCTTCGGCCTGCCCGCGATGTTGCCGGCGACGCTCGGCGAGAACACCCGTGGAGTGCCGACGGCCTGGGCCGCCGAGCCGCTCGCGTCGCTGTTCTCCCGCGAATCCGATCTCCCACCCGTCTGGCCCGATCCGCGTGGCCTGGTGCGCGGCCGGGCAGTCGCTCCACTGCACCCGTCGGCGCCCTATGCAGCCGCCACCTCACCCGAGCTCGGG
>JANLRV010000197.1:0-40962 GCA_031361905.1 Actinomycetes bacterium
CGCGAGACGGCCCACACTCGCCGCAACGCCCCTCGAACAGCGAACCGGGGGCCGACTCGCGGCGAGCAGAACGCCAGAACCAGCCGAGACACACCCCAGAACCCCCGACCGAACGGAATCACTCATCTAGCCCGCGAGCACGATCGTCGAAGCGGCCCCTTGACATCCGCTACTCCCTCAGGGACTATTGGGTTCATGGACTACTCCTCCAGTGAGTACCGGTGAGCGTTCCGTACGCGTTGCTCGGCCTGATCGAGCGGAAGCCGAGCCACGGCTACGAGCTGAAGCAGGCCTACGAGCACCTCTTCGCCGAGACGCGCCCGATCCGCGTCGGCCAGCTCTATTCGACGCTCCATCGCCTCGAGCGCGACGGCACGATCATGCTCGACGGCGAGGAATCGAGCGACGCCGGCCCCGATCGCAAGCGCTTCGCGATCACCGACGAGGGGCGTGCTGAGCTCGATCGCTGGCTCGCGAAGCCGGAGCCGCCGGAGACCTTCCTGCAGACGACGATGTTCACGAAGGTCGTGCTCGCGCAGCTCTCCGACCGCCCGGCCGAGGAGTACCTCGACGCGCAGCGCGCCCGTCATCTCGCCCGCATGCGCGAGCTCTCACGCCTCAAGCGCAGCGGGAGCACGGTCGACGCGCTGCTCGCCGACCACGCGCTCTTGCACCTCGAGGCCGACATCAAGTGGATCGACATCGCTGAGGAGCGCCTCTCGGCGCTCACAGCCGAAGCGGAGACACCCGAATGACGAATCAGCTTCTCAACGCGAGCGGTCTCGACAAGCGGTTCGGCCGCGACGTCGCGCTGCGCCAGGCCTCGATCGCGGTCGAGACCGGCGAGATCGTCGCGATCCTGGGACCGAGCGGCTGCGGCAAGTCGACGCTGCTCCACTGCCTCGCGGCGATCATCCGACCGGACGGCGGCGAGGTGCGCTTCGACGGCGCGCGGATCGACGACCTGCGAGACGGCGAGCGAACCCGCCTGCGCCGCGAGTCGTTCGGCTTCGTCTTCCAGTTCAACCAGCTCGTTCCCGAGCTCTCCGCGATCGAGAACGCCGCGCTCCCCTTGCTGCTCGCGGGCGTCAGACGCGACGAGGCCGAGCGGCGCGCCGGCGAGTGGCTCGAGCGACTGGACGTCGCCGAGCATGCCGGGAAGCCCGTCGGCTCGCTCTCGGGCGGACAGGCGCAACGGGTCGCGATCGCCCGCGCGGTCGCGCACAGCCCGCGCGTCGTCTTCTGCGACGAGCCGACCGGTGCGCTCGACTCGCTCGCGGGCGATCACGTGATGGATCTGCTGTGCGACCTCGCGGCCGACGGCGGCACCTCGATCGTGCTCGTGACGCACGAGCCGAGAGTCGCGGCGCGCGCCGATCGCGAGCTGCGCATGCGCGACGGCGCGATCGCCGGCGCCGGGATCCCGCGCGAGGCGCACGCGTGACGCGCCTGCGCCTCGCGCTGATGCTCGCGCGCACCGGCGGCTACCGGCCGTGGCTCGTCTTCACGGGCAGCGCGCTCGGGCTCGTCTTCCTGCTCGCCGCGCTCGCGCTGCCGCACGCCCACGACGCCCAGACGCTGCGCGAAGGCATGCGCTCCGATCCCGTGCCCTACACCGGATCGCAGCCGCACCTGCTCTGGCTCTGGCGCTCCGCGCCTCCGATCGCCGGCCATGACGTGATCTTCGCGAGCGTGGCGGAGAGCGCACCCGGCGCGCCACCGCCACCCGGCGCCGCCGTGACGCCGAAGCCGGGTCAGATCCTCGTGTCGCCGGCGCTCCAGCGGGCGCTCAAGGGAAGCGACGGGCGGCTCCTCCGGCTCGCGCTCCCGGGAACGGTCGTGGGCGTGCTCGAGCCGGGGCTCGTGAGCCGCCCCGACGAGATGATCGCGATGGTCGGCTATCGCGACGGGCTGCTCGACGGGGTCGGCACTCCGGTGCGCTCGTTCACGCCGGCGCACAATCCCTGGCAGGCCCGCAACGGCTTCGACTATCGCGTCGGCTACACCGTGGTGCTGCTCTCCGTCCTGATCGCGGTCTGCCTGTTCCTCGCGAACGTCACGCGGGTCAGCTCCGCCCGGCGGGACGAGCGGCTCGCGGCGCTCCGCCTGATCGGTCTGACGCGACCGCAGGCCGCCTCGGTGATCGCGCTCGAGGCCGGGCTGGCAGCCGTGCCAGGCGTCGTCGTCGGCCTCGCGGTCACGCTCGCCATCAGGGCGATCGCCGAGAGCTGGCCGGTCGCAAGCTGGCCGATCCTGATGCGCGACCTGACGATGCCGCGCTGGGAGCTCGCCCTGGCCTGCCTGGCGATGCCCGCGATCACGTTCGCCGGCGGGCTGATCTCGGCACGCCGCGCGATCAGCTCGCCGCTCGAGGCACGACGCCGCTCATCGATCGACCATCCGCGCGCGATCATCCTCCTCCTCCCTCTCGCCGGCTGGGCCGGCCTCGCGCTCGCCGCCGTGGTCGGCGATCGAGTCGTCGGCGGCAATCACGGCAAGAACCTGCTCGTGATCGCAAGCTGCGCGGTCGCCGCCGCGGGGCTCGCGCTGTCCGGGCCGTGGATCGTCACGAGAACGGCGAGCGTGCTCGCACGACGATCTCGCTCGGCCTCGCCCTTGCTCGGAGCGCGTCAGCTTCTGTCCCACCCTCGCACCGGCTTCCGCGCCGTCGCGATGCTCGTGATGGCGCTCTTCACGTCGACCCTCAGCTTCACGTACTACGGATCGCAGGTCGCGTTCAGCGCGAACGCGAGCCTGGGCGCGCTTGCTCCCGCGGCGACGCCTGACCGCGCGGGCAAGCTCTGGATCTATTCGGATCCACCAGTCACGCGCCGAGAGCTCGCAGCCGCTGCGGTCGTCGTTCGGCGCGTGCCGGGCGTCGTCGCGGCGGCAACCACCTGGCCGCAGCTCGTCGTCACCACGGACGGCACGCCAGAGGCCTCGGCTCGCGTGCAGGGAGCCGCGCGGCGACTCGGCCCGCAGTGGATCTCGTTCGACGACGACTACCGCGGAGGCGGCACGGCGTTCAAGGACCAGGTGCTGCACGATTCACAGAGCCTGCTCTGGCTGATCGACGGGCTGGCGGCCGTGAGCCTCGTGATCGCGGCGCTCGACGGGATCGCCGCTCGGCGCAGAGCGTTCGCGAGCCTCGCGGCGCTCGGCGTCTCACCCGCAACCCTCCGCCGGGCGGTGACGATCGAGGTGCTGCTCCCGTTCGCCGTCGCCGCGCTCACGGCCGTCGCCTTCGGCGTCCTCGTCGGCAGCACGCTCGTGGCGATCACGAGCCGAGCTGCGGTCACGATCCCCTGGGATCCGATCGAGACCTCGCTGATCGCCGCGGTGGTCGCCGCCCTCGCGGCGGCCGGCATTACCGCGCTCCGCGTCGCCGCGGTCGTCTCGCCCGAGAACCTCCGCACCGAGTAGGCCGAGAGAAGCTCGCGCCTGCGGTGAAGCACGCGGCGAGAGCCGGAGCCAGCGGCGCTCCCGATACCAGCGCCGCATCGTGAACGCGGTCGGGACGCTCGCGAAATCCTCTCGATGCCGCGTGCGCAGACGCGCGACCACCGCATCCGGACGCTCGCCGCCGAGGAACGCCGCCTCCGCCTCGGCACGCAGCTTCGGCCACGCATACGATCCTGGGGCACTGCGCACCCGCGCTCGCTCGCGGATGCCCTTGAGATGGGCGTCGAGCGCTCGGTGCCGGGGCCCCGTGAGGCATCCGCACGCCTGCCACAGCCGCTCCAGCGTCAGCACGAAGTCGCGGCCGGCGTTCTCGCTCATGAACTCGGGAGATGCGTGCGCAACGCACAGCCAGACCGACACGCCGTACCCGAGCTCGAGCCTCTGCGTCTTGCCACGGGTGCGGTCGAGACAGATCGCGCAGACCGGCTGCTTGAGCGGAACACCGCGCGCTTTGTAGAGCGTGGGAGGCCAGGCCATGCGCCCACTCTCGCCGAGCGTGCCTCACGCAACGATGACGGAGCGTGCCAGTCGCAGCCCGAACACGGGCGCTGAGCGCCCGAGCGTCTCACAGGCGACGCGGTTTGATCGCGTGCGTGCCGGGAGCAATCGCTCGCGTGTCACCCGAGCAATTGCTCAAGGCGGGAATCCGATCACCGGCCGGGTCTCCTCGATCGGGACCGGATTGAAAAATCAAGACAGGTCAAGAGCGATCGAGAATCAGCGGTCTTCCGAAGCTACCGGCCGTGCCGAGCCACGCACGCTCTCATCGCGAGAGTGCCGAAAGCAATCGCTCGCGTGTCAGCCGAGCGATTGCTCCGTCGTCCCCCCAACCCGGCGCACCGATAGGTCTGCTCGATCGAGCCTTGAATGATTTTTCAAAGGATCAAGAGCGATCGAGAGCCAGCGGTCTTCCGCCAGACGGCCGGCGTCCCATCCCGGCGGGACCTCAGACCGCGTAGTCGAGGTACTCGTGGCAGCACGGCTGGCCCGCCGCGACCTGCAGCGCCGGGACCGCCGGCCGCATCACGAGCGAGGCGACCGTGTCGACCAGCGGATTGCCGGCCTCGGTCGGCTCCTCGTCGTGGCGGCACACGGCCTGCGGGGTCGAGGCGTGGTCGCGCAGCAGCTCGATCGCATGCTCGATCGCGCGCGGGGATCGGCTCGCGACGAGGTCGACTCGCGCGTTCGAGCCCTCGAGCAGCGGGTAGTCCTGCTCGAGCTCGTCCGCCGCGAGGTCGGGGGCGAGGAAGTGATTGGCGTGGACGACGAGCCCGTCCGTGGGATCGATCCGCCGCACGCCGGCAGGCGACAGCTCGAAGCACGCGCCGTTGCAGCCCGCGTCGACAACCGTGATCGCGCTCGAGGCGCTCAGCTCGATCTCGGCGAGCAGGTCTGCCACATCCGCGACGGTCGCGCAGCTTCCGAGCAGCTCGCGCAGCACGATGTGCACGGGAACGCCGAGCGGCCCGGTGCTGTCGCGGCGATGGTGCAGGATGTTGAGCGAGACGGCGAGGCCGCGCGTCGAGACGCCAACCTTCGCGAGCACGCCCGCCTCGGTCATCGTCGTGTACGAGCCGCCCTCGACGGCCGTCTGCCAGACCACGCAGCGCTCGGGCTCGTCGCCGTACCAGTCCCAGTTCTGGGCGAGCCACGGCCCGTCGTCCGACTCGAGGCACGCGACCGCGGTGCACTCGTCGAGCGCGAGCAGCTCGGTGCGCCCGTTCAGCGCGGCGATCAGCTCGGGCCGCTGGCGTGCGCCGGCGGCGAGCTCGACGAGCTCCTCGGCCAGCGCGGGCCGGAAGCGGTCGACGCGCGTCAGCACCTCGTCCCCGAACGCCAGCACTCGATCGTGGTGAAAGCCGCGACGCGCGAAGATCGGCAGGTACGAGTCGACGACGAGGGCGATGCGATCGGCGAGCGCCGTGCCTGCCGCGCGCCCTCGCTCTCCGGGGTCGGTGGACTCCGTGCGGATCTCCGGAAGTCGTCGCTCTGCCCGCTCTGTCACGAGGCCAAGCGTACCCCCGATACGCTGCTTGCATGACAACCGATCCCTTCGGCGCTCGCGCGCGCTCGGGCGACCTCGACGTCTTCCGCATCGGCGCGGTGGACGACGCGGGGATCGCCGACACCTCCCGGCTCCCCCACACCGTGCGCGTGCTGCTCGAAGGGCTGCTGCGCCGCGCTGGAGGGCTGCACGTGCGCGAGCAGGATGTCGTCGCGCTCGCGCGCTGGCCCGAGGGCACGGGCGGCTCGGTTCCCTACTTTCCCGCGCGCGTGATTCTGCAGGACTTCACGGGAGTTCCCGCCGTCGTCGACCTCGCCGCGATGCGCTCGGCCGTTGCCCGCGCCGGGCTCGAGCCGCGAGTCGTCGACCCGCTCGTGCCCTGCGATCTCGTGATCGACCACTCCGTGCAGGTCGACGCGTTCGGCTCCGCCACGGCTTACGCGCGCAACATCGACCGCGAGTACGAGCGCAACGTCGAGCGCTACCAGCTCCTGCGCTGGGCCCAGGGCGCGTTCGATCGCTTCCGCGTCGTGCCGCCGGGCATGGGAATCGTGCACCAGGTCAATCTCGAGCACCTCGGCCAGGTCGTCGCCGTGCGCGACGGCGTCGCGATCCCCGACACGCTCGTCGGGACCGACTCGCACACGACGATGATCAACGGGCTCGGCGTGCTCGGCTTCGGCGTCGGCGGCATCGAGGCCGAGGCCGTGATGCTCGGCGAGCCGCTCGAGCTCGGCACGCCGAGCGTCGTCGGCGTGCGCTTCACAGGCGCGCTCGTGAGCGGTGTGACCGCGACCGACCTCGTGCTCACGCTGACCGAGATGCTGAGGGCCCACGGCGTCGTCGGGCGCTTCGTCGAGTTCTGCGGCGACGGCCTCTCGGGCCTCTCGCTCGCCGACCGCGCGACGCTCTCGAACATGTCGCCCGAGTACGGCGCCACGGCCGCCCTCTTCCCGGTCGACGACGAGACGCTGCGCTACCTGCGCATGACCGGCCGCGAGTCGCTCGTGCCGCTCGTCGATCGCTACTGCAAGGAGCAGGGCCTCTTCCGCCGCGACGGCGACACGGCGCCGGTCTTCTCGGAGCTGCTCAAGCTCGACCTCTCGGCCGTCGTGCCCAGCCTGGCCGGCCCGCGCCGGCCGCAGGACCGCGTGCCGCTCGACGGCGTCGCCGCGAGCTTCCGCGACGCCTACCCCGATGCGAACCGCAGCTTCCCGATCACGATCGCGAACGGCAAGGTCACCGAGACGCGCCTGGCCGACGGCGACGTCGTGATCGCCGCGATCACGAGCTGCACGAACACCTCGAACCCGAGCGTGATGGTCGCAGCCGGGCTGCTCGCCCGAAACGCGGTCGCCCGCGGCCTGACGCAGAAGCCGTGGGTCAAGACGAGCCTCGCGCCCGGCTCGCGCGTGGTCACCGACTACCTCGACGCCGCCGGGCTCTCGGCCCCGCTCGACGCGCTCGGCTTCCAGCTCGTCGGCTACGGCTGCACGACCTGCATCGGCAACTCGGGCCCGCTGCCCGACGCCGTCGGCGCGGCCGTGCTCGAGCACGAGCTCGCCGTCTGCTCCGTGCTCTCCGGGAATCGCAACTTCGAGGGCCGCATCCACCCGCAGGTGCGCGCGAGCTACCTGGCGTCGCCGCCGCTCGTCGTCGCCTATGCGCTCGCCGGAACGACGTCGATCGACCTCACGAGCGAGCCGCTGGGAACGGGATCCGACGGCGAGCCGGTCTTCCTGCACGAGATCTGGCCGTCAGCCGACGAGATCCGCGACGTGATCGACCGCTCGATCAGCGCCGAGCTGTACGAGCGCGAGTACTCGACGATCTGGGACGGTGACGAGCGCTGGCAGGCGCTGGCCGTGCCGGAAGGCGGGCTGTTCGCCTGGGACCCGGCGAGCACCTACGTGCGCGAGCCGTCCTTCTTCGCCGATCTGACCGCCGAGCCCCCGGGCCAGCTCGACATCGTCGATGCGCGCGCGCTCGTCGTGCTCGGCGACTCCGTCACGACCGACCACATCTCGCCGGCCGGCTCGATCCCGCGTGACATGCCCGCCGGGCAGTACCTCACGGAACACGGCGTGGAGACGCGCGATTTCAACAGCTTCGGCTCGCGGCGCGGCAACCACGAGGTGATGGTGCGCGGCACCTTCGGCAACATCCGCCTGCGCAACGCGCTCGCCGACGGGCGCGAGGGAAGCTGGACGAGCCATCAGCCGTCGGGCGAGCCGATGACGATCTTCGCCGCCGCCGAGCGCTATCGCGCCGAGGGCACCCCGCTCGTCGCGCTGGCCGGCAAGGAGTACGGCTCCGGCTCCTCGCGCGACTGGGCTGCCAAGGGAACGCTCCTGCTCGGCATCCGCGCCGTGATCGCGGAGAGCTATGAGCGCATCCACCGCTCGAACCTCGTCGGCATGGGCGTCTTGCCGCTGCAGTTCCTCGACGGCGACTCGGCTGCGTCGCTCGGGCTGACCGGGCGCGAGTCGTTCACGATCCGCGGCATCGCCGAGGGCATCGAGCCGCACCAGGGCGTCGCGGTCGACGCCCGGCTCGAGGACGGCTCGACGATCACCTTCGACACCCTCGCGCGGGTCGACTCGGCGGCCGACGTCGTCTACCTGCAGCACGGCGGGATCCTGCCGATGGTGCTGCGCCGGATGATGGCGGCGGGCTAGCCGAGCAGCACGGCGAGCCCGATCGCCGCCGGGATCACGATCCAGAGCAGCGCCATCGCGACGATCGCGAAGGTCGCGAACGTCGCGCCGTCGTCCCGAGGCGGCGATCCCGCGTTGCCGATCGTCTCCCACAGCGCGTCGAGGGGCTTCTCGAGCGCGACGGTCGCTCGGCGGTGAGCGATCGCGGTGCCGTGAAGCACGACCCAGGCGAGGCCGGCGACGACGAGCGCGGCCAGGATCGCACCGACCGCGAGCAGCGCCGGGTCGCCAAACTCGGCGCTCGACGTGACGCCCGTGAGCGACGCGAAGAGCGGCAGCACGGCACCGATCAGGAAGCCGGGCAGTCCGAGCGAGCCGCCCGAGAACTCCGGGCCGATCGTGTCGCAGTGGATCCGCGCGCGGCGTAGCAGCACGCGCTCCTCGGACCCCGGCCGCGCCTGCCCCTCGCGTCGCGCGACGAGCCTCCGGATCGCACGCCAGCAGTCCTTCGTGTACGAGCGCACGACGAACTTCGCGAAGCGCACCACGAGCAGGGCGACGACCGGGCGGAGCGGGCCGAGCATGGCCGGGATGCGCGGGTGGCCGTAGCCCTCGCGGTCGTAGACCTCGAGGGCGCGCATCGCGATCGCATAGGCCTCGGCAAACCGGTCAGGGTGCGTCAGCGGGCGCGGATCGGCGATCTGCCTGATCATCACGGCCTCGGCGCGCGAGTCGAGTCCGGCTTGCTGGAGCACGGCCTCCGCCGCCGAGTCCGGGTCGCGGATCAGGCGGACCGCGCGGGCGAGTCCCTCGGTCAGCTCGTCGACCTGGAGGCCCGGGCGATCGGCGGCCTTCTCCTCGATGCGCGGCGGGTCGGCCATCCGTGCGAGGATTGTGCCATGACCCTCCCGCCAGCCAGCAACGAGCCGATCCTGACCTACGGACCTGGGACGCCGGAGCGCGCCGCGCTCCGCTCCGCGATCACCGCACAGCGCGGCGAGACGCCCGAGATCCCGCTCGTGATCGGCGGCCGCGACGTGCACACGGGTGACGTCCGCAACGTGATCGAGCCGCACAATCACGCGAACGTGATCGCGACCTGGCACGCCGCCCGCCGCGAGGACGTGGAGGCGGCGATCGAGTCGTCGCTCGAGGCGCGCAAGGAGTGGTCGCGGTGGACGCTCGAGCAGCGAGCAGCCGTGTTCCTGCGCGCCGCCGATCTGCTCAGCGGGTCGTGGCGACAGCGCATCAACGCCGCGACGATGCTGAACCAGTCGAAGACGCCGCGCGAGGCCGAGATCGACGCCGCCTGCGAGCTGATCGACTTCTGGCGCGTCGGCGTCACGCAGGCCGCCCAGATCGAGCGCCAGCAGCCGATGCACGCCCCCGGCATGCGCAACTGGCTCGAGTACCGCGGCCTCGAGGGGTTCGTCTACGCCGCCTCGCCGTTCAACTTCACGGCGATCGGCGGCAACCTGCCATCCGTGGCGGCGATCATGGGAGGCGTCGCGGTCTGGAAGCCTTCCGACAAGGCGATGCTCTCGAACTACCTGGTGATGCGCCTGCTCCAGGCCGCCGGCCTGCCGGACGGCGTGATCAACTTCGTGCCGGGCGACCCCGAGCTCGTGACCGACGTCTGCCTCTCCCACCGCGAGCTCGCGGGCATCCACTTCACCGGCTCGAGCGCCGTCTTCCGCGGCCTCTGGCGCCGCGTCGGCGAGAACATCGAGAGCTACCGGCAGCTCCCCCGCCTCGTCGGCGAGACCGGCGGCAAGGACTTCATCGTCGCGCACGCGTCGGCGGATCCGCAGGCGCTCGCCGTCTCGATCGTGCGCGGCGCCTTCGAGTACCAGGGCCAGAAGTGCTCGGCCGCCTCGCGCGCCTACGTGCCCGACACGCTCTGGCCGGACGTCAGCGAGCGGATCGGCTCGATGCTCGCGCGGATCCGCGTGGGCGATCCGACGGACTTCTCCGTGTTCATGGGCGCGGTGATCGACGAGCCGGCCTTCACGCGCCTCTCGCAGGCGATCGAGCTCGCACGCTCGACGCCGGGGGCGAACGTCGTCCACGGCGGCGCGACCGACGGCCGCACCGGCTACTTCGTGCAGCCGACGGTGGTCGAGACGAGCGATCCCGCGTTCGACCTGATGTCACGGGAGCTGTTCGGGCCGGTGATCACCGTGCATCCGTACCCCGAGGCACGCTACGTCGAGGCGCTGGAGCTCTGCGACGGCACCTCGAACTACGCGCTCACCGGCGCGATCCACGCCCGCGACCGCGCCGCGATCGAGCTGGCCCACGACCGGCTGCGCTACGCCGCCGGCAACTTCTACGTCAACGACAAGCCGACCGGATCGGTCGTCGGCCAGCAGCCGTTCGGCGGCGCCCGCGGATCGGGCACGAACGACAAGGCCGGCTGGATCTCGAACCTCCAGCGCTGGACCTCGCCACGATCGATCAAGGAGACGTTCGAGTCGCCGATGGACTTCGGCTACCCCTACCTCCTCGAGGGCGACTGACGGCGAGCCGCGCCACCAGCGTCGAGACGCCGGACGGCGCGCGCCTGCACGTCCGCGTGAACGGGGACGGACCGCCCGTCCTGCTGCTGCACGCCGGCATCTCGGATGGCCGGCTGTGGGATGCGCTCGTTCCGCTGCTTGCCGGGTTCCGGCTGATCCGGCCCGACCTGCGCGGCTTCGGCGAGACCGTGGCGGCTCCGGGCGGCTACTCGCCGATCGGCGACCTGCTCGCGGTGCTGGACAGGCTCGAGGTCGAGCGCGTCGCGGTCTGCGGCGTGTCGTTCGGAGCGGCTCTGGCGCTGGCTCTGGCTTCAGAGCATCCCACGCGGGTGAGCCACGTGGCCGCGCTGTGCCCGCTCGGAGTGGCGAGCGAGCCGTCGGCCGAGCTGATCGGGCGCATCCGCGCGATCGACCGGCGAGGCGAGTCGGGCGACCACGCGGGCGCCGCCGAGGCCGAGGTCGAGCTGTGGCTCGGCCCGGCGGGCGAGCGGGAACGCACGCTCGCGATCGCGATGGCAACGTGCGCGTGGCAGGTCGGCGGCGGACGGCACGAAGCCGAGGTCGCCGAGCCGCTGGCGCTCGCAGTAATCGGGGCGCACGCGCTGATCGGCTACGGCGACCTCGACCAGGACGACTGCCGGCGCGACGCGACGGCGATCGCCGAGCTCGTCCCGCGCGCCGAGCTCGTCGCGCTTGCGGGCTGCGGGCACCTGCCGCCACTCAAGCGGCCGGAGCTCGTCGCTGCGCTGCTCCGCGGGCTCGTGTCGTAGCGCACCGACCGCCGGCAGCCTCCTCGAACATTCACAGCGACACAGACCTCACAACCTGTTTGCTTGTGACATGAGCATCAACATAGACTCCGGTGACATTCCCGACCGAGGGCTTGAGGTCATGTTGACCATCACCGAGTCCATCACCGAGACGGCCAAGGCCTTCTTCGATGCGTGCGAGTCGGGCAAGGGATGGGAGGGGTGCGGCGCCTACTGCGACGCGGGAGCGAGCTTCTCGGCACAGGCCGACCCGCTCGTCGACGTGCACACCGTCGAGGGCTACGCGGAGTGGATGAAGGGCCTGCTCGTCGTCATCCCGGACGGGAGCTACGTCGTCAAGTCCTTCGCCACCGGCCACGAGCGCAGCACCGTCTGCGCGTATGGCGTGTTCTCCGGCACGCACGCCGGCCCGGGCGGGCCGATCGAGCCAACCGGCAAGCACGCGAGCGCCGACTACGTCTACGCGATGGAGTTCGAGGACGGCAAGATCCGCCACATGACGAAGATCTGGAACTCCGGCCAGACGATCAGGGAGCTCGGCTGGGGCGGGTGACGCGCGCGGACGGATCAAGCGTCAAGCAGCTCTCGCTCACGCTCCGGCGTGAGTCCGACCGGCTGACGACCGCCGGCGACGAGCGGATTGCCCGCTCGCAGCCATGCGAGCGTGTCGCCGGCCGTCTCGGACAATGAACGCAGCGTGAGACCGGCGGCGACGGCGCGACCGATGCCGACCGCCATGAAGCAGGCGAACGACGGATCGTGGGCCGGAGCGAGCCAGAGCGGCAGGTGCGACCATGGCTCGACGCCCGCGTCGAGCAACCGCTGCTCGGCGACCCACTCGAGCTCGCTGTTGGACCCGATCGCCTCCTGCAACATCCCGAGCACCCCGGCGAGGTCGATCGGCTCGAGCGGACCCGTCACGTTGCATGTGCCGGCGACCACGCCGTCGGCACCCACGAGCAGGAACGCCGCGAGGTCGCGCACGTCGATCGCCTGCACGGGCTGAGTCCTCGGCTCAGGCGCGAGCGTGCGGCCGCCGCGGGCGATCCGGTCGACCCACCAGGAGAAGCGCCCGCTCGGGTCGTTCGGCCCGATGATCAGGCCGCTCCGTGCGATCAAGCAGCGATCGCCGAATCGTTCGCGCACGAGCTGCTCGCACGCCGCCTTCGCCCCGCCGTAACGGGCCGAGTCCTCGAGGTCCTCGCGGAGCTCGATCACGGGCGCGTCCTCTCGGATCCCGGGGCTGCCGTGGTCGGCGTAGACGTTGCCCGTGGAGACGAAGACGTAGCGGTCGACGCCGCCCGCCAGCACGTCAAGCGCATGCGCGACCACGTGCGGCTCGTATCCCGAGGTGTCGACGGCGGCATCGAACGCCCGGCCGCGGAGCGCGGCGAGGCCGCCATCGCGGTCGGCGAGGATGCGCTCGACCCGCCCCTCGAAGAGCGCCGAGCCCGTCTTCCCGCGGTGGACGATCGTGACCTCGTCGCCTCGCGCAAGCGCCGCCTCGACGACGGCGCGTCCCAGAAAGACCGTGCCGCCGAGGACGAGCAGCCTCACCGCCCGAAACCCGTTCCGGGGCGCTCGCCATCGCTCCCCGCGAGCCACGCGAGCAGCGCGGCGCGGGAGAACCGCCATTCCCCGGCGAGACGGCGGCCCGGCAGGTCGCCACCCTCGACCCGCTGCTCGAGCGTCACAGCATCGACGCGGAGCAGGCCGGCGGCCTCGTCCAGCGTCAGAACCGCGTCGACGGCAGCGGTCTCAGCGCGACCGACGACGAGCTCGAGCTCGCTCGCGAGCAGCCCGGCGACGATCTCCTGCTTTGACTTGCCGAGACGCACCGACGCCTGGGCGAGTTGCTCGGCCTGCGCACGCGGAATGCGCACGAAGAGCCCGGTGCGGGAATCAGGCATGTCTCTATGATAGCTTCTTGATATCTCGATATCAAGAACGGCGGTCGCGGACGGCTACCGCTCGGCGACGACGGGATTGCGCAGCGTGCCGACGCCCTCGACGAAGACCTCGCAGACGTCGCCGTCGCGCAGCCAGCGCTTCGGGTCGCGTCCCATGCCGACCCCCGAGGGGGTGCCGGTCGCGATCACATCGCCCGGCTCCAGCGTGAACGCCGCCGAGCAATACTCGACGATCGTCTCGGCGTCGAAGATCATGTCCGCCGTCGTCGAATCCTGCATCAGCTCGCCTGAAATCGTGCAGCGCACGGCGAGGTTGTTCGGATCGAGCTCGGCCGCATCGGCGATGCATGGCCCCATCGGCGCGAACGTGTCAAAGCTCTTGCCGCGCAGGAACTGGCCGCCCGAGCTGCGCTGGGCGCGGCGTGCGGACACGTCGTTGACCGCCGTGATGCCGCCGATCGCCGCGCGCGCCGAGGCCCGGTCGGCGCGGCGGATGCGCGTGCCGATGACGAGCGCCAGCTCGGCTTCGAAGTCGGGCTCGGGCTCATCGAACGGCAGCACGATCGGCTTCTCGGGGTCTGAGTACGAGGACGGGAGCTTGCAGAAGACGACCGGCTCCTTGGGGATCGGCGAGCCGGACTCGGCGGCGTGCAGGCGATAGTTGAGGCCGATGCAGATCAGCTTGCTCGGAACGACGGGTGCGAGCAGCGTGACCTGGTCGAGTCGGAAGACGGCGCCATGCGCCGAGCGCACCTGCTCCCAGGCCGCGGCGGTCGGCGCGAAGCCGCCCGCGGGCGAGGCACACACGTCGTAGACGGCGTCGTTCTCCAGCCGGCCGATGCGGATGCCCGGGCCGGGGCCTTGAAACCGGATGGCGAGCGTCAACTGACGAGTGCTGGTTCGCGCGCGCCGATGGCGAGTCCGCTCGCGGGGTCGAAGACGTGCAGCGCTGCGCTGTCGATCGCGAGCAGGAGCGGCTGGCCGGGCCTCGCCGACGAGGCCGCGTCGACCCGAGCCGTGAAGGCCGACTTGAGGTCGTCGTCGCGGATCAGGCGCATATCCTCGTCGCCCTCCTCGTCGGCGGCCGCCTTGATGTCGTCGCTCGAGACCGGCGGGGCGTCGATGTCGAAGTGCACGTGGATCTCCGAGCCGAGCTCCTCGGTCACGGTCGGGGTCACCGTCATCGTCGGCTGGGCCTGGTCGCGCGTGATGGCCGCGTCCTCGAAGTCGGTCGGGCGGATCCCCAGGATCAGCGACTTGCCTTCGAAATCGGAGAGGCCCTCGCGGCTCGAGATCGGGATGCGGAACCCGGCGAACGAGACGTGCCCATCGGCGTAGACCGCCTCGACGAGGTTCATCGACGGGCTGCCGATGAAGGCCGCGACGAACAGGTTGACGGGCTTGCGGAAGAGGACCTGTGGCGTGTCGCACTGCTGCAGCACGCCGTCGCGCAGCACGGCGACGCGATCGCCGAGCGTCATCGCCTCGACCTGGTCATGGGTCACGTAGACCGTCGTCGTGCGCAGCCGGTCGCGGAGCTTCGCGAGCTCGGCCCGCATCTGCACGCGCAGCTTCGCGTCGAGGTTCGAGAGCGGCTCGTCCATCAGGAACGCCTGCGGCTCGCGCACCATCGCACGGCCCATCGCGACGCGCTGGCGCTGGCCGCCGGAGAGCTGCGCGGGCTTGCGCTTGAGCATCGTCTCGAGGCCCAGGATCCCTGCAACCTCGCCGACCCGGCGCTGGATCTCCGGCTTCGGCGTCTTGCGGAGCTTCAGGCCGAAGCCGAGGTTCTGCTCGACCGACATGTGCGGATAGAGCGCGTAGTTCTGGAAGACCATCGCGATGTCGCGATCCTTCGGCGGAAGATCGGTGACGTCACGGTCGCCGATCAGGATCGTGCCCTCGGTGACCTCCTCCAGCCCCGCGATCATGCGCAGCAGCGTGCTCTTCCCGCAGCCCGAAGGGCCGACGAGCACCATGAACTCTCCGTCCGTGATCTCGAGCGAGACACCCTTGGTCGCTTCGAACCCGTTCGGATAGCGCTTCACTAGCTGCTCGAGACTGATCCCGGCCATGTCGGTGTCGCTCCTTTGTACGCCCGCGATTGCGCAATCATACCCGCCGGATGACGACCTGTCAGGAGACCGGTCAGACCGATTCCCGCGAAGCCAGGTCCTCGACCGCCCGCCACAGCGCGGCGCGCTCGTCCTCGCTCTCACGGGTCCGCGCGAGGCGGTGCGTCGGACGCCTGCGGCGATCGCAGTAGAACCCGCCCGTCTCGCGGCCGGCTCGCTCGGCGCTCGCGAGCCAGACGATCGTGTCGGCGCCCTGCTCGGGCGTGCGCAGGAGCGGTCGCATCACCGTGCTGAAGCCGGGTATCGCGTCCTTGATGCCCGGGGTCGCCGCCCAGCCGGGATGCATCGCGTTGACGACCACGCCGGTCCCCGCGAGCTCGCGCGACCAGAGCTCGCTGAGGATGACCTCGGCGCGCTTCGTGCGCGAGTAGGCCGTCGGGCCCTTGAACGTCCCGTGCCGGTACTCGAGATCGTCGACGCAGACGCGCCGGGTGTACATGCCACCCGACGACACCCAGATCACGCGGGCGGGCGCGCTCTGGACGAGCCGGTCGCGCAAAAGTCGCGTCAGCAAATGCGGCCCGACGACGTTCGTCGCGAGGGTCAACTCGACGCCCTCGGCGGTCTCGCGACGCTCGAGCGGGAGCACGCCGGCATTGTGCACGAGCACGTGGACCGGATCTGCGAAGCGATCGCAGAATGCGCGCACGGACGATCGCAGCGAGACATCCAGAAGCTCGCAGCGGACATCCTCGTTGCCGCTCGCCGCGACCACCGCGGCGCGCGCTCGCTCTCCGCGCTCCGGATCTCGCACGAGCATCCGCAGCGACGCCCCGAGGCCTGCGAACGCGTGGCTCGCGGCCAGCCCGAGACCTCCATTCGCACCCGTGATCAGCACCGTCCGGCCCGTCAGCGACGGGAGCTCCTCCCAGCCCGCCACGCGTGACCGGATCGCAGGCCCGAGCCGCGAGAAGCCCGGGATGACGGTGCGGTCCAGCGCGTCGTCGACGAGGGTGCGGAGATTCATGCGAAAAAGCGCGAAGGGCGCCGCCAAGCGTGCGCCCTTCGTGAGTAGCGGGGGCAGGATTCGAACCTGCGACCTTCGGGTTATGAGCCCGACGAGCTACCGGACTGCTCCACCCCGCGCTGCTCATGGAACGGTAGCGCAGGACGCTCGGCCGCGCAAGGCTGCAACGCCGCCGCGGCACGCTCGGGGTCTGGCCCGCACGGTCTGCGTCAGACCGCGAGCGTGCAGGCGATAGCCTCCACCGCATGCGGGTCGCGGCGGCGGATATCGGCACGAACTCGACGCGCCTGATCGTGGCCGATGTCGAGCACGGCGCGGTCGGCGAGGTCGTGCGGCTGCTCGAGATCACGCGGCTCGGCCAGGGCGTGGACGCGGCCTGCGAGCTCGAGGCCGCGGCGATGGCGCGCGTGCTCGAGTGCCTCGCTCGCTACGCGGAGGTCGCCCGCACCCACGGCGCCGAGCGCCTGCTCGCGGTGGCGACGAGCGCCGTCCGCGATGCCTCGAACCGTGATGCGCTGCTGACGGCGATCGCCGCCACGGGGTTCACGCCGCGCGTCCTCTCGGGCGAGCAGGAGGCCGAGGCGACGTTCGCGGGCGTGCTCTCGGGCGACACGCCCGCGGCCGGCACGCTCGTGATCGACGTCGGCGGCGGCTCCACCGAGCTCGTGCTCGGCGGCGCTGACGGCACCGTCGCGTGGTCGTGCTCGCTGCAGATGGGGTGCGTGCGCATGACCGAGCGGTTCCTCGGCGAGCAACGCGCCGATCCGGCGGCGGTCGCGGACTGCGTCGCCGAGGTGCGCCGCCAGCTCGAGGTCGTCCCCGCGACGGTGGTCGGACGGATCACCCGTGCGATCGGCGTCGCCGGAACCGCCACGACGGCCGCCGCGATCGAGCTCGGGCTGACCGCCTACGACCCCGAGCAGATTCACGGCGCGCGGCTGACACGCGAGGCGATCGCGCGCATCGGCGAGCGCCTCGGGTCGCTCTCGCTGAGCGAGCGAACGAGCGTCCCGGGACTCGAGCCGAAGCGAGCGCCCGTGATCGTCGCGGGCCTGATCGTGCTCGGCACGGTGCTCGACGCGCTCGGCCTCGAGCTGCTCACCGTGTCCGAGCGCGACATCCTGCACGGCGCAGCCTTGCTCGCGGCGAGCGCGATCTAGACTACGTTCGCCCGGGTGGTGGAACGGTTAGACACGGCCGGCTTAAACCCGGCTGCCGAGAGGCGTGCGGGTTCGATTCCCGCCCCGGGTATCGCGTTCGTCACCGGTCGTGCCGGGCGCTGCGCGATGTCCCACGAGCGCGACCCTCGGCGATCACCGTGTTCCAGTCACCGAGCCGCTCGCTCATCCCCGCAGGGGAGCGGGCGAAGGCCGATGCTTCTCCGACGAGTGCAATGAGCGAGCCGAGCGACCTCGCCGCATCCCGCTCTGCTCCGGCCTCCCAGTGTGCTTCGACGAGCCGTTCGAGCACGGTGGCCTGCTTGATCTCGTCTCCCGATCGAGAGGCGACGGCGAGCGCCTGCTCGAGCACGGGGACCCGCTCGTGCGATTGCAGCGAGGTGGCGAGCAGCAAGCAGCTTCGCACGAGGCAGCGGAGATCGCCCACGACGCGAAACGCCTCGATCGCGTCGCGCAGCACGGCACCCACCTCCGGCCCACCGGTCAGTGCGGCGCGCGCGAGCACCGCGTGGGCGAGCTCGTGGTCGTTGCCGCTGGCGGTTGCGTAGTCGATCGATTCGCCGGCCCAGACGATCGCCTCGTCGGTGCGGAGGCCGCTGTCCGCGGCTGCCAAGGCCATCATGAAGCGGACGTTGTTGACGTGCATGGCGTCGCCGGCCTGCGCAAATTCCTGCATCGAGGATTCCAAGGCAGTGATCGCCGCGCCGGCTTCGCCCATGCCGAGGAGGGCGATCGCCCTCGCCTGCCGCGCGTGACCGAGTTGCCAGTGGTCGCGCAGCGCGTCTGCAAACCGCTCTGCCGCATCCAGGTGCGCGAACGCGGATGCGCCATCTTGACGGTAGGCCTCGAGCAGACCGGCAAGGCTGTGTGCCGCGAGCCGCTTGCGATCGTCGTCGGCGATGGCGATGGCGTGGTCGGCGAGCTCCGAGACGAGCTCGAGGTCGAGGTAGCAGAGCGCCGCGCCGACCTCGAACAGCGCCGAAGGTGGCGCCGCCGAACGAACGGCCGGAACGCGGAAGGCACGGGCGATCGTCTCGAGGCTTGCGAGATCGGGGCCGACATGCTCCACCACGACGGCCAGCGACCGCGCGAGCGCCACGGCCAGCTCGGGCGATCTGGCGGCCGCCCAGTCGATCGCGGCGACTACCTCCGGCGCCATGCGCTTGCCGGCGTCCACCACCTCGCCCGTGTCTTCGGTTCGCACCCGCCCCGCGAGTCGCACCACCTGGTCGCGGTAGTGGACCGCGTGCGCGTGACGCACCCGCTGCACGACCGCTTGATCGGTCCGCTCGAGCACGAACCCGCGCACCGGCTGCAAGAGCTGAAACCGGCGAGTCGGCCCAGCGGTGGCGGCTTGCGAGAGCAGTGAGCGGTCCAGGAGACGGAGCACCCGCTCGGGCGCAGCGACCGTGGTGACGGCGTCCGCCAGCTGGAGGTCGAAGCTCAGCGGAAGCGCGGCCAGCTGTGAGAGCACGAGCCGCTCGTCGTCGTCGAGCAGATCCCAGGTCCAGTCGAACGCGGCCTCGAGCGTGCTGTGGCGGTCGGATCGTCCGGTCCTGCAGAGCAGGCCGAACCCGGCGTCAAGTCGATCCGCGAGCTCGACGAGGGTGAGGTGGCGGACTCGAGCAGCCGCCAGCTCGATCGCGAGCGGGAGTCCATCGAGGCGCGCGCAGATTCGCGCAATCAGCTCCAGATCGGAGTCCGACGGCCGAGTCGCCGGTGCAGCGGTCCTCGCGCGGTCGATGAACAGCCGAACTGCACCTTCGGACCCGTTCCCCGTCGGGAGGGGTTGGAGCGGGAACACGACCTCGTCGGCGCCGCCCGCTGGTGAACGCGAAGTCGCCAGGACGGCGAGGCTCGGAGCGAGCGCGAGCAGCTCCGCGGCGATCGAGCCGACCTCGTCCGTCACTCTGTCGCAGTTGTCGAGCACGAGCAGGTATGACTGCGCCGCGAGGGCCACACCACACGCGCCGAGGATGTCGCCGGCGGCGTGGGTCCCGAGCCCGATGGCGCGTGCCACGATGCCAGCGACGTCTCCCCCGGCGGCGCGCTCCAGCTCCACGACGATCGGCGCGCGTGCATCGCTCGCGGCCAGCTCAAGCGCCAGCCGGGTCTTGCCGGACCCCGCCGCGCCGACGATCGAGACCCATCGGTGCCGGCTGAGCAAACCGCGTACCGCCTCGATTTCAGCGGCGCGCCCGACGAACGAGCTCTGCGGCAGCTGGAGCGCTGTCCCGCGCCGGGCGCGAGCGGCGCTGATCAGCTTCGCACGGCTGTCCGCTCCGAGCTTGCGACGCAACGAGGCGACGTGGCTCTCCACCGTGCGGACGGAGAGATACAGCGTCTCTGCGATCTCTGCATTGTTCAGCCGGCGCTCAATCGCAGCGAGCACTTCGGCCTCACGCGCGGACAGCTCGTCACGGTCGATCCTCGACACGTGGAGCATCCTCGCACGCAGAAGTTCCGTGCGCAGCACGGATGACACGGGCAATCCGCGAGCGCATCATCACCTGGTCGCCAGCAACGAAAGAGGAGCTATGCAGGTCGCCGAAATGATCGAAGCAGCACGGGCCCGGATCGGGAACCTCACAGTCGACGAGGTAGCGGCAGCGCTCGACGGTGCCGACACCGTGCTGTTGGACGTCCGCGAGCCCGGGGAGGTTGCCGCGGGAACGATCCCCGGAGCGCTCCCGGCGCCCCGTGGCATGCTCGAGTTCCACGCTGATCCGAGCACTCCGTACCATCTGGCCGAGCTGCGCCCGGACCGACGCGTGATCGTCTATTGCAAGTCGGGTGCGCGGTCGGCACTCGCCGCCGCCACGCTCGCGTCGATGGGCTACGAAGACGTCGCGCACCTTGACGGGGGCATCACGGCCTGGAGCGATTCGCAGCGACCGATCGCGCCAGCGCCCGACGAGGGGTGACGATGGCGACCTTGACGCCTCGATGGATCACGAGTCTCGGCTAAGAGGTCGTTTCAAAATGCCTCGTGGCGTCTGGCGGCGTCTCGCTGGCGCCTGAGCCGTGATCGCCTCTTCCCGTTCCGTTTGGTACAGGAGCGGCTTCGAGGCGATCCCGCCTCAGACTGGCGAGCCACTCACCAGCCACCCACGATTCATTCTGAAACGAACTCTAAGAAGCTCTCACAGAATGAGATCCGGTCGTCAAGCAAGACGGCGCAGCCCGCAGCGGACCACGCGGGTGAATGGTCCAGAGCAACGTGAAGCGCCCTTCACCCGCGTTCGAAGCGGCCTGACTGAAACCAGCAGGAAGCGACACACCCACCAGCCGGTGGATCCAGGCGTCGTAGTCGCCGGGCGCCCGAGGGCGTCACCGCGCGCGCCAGCCAGGTGCAAGCGCCTGCGGTTGCACCGATCAGAAGGCCTGCTGCCGTCGGCCCGTCAGCCGCGGTCGAGCAGCCGGAGCCAGCCCTTCGCGCTCCGCGAGACGTGGAAGCGCGTCCTCACGACCTTGCCGCCGAGCACGCCGCGAACCCGCCCGTCGTTGCGGACGACGAGGTCGCCGCGCTCGCTACCGCGCACCTTCAGCGTCGCGAGCGGGCCCCTCTCGGCGCCGACCGAGCCTGAGACGCGAACGCCCGGAACGTAGGAGTCGTCGCGCAGCGAGATGAACAGGAGGCTCCCCTTGATCGAGCCGCTGCGCAGGCCGCCGACGCGCGAGACGCCGAAGGCATTCTCGCCGAAGAGGTTCTCGATGTTCGCCCGCGCCGCGTCGTGCAGCGTCAGCTCGACCGCGGCGAGCACACGGCCGCGCAGGCCGGCCACGAGACGTGCGGGCTTGACGGCCGCGAGCTTGGCAGGCGCGACGGGCGCGACGGAGAGCTCCGGCTTGGCGGCGCCGCACGGCACGATGGGACGCGCGGCGAGGAAGGCGCCGACGGCCTTGCGGGCGCAGTCGGCGCTCTCGTTCGAGATCACCGAGTGCCCGCCCGGGGCCTCCAGCAACGTGACCTGGCCTGGCGTCGGGTAGCGCGCGGCGAGCGCCCGCGCGTCGGAGAGCGGCGTCCTCATGTCGGAGGCGCCCGAGAGGATCAGGATCGGAGCAGCCAGGGGCGGCACGTCCGGCGGCACCGGGGTCGTCGGCGGCGCGGCGGCGGCCGGCCACGGGCGGCAGATGCGCGCAGGGTCGCTGTCGGCGAGGAAGGCGCGGGTGAACGGGGCGATCGTGGCCTCGTCGACGGCGGCGATCGTGGCGTCGATCTCGGGCTGGCGGCCGGCCTCCGGCGTCGTCCGGTTCCAGGGCAGCACGCTCTCCTCGCAGAGGTCCGCGACGAACAGCGCAGCGCTGTTCTCGGTCGACGTGGAGGGGCGGCTTCCGCTCCCGCCCGTGTTGTAGCGGCCGTAGAGCCGCAGGAGCGGTGCGCTGTCCCCGGCCGCCGCTGCGACGAGCGCGGCGGGCAGATCGAGCCTCAGCGATGGGTCGAAGTCGCCCGCGACGAGCATGCCGACGAAGCCGCTGCGATCGATCGTGACCTTCCGCTTGCCGCCGAAGCCGGTGCGCACGGGGCCTGTGATCGGGGCCCGCGTGAGCGCGGCGGTCACCGACGCGAGCGCGACGGAGATGTCGGGCGTGAAGGCCCGGCAGGCCCGATTCCCGCAGATCTGCTCGCTCAGTATGCGCCGCACGTTGGCGAGGCTCGACCGCTCCAGCAGGTCCTCGCCCTCCGGCAGGACGACCGAGTCGAGGATCAGCCGGTCGACGTTTGCAGGGTGCGCCGTGGCGTAGTTGAGCGCGAGCTTCGTGCCGTACGAGACGCCGTAGATCGAGATCGCATCGACGCCGAGCAGCTCCGTCCGCACGTCCTCGATGTCGGCCGCGGAGTCGCGCGAGGTGTAGAGCGAGCTCGAGGCGCCGAGAAAGCTCTGACACCCGCGCACGGCAACCGCGAGCGCATCGGGCGACTCGGCGGTGTCGAGCCCCGGGCAGCGCAAAAAGCCGGACTCGCCCGTGCCGCGCGTGTCGATGACGACGAGATCGCGCCCGGCGAGCGGCGCACCGAATGCTTCACCGAGCGTCTTCGTGAACGCCGAGCCGGACTGGCCTGGCCCGCCGACGAGCGTCAGCAGCGCGCCGGTGCGCACGCCGCTCGCAGGGATGCGCTCGACGTGCAGATCGAGGGTTCCAGGCACTGCCACGGCGGGTGGGACCGCCCGGTCCTTGGGCACTCGCACCGTCGCGCACTCGACGCCCTTCTTGCCGACGCAGGGCGTCCACGGCTGGATCACCTCGGCCGCGGCGCTCGCTGGAAGCACGCTCGCTACCACACAGGCGAGCGGAATCAGGATCCCTCGCCGTCGCACCGCCTACCAGCCCGGCAGCCGGTTCTCTTTGGCCAACCCGGGCTCACGGGCGAGCGCGCGTCCCTGGCCCCAGCTCGCCTGGGCGCCGCGCAGGGCGGTCGTCTGGTAGCCCGTGCAGATCAGCGAGTGGCGCCAGGCGGTGTACGCGACCTTGTCACCGAGCGACGGACGCGGCGCGGCGAGCGTGAACTCGCGATGGGCCTCGACGTCGCGCTTCAGCTTGGCGATCGCGCTCGCAGGAACCTTGTTGCCGTACTGGACGACGATCTGGCCGTGCTCCAGATTGTGCACCTGGATCACGTTCGGAATCGGCTCCAGGTACCAGCCGAGGGCCGCGGGAGCGATGAAGTGCTTGCCCGAGGTGGGCGGGTTCGTCTTGTACTTCTGCTGCTTGATCGCCTTCTGCAGGTCGGCCTCCTGCCAGTGGTCGTGCCCCTCGTCGTTGTACGAGTTGGCCACGCAGGTCTTGCTGGCCACGAGCGCCTTGAAGCTCGCACCGGAGCCCTTGCCGAAGACGGTCGTGGCGAGGATCGCGAGCGCGGCGACCGCGAGCACGGCGACCAGCACGATCAGCTGCGTGCGCCGGCGGCGTCCACCGGGGCCTGTCGCTCCGCCGGCCGAGTATCCGGGCGGTGGCCGGCGCCCCGCGTTGCCCTTGCGGGCCTGGTTGGCCCGCGTCGCTTCGATCTTGCGCTTGCTCACAGGACCTCAGCATAGAGGCTTTCGCTCGCGAGCCCCTCCCCCGCGAAGAACGCCCGCACGTCCTCGATCGAGTCGGTAATCGGCGCGGGCGGAAGCGCTGCGAGCAGATCGCGCCCGTAGCTCGCACGACGCACGCGGCCGTCGAGCAGCGCCACGACGCCGCGGTCCGACTCGGCGCGCAGCAGCCGCCCGAACCCCTGCCGCAGCATCAGCGCCGCGTGCGGAACGGAGTACTCGGCGAAGGCGGAGCCGCCGTCGCGCTCGATGCGCTCGCAGCGCCCGGCGACGAGCGGATCCGAGGGGACCGCGAACGGCAGCTTGTCGATGATCACGCAGCTGAGCGACTCGCCGCGCACGTCGACGCCCTGCCAGAAGCTCGAGGTCGCGAAGAGCACCGAGGTGACGTCGGTGCGAAACGCGTCGAGCAGCCGCTCGCGCGGTGCCTGACCCTGCACGAGCACGCGGTAGTCGCGCAGGCGAGGGGCGACGAGCGCCGACAGCTCCCGCAACGCCCGGTGGCTCGTGAACAGGCAGAGCGCACGCCCGCCGCTCGCCTCGACGATCTCGCAGAGCAGCTCCGCGATGCGCGCCTCCCAGCCGGGCTCGCGCGGGTCGGGTGCCGTCCGAGGGAGATACAAGAGCGCGTTGGCCGCGATGTCGAAGGGCGACGGCAGCACGAGCTGGCGCGCCGCATCGAGTCCGAGCCGTCGGCGCGTGAACGAGAGGTCGCCGTCGACCGAGAGGGTCGCCGAGGTCAGCACGGCCGCATGCAGGCGATCCCACAGGTGCTCGCGCACGAGCGGGGCGACGTCGATCGGCGCCGCGCGCAGCTCGCAGTCGGTGGCGCCACCCTCGCGCCAGACGACGGCCAGCTCGTGATCGGCGTCGAAGCACGCATCGAGGGCGAGCGCGAGGCGCTCCGCCTGGCGGCTGACGAGATCTCGCGCCTCGCCGGAGCCGGCGAACATCGCCGCCAGCGTGCGCAGGCCATGGCGGGCGCCCGCCAGCGCCTCGCCGTTCGCACGGACGAGATCGGCCGGGCTCAGACGCAGCCGCCCGGCGGCGCTCGGCAGCAGGTCGAAGACCCGCTGGGCGTGCAGCTGAACGTCCATCAAGAGCCGCAGCGGCGGCGGCGCGTTCTCGACGCGGCAGGCGCGCTCGGTCTCGCGCGCGATCGTGCCGACGTCGCGCAGCGAGAAGCGCGCCCCGAGCCACTCCGCGGCGACGTTCTCGAGCTCGTGCGCCTCGTCGAGGATCACCGCGTCGTACTCGGGCAGCACGCCGGTCAGTCCATCCGAGGCGATCCGCACGCTGAGATCGGCGAACAGCAGGGCATGGTTGACGATCACGACGTCGGCGTCGTGGGCGCGCTGCCGCGCGCGCTCGGCGAAGCAGCTGTCGGCGCTCGGGCAGCGCGGGCCGCGGCAGCGGTCCGGACCGACTGAGATCTCCCGCCAGGCGCCGGGCGAGGGCTCGCGCTCGAGCTCGGCACGATCGCCCGTCTCGGTCGTCTCGAGCCAGCCGCGCAGCGACTCGAGCTCGCCCTCGAAGCGCTCGTCGAAGAGCCGCTGCTCGAGCTGCGAGACGAGCAGCTTGCAGGCGTAGTTGGACCGGCCCTTGAGCAGCTCGGCATGCAGCGGGCGCCTGAGCGCGCGGGCGAGCATCGGCACGTCCTCGGTCACGAGCTGCGACTGCAACGCGTGCGTCGCGGTCGAGACGATCACGCGCCGCGACGAGAGCACCGCGGGCGCCAGGTAGGCGAGGCTCTTGCCCGTGCCGGTCCCCGCCTCGCACAGCAGCACGCCGCCGTGCTCGAGCGTCGTCGCCACGGCCTGCGCCATCTCGGCCTGCTGCGGGCGCTCCGAGTAGGCGGGATGCGCGCTCGCGAGTGCGCTTTCAGGGCCGAAGAGATCGCGCACTCCTGCATGGTACGGCGGCGATCGGGGCCCCCCATCCGCGAGAATCCCGGCGTGGAGTGGACCCGAACGCGACGCGCCGTCCTCGCAGGCGCCTATCTCGCGGCGCTCGCCACCATGATCGCGGTCAAGGGGCTCTTCATCAGCGCCGACCGCTACGCGCTGATCCTGCTCGTCCCCGCGCTCGCGCTCGGGGTCTGGCGTGAGTACCTGCGCGACTTCCTGCCGTTCATCGTCGCGATCCTGCTGTTCGAGGAGGTCCGAGGCGTCGCGCACCTGCTCAACCCCGATCCCTACGTGACCCAGCTGATCGATCTCGACCGGTTCCTCGGCGGCGGCACGATCCCGACGGCGCGCCTGCAGGCGTGGCTCTACGACCCGGCCGCCGGCCTCTCCTGGTACGACACGGCGATGGCCGTCCTGCAGCGAATGCACTTCTTCATCCCTCCGACGCTGCTGTTCGTGATCTGGCTCGACCGGCGTGAGCTGTACTACCGCTGCGCGACGACCATGGTGCTCGTCTCGTTCGCCGCGGCCTTCACGTTCTGGGCGATCCCCGCGGCTCCGCCGTGGTATGCCGCGAAGCACGGCTTCCTCGACCCGCTCGTGCAGATCGGCAGCGTGCAGGCGAGCTCGTCTCCGGTCTCGACGGAGAAGTCGTGGATCGCCGCGCACCTGCTGCGCAACTCGGTCGCCGCCGTCCCGTCGCTGCACGCCGCGTACTCGCTGCTGACGGCGATCTTCGCGTGGCAGTGGCGACGCCGCGTCGGCTACGCCTTCCTCCTCTACCCCGTCGCGATGTGGTTCACGATCGTCTACTTCGCCGATCACTACGTCGTCGACGTGCTCGCCGGAATCGCCTTCGCCCTTGCGGGATGGAAGCTGACCGGCCGCGCGTTTACTGAAGGGGGACGGCTGCGCCGGCTGCGCGGCCCCTTCCCGCCACCGATCGAGGGCGCGCGTTTCGCGCCAACCGAACCCTGACTCCGAACGAGGTTCCCATGCCCGACGACGTCCATGACCTGATCATCATCGGCGGCGCGTGCGCGGGCCTGACCGCCGCCGTCTACGCCGCGCGCGCCGACCTGGCGCCGCTCGTGATCGAGGGCTTCGAGGCCGGCGGCCAGCTGATGATCACCTCCGACGTCGAGAACTACCCCGGCTTTCCGGAGGGCGTGACGGGACCCGAGCTGATGGACCGGTTCCGCGCGCAGGCCGAGCGCTTCGGCGCGACGTTCATCACCGATGACGTGACCGAGGTGGACTTCTCGCAGCGGCCTTTCGTCGTGCGGGTCGGATCGGACGAGCACCGCGCGAAGTCGGTGATCGTGGCGACCGGTGCGCGCGCGCGCCAGCTCGGTCTCGAGACCGAGGTCGCCCTGCAGGGCCGCGGGGTGTCCTATTGCGCCGTCTGCGATGCGGCGTTCTTCAAGCAGCAGAAGGTGATCGTCGTCGGCGGCGGCGACTCCGCCTTGGAGGAGGCCTCGTTCATGGCGAAGTTCGCGAGCGAGGTCGTGCTCGTGCACCGGCGCGACGAGTTCCGCGCGAGCAAGATCATGATCGACTACGCGAACGCGAAGCCCAACCTGCGCACGCTCACGCCGTACACCGTCGAGGAGGTGCTCGGCACGGCCGAGGGCAAGGTCACCGGTGCCCGGCTGCGCAACGTCGAGACGGGCGCCGAGCACGTCGAGGAGGCTCAGGGGTTCTTCGTCGCGATCGGCCACGAGCCCAACACCGAGCTGTTCGACGGCACGCTCGACCTGCACGCGAACCGCTACCTGAAGGTCGAGCCGGGCTCGACCCGGACGAGCGTCGAGGGCATCTTCGCCGCGGGCGACGTCTACGACTTCACGTACCGGCAGGCGATCACGGCGGCGGGCTCGGGGTGCATGGCGGCGCTGGATGCGGAGCGCTGGCTGTCGCACGGGTAGGGTCGTCGTCGCACTCGTCGAGATCGAGCAGGTGACCGCAGTCGTTGTAGGCCCGGAGAGACCACTCGCCCTTGCGCACCCGGAGGATGCTCAGCGCTCCGTGCTCGTTGCCGCTGATCCGGCGCCGGTCGGCCGCTGCGAGGCCGAGAGATCTCACGACGAGCATGCGCACGACGCCGCTGTGGCACACGATCGCGACGCGCGTCGACGCCGCGACTCCCGCGGCCAGCCGCTCCACGTAGGCGACGACCCGCTCGCCCATCTCGGCGTAGGTCTCGCCGCCATCCCAGCCCTTCCCTCCCTCTCGCCGACGCCGATAGCCCTCGGGGAACCGCTCCTTCACCTCGGCTCGGGTCAGCCCGGCCCAGCTGCCGACGTCGACCTCTCGCAGCGCCCGATCGGCGATCGAGTCGACGCCGCAGGCACCGGCGACGATCTCCGCGGTCTGCCGAGCGCGCGCGAGGTCGGACGTGTGGACCTGGGCGATCCGCTCGCCGGCGAGCCTCCTCGCGACCGCCGTCGCCTGCGCGCGGCCGCTGGGCGAGAGCGGCCGGTCGTGATGACCCTGCCAGCGCTGCTCCCGATTCCAGTCGGTCTCGCCGTGCCGGACGAGATACAGCATCGCCATGGCGGCATCCTGACGCCGGCGACCTGACGCGCTCCTGACCGTCGCGGCAGCGCCGCCACGAGAGATCCCGCGTGCTCAGGCCCCGAATCCCTTGGCTTTGGTGGTCCACCAGTCCGCCAGCGCAGCCGTGTCGGTTCCCGGCAGCACGGCTCGGACGAACACGCGCGAGGGTTGATCGTACCAGTAGATCATCGCGCAGCGGGCGCGGCCGAGCCCCGTGCAGCCCTCGGTGCTCGCGGTGCCGAGGAAGCACGCGCGTCGTCCCCTGGAGCCGCCCCAGGGACCTTCTCCGAGCCAGGTCGCGGAGCTGCACGCGCCGCTGTCCGCGGCGCCGCCTGCGGCCGTGAACCCGCTGAGCGCATCGTTGCTGTACGCATGCTTGAGGACCTGCAGGGTGCCGAAGTGATCGACGTGGAGCTGGATCGTCGCCCCGCCCGCCGTCTTCGCGGTGCAGAGAAGCGTCGCGAGACCGCCCGGGAAGCGAGCCTTCTTGCAGGTCTTCGCGATCGCCGGATCCTTGATCATCGCCTGCAGGATCTGGGCCTGACCGCCCAGTGCCGGCGTCGTCGCGGTGCCCTGGCCCGTCGTTCCGGAAGCGGTGGAAGCGGTCGTCGCAGTGCTACCGCTCGTGCTGCCGGAGGCGGTGGAGGCGGTCGTTTCAGCGCCCTGGCTCGCGGTTCCGGGAGCAGTCGAGGGAGTCGTCGACGCACCCGTCGTGGCGGCGTGCGGGGTCCCGGAGCCGCGCGTGAAGAGGTAGGTCGCGAGGCCGCTGAGGATGGCTGCCACGACCATCACGCCGGCGATCACGGGCAGCGATGGGCCCGACCGCCGGCCTGCCGGAGCCGCGACCGCCGCAGCGGGGGGCATCGTGGGAGCCGAGCTGGTCTCGGGAGCCGCCGCCGGCTCGGCTGGCGGCGAGGGCGCGCCTGCGAGCGCCGCTCCCGCCGCGGCGACGGCCACCGGCTCGCTCGCGTCTGCAGGCGGCGGCACCGCCTCGGCCACTGCCGCGGCGCTCGTCGGCCGCCGCTCGAGCGCCGCCAGCCGCGCAGCGGCGATCAGCTCGGCGCAGGTCTCGTAGCGATCGTCCTTTGCCTTCGCCATCGCCTTGGCGATCACGGCGTCGAGGCCTCTGGGCAGCTCTGGGTGCACCTTCGAGAGGGCCGGCGGAGCTTGCACGAGGTGCGCGTGCATCACGGCGAGCTCCGAATCGCGCTCGAACGGCGCCTGGCCGGCGAGGCACTCGTAAAGCACGCAGCCGAGCGCGTACACGTCCGTGCGCGCGTCGACCGGAAGCCCTTCGATCTGCTCGGGCGCGGCGTAGTCGATCGTGCCGAGGAGGAACCCGGTCTTGGTGAGCCCTTGCGACGCGGTGTGCTTGACGATGCCGAAGTCCGTCAGGTAGACCCGATCGGACGGCTCGGAGACGAGGATGTTCGCGGGCTTGACGTCGCGATGGATCAGGCCCTGGTCGTGCGCCGCATCGAGCGCGTCTCCGGCCTGCTCGAGGATGAAGAGCGTGCGACCGATGCCGAGCGAGCCCTCGCGCCGGATCAGCGTCTTGAGGTCGCAGCCCTCGATGTAGCGCATCGCGATGAAGAGCTGGCCCTCGGCCTCACCGGCGTCGAAGATCGGCACGACGTTGGGATGTTCCACCTCCGACGCCCGGCGGGACTCGTAGGCGAACCGCTCGCGGAAGTCCGGATCGAGGCAGAGCGCGGGAGCGAGCAGCTTGAGCGCGACGATCCGCCCGAGCTGGACGTGCTCGGCGAGGTAGACGATGCTCATCCCGCCGCGCCCGAGCAGCGACTGGATACGGTACCCAGCCACCGTCGCCCCGATCCGCGTGTTGTCCGTCACTCGATCCTCCGAATTCGCGCGCCGATCTTGTCACATCCGCGCCCACGGTCGTCGGACAGGGGCGATTCGATCACATCGCACGCCCGCAAGACGAGAGAGGAATGCGTACGGTTGCGACGTCATGCGCGAGGCGACCGCGATCAGGATCCCTGCAGACGACGCGCTCCCGCAGCTCGCACGGCTGCTCGACGTCGACGCGGTCCGGCAGGCGATCGCCCCGATGCTGGCCGATGATCGAGGCATCGCGGGCATCCGCGTCACGTACATCCGCTACCGCCCACGCAAACGCGTGCTGGTTGGTTACGAGGTGACCTGCGGGCCCGAGACGTTCGTCCTCGTCGCGCAGGCCTCCGCCGATCGGAGCCTTGCCGCGCGGGTCGCGCGTCGAGAGAGCGTCGCACTCGCCGAAGTCGCCCTGACGCGACGCTCGCCGGCACGGCGGCCGCTCGCCTACGACGACGGCCTAAGCGCCCTCTTCGAGTGGCCGCCGTTCGACCTTGCGCTTCCTGCGCTCGTCTGCACGCCCGAGGACCTGCGCATGCAGATGGAGCACGCCGGACTCCGCTTCGCTTCGGCTGGCGACGTCCCGCTGCTGATCAAGCACAATCACGCGCATCGGGCGGTCCTGAGCAGCGAGCGGTACATCGCCAAGGTCTACCGCAACGAGCGCGCGCTCTCGAACGCGCTCGCTGCCCTGCGCGCGGCGGCAGAGCTGCCCGTGCGCACGGCCGCGTGCGAGGCGTCGCTTCCCGAGCTGCGGATGGCCGTCCAGTCGTTGCTGCCGGGGCGGCGTCCGGAGAGTGCCGAAGCCGCGGCCGCCTCCGCGGGCGCGCTGCTCGCCGAGCTCCACGCAGGGCGCGTGGACGGCCTGCCGGTCGAGACCCCGGCCGATCGGCTGGAGCGCACGCGCGACTCGGCCGACCTGATCTCATCGATCGCGCCCGAGCTCGCCGAGCGCACCCAGCGCCTCATCCGCCGGCTCGAGGACTCGGCTCCCGAGGAGGCGCTCGTCACCTCGCACGGCGGCTTCCACGTGAGCCAGCTGCTCGAGACGGACTCGGGGCTGGCCGTGATCGACTTCGACGGGGCGTGCCTCGCGCCGGCGGCTCGCGATCTGGCGAGCTACGTCGCATCGGTCGCGGACGGCCCTGACAGACTCGCACATGCGGGAGCCACGATGGCGACGCTCTGCGGCGGCTACGGCAGTCGTCCCGGCGGCGTCGCCTGGTACCTCTCGACGTTGCTGCTGCGCCGGGCGCGCGCGCCGTTCGCAGCATTCCATGCGCGTTGGCCCGAGGAGATGGAGCAACGGCTCGAGACGGCCGAGCGTGCGCTCGACGAGCTGTGAGGGCCGGATCAGGCGGGGGCGTCCTTCGCAGCGTCACCCTCGCCGGCGGCCGGGACGAGCGACGGGTCCGCGTGAATGCACGCGAGGCGCAGCAGGCTGAGCTCACGGCAGTGCCCGAGCAGCGCGTCGTCCAGGGGCGGGCCGGCCTCGCCGTACGCCCGCAGGAACGTCTCGGTCATCGCGGCCAGATCGACGCCGGACCGCCGCTCGAGCAGCAGCAGGTGAGCGAGGAGATTGCCGAGGTCGAGCTCGGGCGGGCCGAGCGCGGAGTCGTCGAGGTCGATCAGCCCGATCCGCTCTCCGAGCATGATCTGCTCCTCGTAGAGATCGCGGTGGATCACGGTCGGAGAGCCCCAGAGCAGAGCGGGGAGCTCGGCGAGACGTGCCCGCGCCAGGGTTGCGAGAGGCTCGGGCGTGCTGTCGATCCTCTGCCTCAGGATCTCGAGCTCGTGGGCGGGGGTGTGCGGTCGGTGATCGCCTGCGAGAGTGCCTTCCCAGGCCCGGTGCCAGGCGCCGAGCGCGCGTCCGGCCCGCGCGCACGCCGAGGCGTCTCGAGCCGTGAACGCCCCGCTGAGCGGAGTGCCCGGAACCTCCGACAGCACGACCAGGTGCAACGCCTCGTCGAGCATCAGCACCTCCGGAACGACCGGCTCGGGTGGGCCGCCCGCCAGTCCCCGCACGCGTCCGGCGACGGTCGGTGCGCGCTGCGAGGCGTAGATCTTGACGATCGCGCGCGCGCGCCGTCCTCTCGCGCGCATCGTGATGCGACGCCCGGGCTTGTCCTTGAGCACGTCGAGCTCGACCGGGGCGCCGAGCGCCGGCTCGAGCAGCGCGCAGAGCGCGGCCCGCTCGATCACCGCTGAAGCGCGGCCTCTGCCGCCGTCACCATCACGCCCATCTGCTCGGGCCAGTCGGCCTCGAAGTTGCGGAACGGGACGCGCGCGCGGCGCAGGATCGAGACGGAGAGATACCAGTCGAGCCAGGGAGGCCGGCTCCCATAGCCGTCGACGAGCGCTTCGAGCGCGGCCAGAGCAGCGGAGATGTCGGGGGCCTCCTTGGGCACCATGTGCCCGGCGTAGTTCGCGAGGTCGAGCGCCGCCGGACCCGCGCCGACGAGATCGAGATCGATCAGCGCCGGGCCGCCCTCGAGCTCGAGCAGCTGACCGCCGTGGAAGTCGCCGTGCGAGGTCACGAGGTCCGCGCCGACGTCGGGTGCGCAGCGCTCCAGCTCGGCGAGGAGGGCGCGCGCACGTCCCTCGAGCCGTGGCGCGAGCACGGACACGAGATCGACCGCCGTCGCGGCGGCGCTCAGCCGCTCGGCCGGCAGCAGCGGGTGGAGGCCCTCGCTCGAGTGCCCGTGCAGGGCGCGGAGAACCTGGCCGGCCTCGCGAGCGAGCTCGGCACGCCGAGACGGCGGCGTCCCCGGCAAGCGCTCCTGCACCGTCAGCCTGCAGTCGTCGAGGACCGCCTCGCCGCAGGCCGTTCGCAGGGCTCCCAGCCTCCGAGCGAGCTCGAGCCCGGCGACGCCGTCCCGGTAGTCGCGCTCGTAGCGGTAGACCTTCAGCACGTGGTCGCCGAAGCCGAGCGCGGCGCGGCGCCTGGGCCGGTACTGCAAGAGCGTCAGCTCTGCGCGCTCGGGATCGATCTCGACGCCCGCAGCCTGGAGGCGGGTCGCCACGGCCGCTGCCGGCTCGGCGAGCACCGGCATGTCGAGGTCGAACGGGAGCCACTGGATCAGCGCGGAGAGCGCCGGGTCGTAGAGCAGCGGCCGGGGTGCCGGCGTCCGCGGCGCGACGAGCGCGAGAAGCTCCCGGTAGGCGGGGTCGACGGCGGCCGTCGCCAGATCGTGCTTCGACGAGGCCATGCTGACGACGTGCTGCTCCTGGCCGTCGACGTCCGCGACGTAGTGAACGCAGACGTTCTTGCCCGGGCGGTAGCGCACGTAGCGGATCGACGGGTGCGGAAGCGGCCCGCGCCGTCCGAGCGCGCGGCCGAGCGCCGATGCCATCTGCTCGGCGTCGAGCAGCGCCGCCACCTGAGGCAGACGGGCATCCTCAGGCATCGCGACGCTCGAGCGGACGGCCGCCGGCCCGCTCACGTCACCACTCGAGTGCCGCCTGCGCGCACCGCACCCGCTCCTCGACCTGCTCCGGCCAGCCGTCGCGGAACACCCTGAACGGGATCGAGGCACGCCGCAGGAGGACGCAGGCGAGGTACCACGAGACGCCGGGCGGGCGCGAGCCGTACGCATCCACGAGCAGGTCGAGCGCCGCCATGCCCGCAGGCAGGCCGTCGAGCCCGCGCACGAGCGAGGAGATGTAGGTCGCCATGTCGAGCGCCGCCGGCGCGAGGCAGCTGGCGTCGAAGTCGATCACGCCGTAGTCGTCCTCGCGCACGAGCATCTGGCGGGCGTGGAAGTCGCCGTGCGAGAGCACGAGCGGTTGCTCCGGCATGGTCTCGGCGAGGCGTGCGAGCAACGCCTCGAGCTGCGGCTCGAGGCGAGCGTCGATCGAGGCCAGCAGCCGGGCCGCCGCAGTCGCCGACTCCAGGCGGTGCGACGGGGGGGTCACGCGCACCGTGTCGTTCGGGGTGCCGTGCAGCATCGCCAGGAACCGGCCCGCGACAGGCGCCGCCTCGATCGGGCCGACCGGCGGGTCGCCCTCGACGAACGACTGCGCGGTGAGCCGCAGGGCGGGGATCGCGGCCTCGCAGGTCGCGCTGCGCATCGGCAGCCTCGAGGCCGCGAGCATGCCCGCGACGGCACGCTCGTACGCTCGATCATCCGCGTAGATCTTCACGAAGTGCTCGCCGAAGCGGAGCACCGCCCGCCGGTGGGGCTTGAAGTGCACGAGCTCCGGCAGCTCTCCGCGCGTGCGCGTGGCAACGCCGGCCTGCTCGAGCACCTCGCGCAGCCGTTCGGGCGGTTCCGCCATCGTGGGCAGCTTGAGATCCACCGGCGTCCACTGGACGAGGATGCCCGGCTCGCGCTCGTACGCGAGCGGGCGCCTCGCCGGGGTGCGGTCGGTCGCCCGCGCGGCGAGCTCGAGGTTCGCCGGCTTCGCGGCCTGGCGTGCGAGCGCCGCTTCCGGCTCCGTCAGCGCGACCACGCCGAAGGCTCGTCCGTCGACCAAGGCCTCGTAGCGAACGAGCAGGCTGCGCCCCTGCTTGTAGCGCAGGTAGCGGACGGCGAGCGAGTCGAGCGACCGGCCTCCGCCGAGCGATCGCTCGAGCACCGGCGCGATCGCGTCGACATCGAGCATCTGCGGCATCGCCCCGAGCGCCGGGTCCACGGGAATCTGGGGTCGCGTCACGCTCACGGCGCATGCCGGTGATCGGTCACAGGTGCAGCGCCTCCTCGGCATCGACGACCATGCGCTCGATGCGCAGGGCCCAGCTCGGCTCCATCAGACGGAACGGGAACGGGGCGCGGCGGAGGATCGAGGTGCAGAGATACCAGGAGAGCGCGTTCGGGCGCACGCCGTAGCCCTGCACGAGCCCCTCGACCGCGGCCGCCGCCACCGTGAGGTCGCCCTCGCCCCCGTTGACCGCGTGTGCGGCGAAGCTCGCGATGTCGAGCGCCGGGGCCGCGGCGCACATCTCGTCGAAGTCGATCACGGCGAGCTCGCTGCCGGTCTCGATCAGCTGCCTCGCGTGGTAGTCGCCGTGGGCGGGGACGAGCGAAGAAGCGTCGGGGAGCGTCTGCTCGAGCGTGCGCAGAAGCACCCGCAACCGATCTTCGAGCTCGGGTACGACCGCCACGACGCTGCCGATCGACCCGGCGGCCGCCTTCAGCTGGTCGACGTGCGTGAACGAGCCGAGACCCCCGGTCCGCGCTCGGTGGAGCAGCGCGAGCACCCCGCCCGCCGCCTCCGAGCACCTCGTGCCATCGCGCGGGGGCTGGCCGCGCAACAGCTCCTGGCACGTCAGCTGCAGCGCCGGCAGGACGGCCTCGCGCCGGGGAACGGTCACGCCCGGGATGCGGACGGAGCTCTCGAGCCCGGTGACGGCGCCCGCAAACTCCGCCTCGCCGGCGTAGATCTTGACGACGTGCTCGTCAAGCTCCAGCACCGCCCGGCGCCGCGGCTTGTAGGCGAGCAGCCTCAGGCGCCCGCCCGAGGCGGCGATCTCGACGCCCGCGCTCTGCAGCCGCAGTCGAAGCTGATCGGGATCCTCGGCCAGCGCAGGCATGCTGATGTCCAGCGGCAGCCACTGGATCAGGGCCTCCAGCTGGGGCTCGTAGCTCATCGGCCGGAGCGCGGGCACACGCCCATTCACCATCTTGGCGAGGCGGCGGTACGCCGGTTCGCGGGCCCACGAAGACAGATCGCGGCGAGCCGCGATGATGGCGACCGCATCGAACAGCCCATCCGCCGTCGTGACGTCGTAGTGGACGACGAGGCTCTTGCGCGGCTTGTAGCGCAGGTAGCGGACTGCGACCTCCGGCGTCGGCGCGCCCTCTCCCAGCTCGCGCTGCAGGACACCTGCCATCGCTGCCGGGTCGAGCAGCACGCTCATCTGCGGGAGAGCGACGTCAGGCGGGGGAGCGAGGCGGCCCGGCGCTGCGCCGGTGTCCGCGGCACGCCCCGCCCGGAGGCCGTGGAGATCCGCGGCGAGCTCCTGCGGCGTGCCCTGCCGCGCGATGCGCCCGGCTTCGATCTCCACCACCCTGTCCGCCGTTCGCGCGAGGGCGGGCGAGTGCGTGATCATGATCGTCGTGCGGCCGCGCATGAGCACTTCGAGACCCTCCATGACGGCGGCCTCGCTCTCCGCGTCGAGGCCTGTGGTCGGCTCGTCCAGGACGAGGATAGACGGATTGCGCAGGATCGTGCGCGCGATCGCGATCCGCTGCCTCTGCCCGCCGGAGACCCCCGCGCCACGCTGTCCCAGCATCGTCTCGTAGCCGCCGGGCAATTTCTCGATGAAGTCGTGCGCGGCGGCGGCCATCGCCGCCTGCACGATCTGCTCGCGCGTCGCGTCGATGCCGTAGGCGATGTTGTCGGCGATCGTCCCCGAGAAGAGCACGCTCTCCTGCAGGACGAGCCCGACCTGGCTGCGCACCCAGCGCAGCCGGCACTCGCGGATGTCGCGACCGTCGATCAGCACCGCGCCGTCGAGCGGGTCGTAGAAGCGCGCGATCAGCGCCGCCAGCGTCGACTTGCCCGCGCCCGAGCGCCCGATCACCGCGACGTGCTGTCCAGCCGGGATCAGCAGCGAGAGATCGCGGACGTTCGGCTTCTCGGGGTCGTAGCCGAAGACGACCCGGTCGAGCTGGACCTCGCCGGTCGCCCGGCCGCCGTCGTAGCCGTGGGGCGGGTCGGCGAGCACCTCGTCGGCGGCGAGGATCTCGGCCACGCGGTCGGCGCGGGCGAGCGACTTCGAGATCTTGCTGGCCTGTCTGGCGATCGCGCTGAGCGGACGGTAGACCTTGCCCGCGTACGCGACCATCACTGTCAGGTAGCCGATCTTGAGGTCGCCGGAGTGCACCCGGATCGCGCCGACGGCGAGCACGAGCGCGACCCCGATCGAGCCCGTGAAGTCGGTCAGAGCGGCGAAGCGGCCCTCGAGCCGCGAGGCGCGGATGCCCGCGTGCCAGCGCTCCGCGCTCTTGGCCTCGAGCCGCGCGCGTTCGTATTCCTCCGATCCGAACGCCTGGACCTCGCGGATCGCACCCAGCACCTCGCCGCTGATCGACGCGATCTCGCCCTCGCGGCTGCGCATCTGCCTCGAGGACTGACGGGCGCGCGTGCGGAACCAGAAGCTCAGCAGCACCAGCACCGGGCTGACGGCGAAGGCGCAGATCGCCAGCACCGGATCGATGTAGAGGCTGGCCCCGAGCATCAGCAGGAAGATGAGCGAGGCCGAGACGAGCGTTCCGATCGAGTCCGCGAAGATGTCGCCGATCGCATTGACGTCGCCGGTCACGCGAGTCACGAGGTCGCCCGTCTTGAGCCGCGCGTGGAAGGCCAGCGAGAGCCGCTGAAGCTGCGAGTAGATCGCGAGACGAAGCTCGTGGATGATCCGCTCGCCGGCAAGCTCGAGCCGCACGTCCGACTGGTAGGTCGCGATCGCCTCGGCGGCCATGATCCCCGAGAACGCGATCGCGGCCCAGACCGCCGTCGAGGTGTCCAACCCGCCGTGCTTGAGGTTGTTCAGCACGTAGCCGAGCGGGAGCGGCGCGGCCACGTCGGCGCCGGCGATCACGAACGTCGCGAGCGCCGCCACGCTGAGCGGCAGCCGCTGCTGGCGCACGTACGGCCGCAGCACCGCGAGCGTGCTCGGCGTGACGCCGCTCGCGCCTCGTCTTCCCCGCTTCTTGCGAGGCGCCTTCTCGCTCTCGCTCATGTCGCGACGGCCGGCCGGCGGAGCTCGCCGACGACCTCGATGATGCGCTGTCCGCGCCGCTGCCAGGTGTGCTCGGCGGCCAGCAGGCGGGCGGCCTGGCCGAGCCGAAGACGCTCCTCGCCGTCACGGCCGAGCCTGCCGACCACCGCCGCCAGCGCGCGTGCGTCACCCGGCGGGATCAGCACCGCGCCGGTCTCCCCCGTCACGTCCCGGACACCGGGGATGTCGGCCGCGACGACGGCGAGACCCGCCGCGAGGTAGTCGAACAGCTTCAGCGGCGAGAAGTACGCGGGTGCGTCGCGCGAGTAGGGCGCGAGGCCGATCTCGGCGTCGGCGAGCAGCGCCGGCACGTCCTCGTGCGGCACGGCGCCGACCATCTCGGCACCCGCGGCGGCCATCGCGTCGCGGCCGGGGCCGTCGCCGATCACCCGCAGCGGCGGCGCGGACTCGCCCAGCAGGCTCCAGGCTTCCGCGATCGTCTCGACCCCGTGCCACGGGCGCAGCGCGCCGCAGAACACCGCCAAGGGGCGCGCGGCCGGGTGACGCGGCGGGAATCCCGCGAACCGCTCCGGCACGGCCGCGTTCGGCGTCACCTCGACGCGCCGGGCACCGCGTTCACGCGCATACTCCGCGAGCGGGCTGGACACGGGCAGCACGACATCGGCGCCCGCCAATGTCGCGCGTTCCAGGCGCTCGGCGTCGGCGGGCCGCTCCAGCCGGCGGTAGCGCGCCGCCTCCTCGGGGAGCGGCGCGTTGAGCTCGACGATGTGGGGGATGCCGAGCACGCGTGCCGCCGTCGTGCCCGCCGAGGAGTGGAGCGCGATCCGCTCGTAGACGGCGTCGGCGGCGAATGCGCCGAGACGGCCGACCAGCCATTCGGCGAGCGCGCCGTCGCCGTCGACCCGCTCGTCGACCGACGCGCGCTTGCGCTCGCCGGGTAGCGCCTCGAGCGTGACGTTCGGCCCGCTGGGCGGCGACTCCGGCGCGATCGCGCTCGCCAGGACCAGCACCTCGACGCCCTCGGCGGCGAGCGCGCCGACGATCTCGGCGAGGTGCACCGAGGCGCCTTTCGCCCCACCCCAGGCGATCCCCGGATCGGTCGAGAGACACGCGATGCGCACGGCTCAGCCCCTGGCCGGGAAGAGCGACCGCAGAATGCCCACGCTCCGCTCGAGGGAGAAGCCCTGCGCGACGTGCGCGCGGGCGTCGCGCGAGAGTCGCGACGCCAGCTCCGGGTCGCCGAGCACGCGCTCGAGCGCATCGGCGAGCCCGGCCGGGTCGCGTTCCGGCACGACGAGGCCGGTGCGCCCGTCGATCACGGTCTCCGTCAGCCCGTTGACGTCGGTGGTCACGACCGGCACGCCGAGCGCCATCGCCTCGAGCACCGAGGTCGGCAGGCCGTCGCGATCTCCGCTCGCGGCGACGACGCAGGGCAGGCAGAATGCGCTCGCGCGTCGGAACAGCTCGCGAACCTCCTCGTGCGGCAGCGCCCCGCGCAGCGGGTCGTCGATGCCGGCGTCCCTCGCGGCGGCCTCGAGCGCCGGCCGGAGAGGCCCATCTCCGGCGATCTCGAGCCGCACCGCCACGCCGCGGGCCTTCAGCAGACCGCACGCCGCGATCAGGTCGTCGAGGCCCTTCTTCTCGACGAGGCGCGCGACCGAGACGACGAGACCGGGCTCGGGCGCGCGCTCGCTCGGCTCGCTCAGCCGGCGCAGGTCGACGGAGTTGGGGACGACCTGCACGCGCACCTTGCCGTCGAGGACCGACGAGAGGTAGCGGCCGTTCTCCTCGCTGACCGTCGCCACGAACAGCGCGCCGCCGAGCTTGCGCCGCAGGTCGTCGGGCCGGACCTGCTCGTGCCAGATGTCCTTGGCATGCGCGGTCACGCTGTAGCTCGGCCCGTCCATCCGCCGCACCAGGCTCGCGATGTCGGCTGCCGACGTCGCGAAGTGGGCGTGCGCGTGGTCGATCCCGGCGCGGTCCATCTCGTCGCGCAGCACCGTCGCCTGCAGCACGCTCCTCCAGGCGCCGAGGCTCGGCCGCCGCATCCCCTCGCGCGCCGCCCGCAGCCACGGCCCGGGGCGCCGCGACGCCTGGCGCGCGAGCGCGCGCGAGACGCGGACTGGCTGGCGCAGCGGGCGGTGGGGCAGGTAGATCACGTCCGCGCTCAGCTCGTCGAGGAAGCCGTGGCTGAACGCCTCGACCGGTCGCGAGACCGCGTAGACCGTGACCTGCTCGCCCTGGCGCTCGAGCTCGATCAGCTCCGCTGCGACGAACGTCTCCGAGATGCGGGGGAAGCGCTTGAGGACGTAGGCGAGGTGGCGCCCGTTCGCCGTCATCGCATGCTCACCGCCGGAGGGCGGATCTGGTCGGGCGTGGCGAGCTCGAGCAGGTTGTCCGCGGCGCGCTCGGCGCCCTCGAAGCCGAGCGTGGCGCGCGCCCGCGCCCGCAGATCGGCGCGCGAGTCCCCGAGCGCGGCCTCGACCTCGTGCCTCAGGCTCTCTCCCGTCAGCCGGTCCGGGTGGACGTAGTGCATCAGTCCCAGCCTCGTGAACGCCTCGGCGCGGATCAGCTGCTCGGTGCGCGGCACGACGCGCGGGACGCAGACGGTCGGCGTTCCGCGCGAGAGCGCCTCGGCGATCGTGTTGTAACCGCCCATGCAGACCAGGCAGTCGACCACGTCGAACCAGGCGTCGAGCCCGCGAACGAACGTGTGGTAGGTGACGCCAGCCCGTTCGGCCGACTCGCGCAGCTCCTGGCGCTTCTCGGGCGAGCTCTGCGAGCCGGCGACGACGATCGCGCGCCACCCGGCGCCCGCCGCCGCGGCCATGAACGCCTCGAGGATCGCGAACCCGTCCTCACCCCCGCCCGCGGTGGCCAGCACGGTCGGGCGGCCGTCCGGCCTCGAGATCAGAGGGAAGACGTCACGCGTCATGCGGTCGATCGGCGGCGGATTGCAGACGTAGCCCGTGAATCGCGTCCGGGCGGCCACCTCCGGCGGCAGGCCGTACTCGACCGCCGGGTCGACCACGGCGGGGTGGCCGTAGACCAGAACGCGGTCGTAGTGCTCCGCGATGGCGGCGGGGATCGCACCCTGCTGCCACTCTGCCCGGACGTGCGCCGGATCATCGAGGATGTCGCGGAATCCGAGCACCGTGCGACCGCCGGCTGCGCGGATCGTAGCGATCGCCGGGGCGAGCTCCCCACGTGCCCCGAGAGGGTGCTTGTCGACCAGGATCACCGACGGCCGGAACGACTCGACGGCCGCCTGCAGCAGCGAGTTGCGCACGTTGATCACGCCCGTGCCGCCG
>JANLRV010000202.1:0-22756 GCA_031361905.1 Actinomycetes bacterium
CCGCCGCTAAGATTGATCTTTGTCCGTCATTTGGGGTGCTGGTTCGCGGCGTGGGATTCGTCACGGCCGTGTTGTGCGGGATTGAAAAGGCCTCAAGCGTTCCCTACGCAAGAAGATCACGTCCGAGAGCGACCGCCACCCCCGAACCAACACGCAATTTGACGGACAACGATCTAGAGCGCGCCCCCTAGCAGCGGGAGCGGGCCGGCCGCGTCGGTCTCGACGCTCCAGAACGTCCCGGTGCGCTGCTCGGCGTGGATCTCCGCGACTTTCGTGGCCGTGACATAGAGCGTCGGCCCGTCGAAGCTGCAGTTGGTCGCGTGCTCGCCGAGCGCGATCTCTTCGAGGACGTCGCCGTCGGGGGAGACCACCGTCACGCCGCCCGAGATCGTCGTGCACACGAACAGCCGCCCGTCGGCCGCGAAGGCCATGCCGTCGGGAACGTGCCCGTCCGACAGCTGGCAGAAGACCGTGGCCTCGCCATCCTCGAGGCGGCACACGCGATGGGCAGCCGACTCGGTCCAGTAGAGCCGGTGTGAGGCGTCGAATGCGATCCCGTTCGGATAGACGTCCGGGCGCTCGATCAGGAACTCGCCGTCGAGAGACGCGTCAATCGCGAACAGGCGGCCCGGCGACCGTACCTCGTAGCGGTCGTCCTGCTCGGTACCCGAGTCGGTGAACCAGAGCCGGCCGTCGGGCCCGAACGCGAGATCGTTCGGGCCGGCGAGCTCGCGCCCCGCGATGCTCGCCGCGAGCAGCTCGACGGTGCCGTCCGCACGCACCCGCTGGATTCCCGGGATCGCGCTCGTGTCGCCGCTGCCGGGGACGTTGCCGCCCTGCGTCACGTAGATCGCGCCATCGGTGCCGAGCGCCGCTCCCCACGGTGAGCCGCCGGTCTCCGCGAAGGTGCTGATCGCGCCGTCCTGCCAGCGCAGGAGCCGTCCCAGGTTCCCGTCGCAGAGGACGATCGCGCCATCCGGCATGACCACGGGACCCTCGGGAAAGCCCAGTCCGGCGACGAGCAACGTTCCTTCCACGACAGGTCCTCCGGGCTTCGGGTCTCGGCAGCGCCGTCGACCGTGCGTCAGACCGGCTCGCACGCAGACAGGCTGATGGCAGGGTACTGACTACGACGTTCTAACAGGTGAATCTCGCTCGTCGGCGAAAGGAGCCCGGATGAATCTGCGAAGCGCCGTCGTCACGGGCGCGGCCTCGGGCATCGGGCGAGCGGTGTCGATCCGCCTCGCCGCCGACGGCTTCGACGTGCTGCTTGCCGATCTCCGGCGAGATCCGATCGCCGGAGGCACCGCGACCGAGGACGTGATCCGCGCCGAGGGTGGCAGCGTGGTCTTTCTCCCGACCGACGTCTCCGAGCCCGCGGACTGCCGGCGCCTCGTCGAGGCGGCCGTCACGCGGACGGGGTCGCTCGACCTGCTCGTCAACAACGCCGTGCTCGCCGGCGCGCACTCCAAGCCGCTCTTGGAGACGACCGAGGCCGATTGGGACGCGATGATGGCGGTCAACCTCCGAGCGCCCTTCGTCCTCTGCCGCGAGGCGGTGGCGCAGATGCTCCGCCAGCCGCTCGACGGCGACGCGCGCGGCCGGATCGTCAACATCACCTCGCAGCACGGCATGATCGGGTGCCCGGGGCATTTCGCCTACAGCGTCGGCAAGGGCGGCCTCGTGCAGATGACGCGGCAGATCGCCGTCGACTACGGACGCGAGGGCATCCTCTGCAACGCGGTGGCGCCGGGCAAGATCGTCACCGGAACGGCGGGCGATCTGAGCGCCGATGAGGCCGGTCTCGCGTACGTGCGCTCCCGCACGCCGTTCGCGCGGCTCGGCCGGCCCGAGGACGTCGCCGCTGCCGTCTCGTTTCTCGCCTCGGCGGCGAGCTACGTGAGCGGCACGAACCTGCTGGTCGACGGTGGCTGGATGGCGTCCTGAGCGCGCAGTTCTGGCTGCGCGATGGCCTCGGCATCGAGGATGGCCGCCTGTGGATCGCGGGTCGCGACGCCGAGGCGCTCGCGCGGGAGCGGGAGACGCCGCTCTACGTCTACGACCTCTCGCGGGTGGCCGACAACGTGCAGCGTCTGCGCGCGGCGCTCGACGGCGCGGGCGTCTCCCACCAGGTGCGCTTCGCGCTCAAGGCCAACCGCGTCGGCGAGGTGGTCGATCTGCTGCGCGAGCTCGCCGTCGGCATCGACGCGAGCTCGCCGGGTGAGGTGTCGCTCGCGCTCCAGTCCGGATTCGCGCCGTCGCAGATCAGCTTCACGGGCACGAACCTCTCGGACCGCGACCTGCGCGTGCTGCTGCCGAGCGGCGTGCACGTCAACGTGGACCTGCTGAGCCAGCTTCGCCGCTACGGGCGTTCTGCGCCCGGCACTGCGGTCGGGATCCGCGTCAACCCGCGGGCCGGGGGCTCGTACCGGGGAGCGGCGGAGACGATCTACAGCGGCGATCGCCCGACGAAGTTCGGCATCTACGAGGAGAACCTGGACGAGGCGCTCGCGATCGCGAGCGAGCACCGGCTGACGATCGACACGGTGCACATCCACGTCGGAGACGGCTTCCTCGACGACGGGCTCGCCGGCTTCGAGGTCGCCGTCTCCAAGGCGGCCGAGATCGCCCGCCGGCTGATCGAACGCGGCTGTCCCATCCGCGAGGTCAACACCGGCGGCGGGCTCGGCGTGCCCCAGGCGCCGGGCGAGCTCCCTCTCGACCTCGCCGCGTATGCGGCGGTGCTCGCCCGCTGCCTCGGGCCGCTCGCGGTCACCGTGGCGTGCGAGCCGGGCGACTTCCTCGTCAAGGATTCCGCGATCCTGCTCTGCGAGGTGGTCACGGTCGAGGATCGGCTCGGCACCCGTTTCATCGGCCTCGATGCCGGCTGGAACGTGATGCCCGACCGGATGGTGTACGGGGTGTCGAGCGACATCGTCCTCTGCCGCGCGGTCGACGACCCGGCGCTCGGCCCCGCCACCGTCGCCGGCCACATCAACGAAGGCGACGACCTGTTCGCGGAGGGGCATCCGATGCCCGAGGTCCGCGAGGGAGACATCGTCGCGCTGGTCGACGTCGGCGGCTATCACCAGGCGATGAGCAGCACGCACTGCCTGCGGCCGCACGCGGGCACGCTCGTCCTGCGCGAGCGGCTCAGCTGAGCAAGCCCCGTGCGAGCCCGCCGTCCACGAGCAGGGTCGTGCCCGTGATGTACGCGGCGCGTGCCGAGCAGAGAAACGCGACCACGTCGCCGATCTCCTCGGGCCGGCCGAACCGTCGCGCCGGGATCGTCGCCTCGTCCTCTCGCCGCGCGCCTGCGGGATCGCCCCCACCGGCGTAGAGGTGCTTCATCCGCTCCGTGTCGATGAACCCTGGAGCGATCGAGTTGACCGTGATGCCGTTCGGACCCTCGTGCTGTGAGAGCGTCTTGGCCCAGCCGATCACTCCCGGGCGGTAGGTGTTCGAGAGGAGCAGCGACGGGTCCGGCTCCTTGACCGTCGAGGACGTGATGTTGACGACGCGCCCGCGCCCGCTCTCTCGCAGCGCGGGGAGCGCCAGCCGCGTCAGCCGCAGCGCGGACATCAGCGTCAGCTCCCACGCCGCCCGCCACTGCTCGTCGTCGAAGTCGTCGAAGCCGCCGGCGGGCGGCCCGCCGGTGTTGTTGACCACGATGTCGAGCCTGCCGAAGCGGGCGAGCGTGCGGTCGACGACCGCTCGGATCGCCTCGGGATCGGTCGAGTCGCCCGCGATCGCGAGGCCCGTGGCGCCCGTTCCGAGGGCCGCGATCTCGCCGACCGCCTCGTCCATCGGCTGCTGTCGACGCGCGAACAGGGTGACGTTGCAGCCCTCGCCTGCCAGGGCCAGCGCGCACGCCCGGCCGATCCCGGAGGAGGCGCCGCCGACGATCGCGGCACAGCCTTCGAGCTCGAGATTCACGCCGTGTCTCTTTTCATAACAACCATTATGATGGCGCGATCGTACGGCATCCGATCACCGCTCCCTCGACCGCCGATAGCGCCGCCGCGCGCACGCTGGAGCGGCTCGGGCAGCTCGCCCGGATCGGGCGCGTTCCCGGGCGGGAGCGCATCACGCGCCCTGGCCTCGGCGCCTCCGAGCAGCGGGCGTTCGAGCTCGTCGCCGGCTGTGCAGGCGCGGGCGTCGAGCGCGGGATGCCGTTCGTGCGGAGCCTGAACGGCGGCGCGAGCCACCGCCCGGACGAGCTGAGCGATCAGGCCGACATCGCCGCCGTCGAGGTTCTCGCCGGCACCCTCAGGCAGCTGCGATGACCGTTCCCGCGACGCTCGTCAGCGAGCGTTCCGAGCGCCGCAGGCGCGAGGTCTGCGAGGCCGCGCGGCGCGTGATCGCCCGCAAGGGACTCGAGGTCACGACCATGCGCGAAGTCTCGCGCGAGGGCGGCTTCACGACGGGCGTGCTGACCCACTACTTTCCCCACAAGCAGGCCGTGATCCAGGGCGCGTTCGCCGCTGCGTCCGATGACTGGATCGCCGAGGTGCGAGACCGGCTCGCGCGCGCGGGGTCTCCGGAGGACCAGCTCGTGACGCTCGTGCGCGCGGCGCTGCCCGCTGACGGTCGGCGCCAGGCCGAGTGGCGCCTCTGGTCGGAGATGTGGACCTACGCCGGGGGCGATCCTGTCTTCGCAGCGCAGCTCGTCGCCACGGATGCGGTCTGGGAGCGCGAGATCGGGCGCGTCCTGCTGCGCGCGCAGACGGCCGGCGTGATCGCAGACGTCGATGCCCGCGTCGAGGCGGCGGTGCTCGCGCGCTTGATCGACGGCCTGGGCCTGCGCGCCTGGCTGAGCGGGCGGTGGGAGGATGCCCGCCGCACGCTGGTGCAGCACCTGGCGACGATCGGGGTCGGCACGTCGCTGCAGGAACGGATGCTGCTGCCGTGCGGCGACGACGAGGGAGATCCGTGAACGGGAAGAGGACGCTGATCGCGGGCGGCACGGTCGCGACCGATGGGGCGGTGTTCGAGGCCGATCTGCTGATCGAGGGCGGGCGCATCTCGGCGATCACCGATCGCGGCGCGGTCGATCGCGTGGACGAGCGGATCGACGCCACGGGCCTCGTCGTGATGCCGGGTGCGATCGACACGCATGCCCACTTCGAGGATCCCGGCCACACCGAGCGCGAGGATTTCACGACCGGCACGATGTCCGCGGCCGCCGGCGGGATCACGACCGTGCTCGAGCACCCGCTCACCTATCCGCCAGTGACGACGGCGCAGCTCTACCGCGAGAAGCGCGAGATGGCGAGGCAGAAGGTCGTCGTGGACTTCGGCCTGTGGGGCGCGCTGACCGCGCCGTCGATCCCCGAGATCGCCGGCCAGTGGCGCGAGGGAGCGGCGGGATTCAAGGCGTTCATGCCGATCTCGGATCCCTCCTACCCGCATGTGACCGACGCCGAGTTCCTCGCGGGCATGCGCGAGGTCAAGGCGGTCGGCGGCCTCGTGCTCGTGCACGCCGAGAACGACTCGCTGCTGCAGGCCGGCATCGCGCGGATGCAGGCGGACGGCAGGCGCGACGCGCTCGCACACCACGAGTCGCGGCCGCCCTTCGTCGAGGAGGAGGCGGTGCACCGCGCGCTCTATCTCGCAGCGCACGCCGGCGTGCGCATCCAGATCGTGCACGTGTCGAGCCCCGTCAGCGCCGATCTGGTGCGCCGCGAGAAGGCCGAGGGCAGACCGGCCTCGATGGAGGTCTGCCCGCACCACCTGCTGCTCGATCTCGATGACCTCGTCCGGCTCGGACCCTACGGCGTCTGCGCGCCTGCGCTGCGCGACCGGCCGCTCGTCGAGCGCCTCTGGGATGCGGTGCTGGACGGCACGGCCGACTGCCTCGTCTCCGATCACGCCGCCTACACGCGCGCCGAGAAGGAGCCCGGCTGGGAGAACATCTTCGACGCGCTGCTCGGCTGCCAGGTGATCCAGGAGACGGTGCCGCTCGTGCTCGACGAGGCCTTCCACCGGCGCGGCATGCCGCTCGACCGCTTCGTGCGCTTCTCGTCGACGAACGCCGCGCGCATCACAGGGCTGTATCCCCGCAAGGGGACGCTCCTGCCGGGAGCAGACGCGGACGTGGTCCTCTACGACCTCGACGGCGAGTGGGTCGTCGACTCCGCGAGCCAGCAGTTCTCGAAGAACCCGTGGTCGCCGTTCGATGGGCGCCAGGCCCGTGCCCGGGTCGTGCGCACGCTGGTGCGCGGCGAGACGGTCTACGCGGACGGTGAGATCAAGGCCGACCCAGGGTGGGGGCGGTTCCTCTCCTGCCACGACGACTACGCCCTGCGCGCGGGCGAAAGGTAGCTCGATGTTCAAGCTCGGACTGATCAACCCAAACACCGATCCGGTGCACACCGCGGCCATGCGCGACGTGGCGCTGGCCGTCCTCCCCAAGGGATCCGCGGTGCTCGCGGCCTCACCCGAGCGCGGGCCGAGCTCGATCGAGAGCGATGCCGATGCCGTGATCGCGGCTGCCGAGACGGTCGGGCTGATGCGCTCGATGCCGGCGCAGGACGCCTACCTGATCGCGTGCTTCGGCGACCCCGGGCTCGATGCTGCGCGCGAGGTCATGGAGGCGCCGGTGGTCGGCATCGGCGAGGCCGCGTATCAGGCAGCCTCGCTCGTCGCCAAGCGGTTCGGCGTTGTCACGACGCTGCCTCGCAGCATCCCCGCGCTCGAGGAGGCGCTCGAGCGACAGGGCCTGCGCTCGCGTTGCGCTGCGGTCGTGCCGCTTCAGATCCCGGTCGCCGAGCAGGGCAGCCACAACCCGGATACGACCGACGCGATCGTCGAGACGAGCCGTCGCCTCGTCGCCGAGCAGGGCGTCGAGGCGCTCGTGCTCGCCTGCGGCGGGATGGCGGACGTCGCGACGACGGTCAGCAGATCCGTCGGCGTGCCCGTCTGCGACGGCGTCGCGTTCGGCTCGATGCTGGCGTTCTCGCTGTGGAGCTGCGGCCTGCGCACGAGCAAGGCCGGGGCCTACGGGTGGCCCGAGCCGATCCCGTACGTCGGCATGGCCGGATACGGCGGCTGACGGGTGTTCGCGGCGGCGTTCCGAGCGCACGGCGGCCCCGACAAGCTGCGCTGGCAGCAGGTCGGCGATCCGGTCTGCGGGCTGCAGGACGTGCTCGTCGAGGTGCACGCGTGCGGGCTCAACCACAGCGACCTCGACTCGCGTGCGGGCACGTCACGCTGGCCGCTCGCGTTGCCCTGGGTGCTCGGCGCCGAGTTCGCGGGGCGCATCGCGAAGCTGGGTGCCGACGTCGAGGGCATGGCAGTCGGCGATCCCGTCACGGCCTACCAGCAGCACGCGTGTGGCAGTTGCGGCGCCTGCACGCGCTGGCGATCGGATCTCTGCGAGCGTTTCCGGGTGTTCGGCACCGACTGCTGGGGCGGGTACGGCGAGCTCGTGGTGGTGCCGGCGCGGGCGATCATCCCCCTGCGCAGCGAGGCGGATTTCGTGCCCGCCGCTGCCGCTCAGTGCGTGGTCTCGACGGCGTGGTCGATGATCGTCGGAGTCGCGGGCGTGCGTGCGGGGGAGACGGTGCTCGTTCCGTCCGCATCCGGTGGAGTCGCCGGCGCCGCGGTGCAGGCGGCGCGCATTGCCGGGGCTCGCGTGATCGCCTCCGTCGGCTCGCCCGAGAAGATCGACGCGGTGCGGGCGCTTGGCGCCGACGTCGTCTTCTGCTACCGAGAGACCACGGTCGCCGACGCTGTTCGCGAGGCGACCGGCGGGCGAGGCGTCGATGCGGTTATCGACAGCACCGGCGGCTCGCTCTTCGGCGACCATCTGGCTGCGATGGCGCCCGACGGCCGCCTCGTCACCTGCGGCGCGCACGCGGGAGAGGTCGTCCCGCTCGACATCGTCAAGCTGTTCCAGCACGGGCACCGCATTCTCGGCTTTCGCGTGGCGACTCCGGACGAGATCCGCGACGCGCTCTGGATGGCGCTCGATGGCCGCATCCGCGTGCCGGTCGACTCGACCTTCCCGCTGCGGGAAGCGGCGGCAGCGCATGCGTACATGGCAGAGCGCCGGCACGTCGGCAAGATCGTGCTGGTGCGCGAGTGAGCACCGTGTGCTACCTGGCGCACTGCCTGCTCAACGCCAACTCGAAGGTGGACGAGGGCGCGAGGTCGCCGGGCGTGTCGCTGCCGGTCGTCTCGCTGCTGCGCGAGCGCGGTTGCACGCTCCGTCAGATGCCGTGCCCCGAGCTCGCGTTCGCCGGCACGCGACGATTCTGGGCGGTTCGCGAGCAGTACGACACCCCCGCGTTCCGGGCGCACTGCCGAAAGCTCGCGGCTCCGGTCGCGGCGCAGATCCGCGCCGATCTCGCGGCTGGCCATCGCGTGGTGGTCGTCGGCATCGACGGCAGCCCGACGATGGGCGTCGAGCTGACGGCCGCGAGCGACGACTGGGGCGGGCGCCCAGACAAGCTCCGCGACGAGGACTACCCCGTCACGCCCGGGCCGGGGATCTTCACCGAGACGCTGATCGAGCTGCTCGATCCCGCGCGGCCGCAGGTTCGGATCGTGGGCATAGGCCAGGATCTCTTCGACTACGACGAGCAGCGTGAGCTCGCGAAGCTCGCGCAGCTGATCCCCGATGGCGGAGCGGCCGATGCGGGGTGACGTGCGTTCCCGTCGCGTGGCCGTCGTTCCCGACCGGGTCCTGAACCCGCTGCCGAGCGCTCCGGACGAGCTCGGAGCGCTGGAGCGAGCGGGGTGGGGCATCGTCGCGCTCGGATCACCCGACCTCGTCCCCGCTGCGAGAGAGGCCTGGCTCGAGGGGATCGTCGAGCAGGTCGTCACCTTCCTGGATGACGACTACGAGGTGGCGCTCGCACCCGGCGACGACGCCGAGACGCAGGAGTTCGTGCGAGCGCTCGCCGCCGCGGGCCGCTCAGTCACGCGAGTATTCGGGTCAGACCCGTTTGGGGTCAGACCCTGATCTGAGTTTTGCAGCTCTCGCGCCGCGAAATCGCGGCACCCACGCGAGAGGCGATCGCGCGGGGTCTAAAAAACAGTTCAGGGTCTGACCCCAAACGGGTCAGACCCTGAACTGTCACAGCTCGAGACCGTCGCCCCGCCCGCCGAGCTCGCCGGCTTTCTACGGGACGCGCACGACCTGGCCCGTTCGCGCCGACTCCTCGGCGGCGAGCGTGGCGGCGAGCGCCGCCTGCGCATCCTCGGGCCGCCCCATCTGCGGCTGCGTGCCGCTCAGCGCGCAGCGCGCGAAGTAGGAGAACTCCTCGCGCAGCGCGCCGCCGCGGACGCCGTCGAACTCGGGCCAGTACGTCGTGTCCGGGCTGTGGAATCCGTCCGGCGAGACGATCCCGAGGTTCGGGAACGTGTCCTGCACGTGCAGAAATCCCTCGGTGCCGATGATCGTCATGCGCTCGTCGATGTCAAAAGGAGTCTTCTCGGGCATGCACCAGACCGTCTCGAGCGTCGCCGTTGCGCCGCCGGCGAAGCGGTACATCGTCTGACCGATGTCCGGGTGCTTGAGGCCTCGCACGTCGACCGTCTGTGCGTACGCGCTGACGATGCGATCGCCGGTGAACCAGAGCATCAGATCGGTGTCGTGGATCGCATCGCCGACGATCGGGCCGATCTTGTTGAGGATCTCCGGCGTCCACGCGGCAGGGATGTTGCGGCGCGAGCTGAGCGAGACGATGCGTCCGATCGCGCCGCGCTCGATCGCCTGCTTGGCCATCCGGTAGCGCGGGTTGAAGCGGCAGATGTGGCCGACGAGCAGGATGCCGTCGGCAGTGGCGGCCGCATCCAGAATCGCCTGGCAGTCGGCGACCGTCGACGCCATCGGCTTCTCGAGGAAGACGTGCTTGCCGGCGGCCAGCGCGGCGATTGCGGGCTCCGTGTGCTGATCCCACATCGTGCAGATCGAGACGGCATCGATCTCAGGATCGGCGAGCAGCTCGCGGTAGTCGGTGAACGTCTTCGCGACGCCGAACTTCGTCGCCATCGCCGAGAGCCGGTCGGGCGTGCGCGTGCAGAGCGCGGCGAGCTCGAGCTCGGGCACGCCGACGATCGTCTCGCAGTGGATCTCGCCGAACCAGCCGAGGCCGATCACTCCGATTCGCAGCCGCTCCATCGCGCACCTCCGTCGCTCGTTTGGGTGAGCATAGAACCGGACCGTCAGGCGGGCGCGGTCAGCCGTGCCACGATCGCGGGGAACGCTCGATCTGCCGCCGCATGGAGATCGGCGAGCGTGAGGATCTGCACCGGGTGCGGCACGAAGACCATGCGGTAGGACGGCATCCCGAGCACGGCCGCCTGCTCGAGCGCCTCGTCGATGAAGGGCTCGGTGCCGACCGCGGCCGTCGGGATTCCCAGCCGCTCCAGGCGTACGACGTCGTGCACACTGCACGACACGCACGACCCTCAATCGGCCAGGCCTTCGATAGCGAGATCGCCGTGGATCGCGATCTGCTCGATCACCTCCCCGGGCGCGGCGCGCGAGAACGCGGGCTTGCTCGTCCGCCAGGTCGTCGCGCCGAGTCCCCGCACGAGGTCGTCGATGCGATCGAGAAACTCGTCGCCGCGCGCCTTCGAGATGTCGAGCAGCGCGACGCGCTTGCCGGCGAGCGACGGCGGGCGCGCCGCGAGCGGCTCGGCGACCGCGACGCGAGGGTCGAATGGGCTCACGTAGCTCAACGGATCTCCCTGGTGACGGGGTTGGGGGTCATGCCCTGAGAAGGGCCGAACACGGCCGAGAACCGGCCCGCCTCGCCGCCCGCCACGATCAGCCGGACGTCGTCGAGCCGCTCCCACTTGCCGAACTCGTCGCCGGCAGGCGCGTCGTGGGCCGCCACGGGCGCCTCGCCGAACGACACGAGGGCGGCGGCGCTCCGGCGCGGGGTCTCGAAGATCGCGCGCCGCAGATCGAGCTTCGACCAGCCGGCCTGCGCGAACAGCGAGGCGTGCTCGGGACAGATCACGAACAGCGACGTGCCCTCGCGGAGCGGCCACCAGTTGGGGCTCCAGGTCGCCGTGGCCGCCCAGGCGAGCGTCGCGGCGAGCGCCTCGGGCGTGCGCGAGCGGTGGTCTGAGATCGAGAGCGGCGCGTCGCCTGCGAACAGCGTCACTGCCGAGACGCCGGGATCGAGACCGAGCTCGACGTGCAGCGGCTCCCACGGGCTCGTCTCCTCGTCCTCGGCGATGCAGAGTCCGAGCTTGCCCGGATGGCCGAGCGTCGAGCGATCGAGCGTGCCGGGCCGGCCGCGACCGGTGAGCGTCACGAGCAGCCGCAGCGCACGGCCGATCGTCAGGTTCGCGCGCCACCCGGGTCCCAGCGCCCCCATCCCGCTGTTGAGGCCGATCGAGGCGCGCACAGGACCGTTGACGACGATCGTCTGGCCGGGCGGCGACGTCGTCACCGCGAGCGCATTGAGATTGAACTCCTCGGTCAGCGCCGCCTCGCACGCGGCCAGGACGACCGGGAAGTAGTCGGGTCGGCAGCCCGCGAGCACCGCGCAGACTGCGACCCGCTCGAGCGTCGCCTCGCCCATCCCGGGCGGGACCGGCCCCAGCGAGCGGGCCGGATCGCGGCCGGCCAGCATCGCGGCCACGCGCTCGGGCGTGGGCGGCACGACCGGCAGGCCGTCGGTCCACCCGCGCTCGAACATGTCCTCCTGCTCGTCGAGCTCGCCGACGTCGGCGTCGTACGTCCAGCGCGCCGCACAGCCTGGCTTCTGCGCGGGCGCAGACGCTGAGAGCCGCACGCCGAAGACGCGCTCGAGGGCGCTGCGGTCGAAGCCCGTCACGCGCTCGAGCACCTCGCCCGCAGCGTCGAGCGTGACGACGGTGGGGACCGTCTCGACGCCGAGCGACCGCGAGAGCGCGTACGGCGCCGGCTCGCTGAACACCTCGCCCGTCACGCCGGCCCTGCGGGCAACCCGCGCGGCGACGGCCGGCGGGTCCTCGAAGATGATCGTGGGATGGGCGCCCGCCCGCGCCAGCTCGCGCAGCGCGAGCACGCAGGTCGGGCAGTCGGACTCGACGACGAGCAGCGTGCGCCCGGCGAGGTCGCCGGCGCTCGCCTGCGCGCCGGTCGTTCCCTCGAGGAGCGCGTCGCGGTTCACAGCGCCCGCACGTACCCGCCGTCGACCAGCGTGGCGGTGCCGCTGACGTAGCGCGCGGCGCGCGAGCAGAGGAACGTGACGACCTCGGCGAGCTCGACGGGCTCGCCGTAGCGGCCGAGCGGAATCTCACCCTCTACCTGAGATCGAACCTCGGCGGCGCTCCTGCCGCTCGCGGCTCCGCGCTTGCCGTCGAGCATGGCGACGCGGCCCGTCGCGATCTTCCCCGGCGCCACCAGGTTCACCGTGATGCCATCGGGTCCGAGCTCCTCGGCCAGCGTCTTGACGAGGCCGTGGATGCCGGGGCGGAAGACGTTCGAGAAGCCGAGGCTCGAGAGGGCTGCCGCCACCGAGGAGGATGCGATGCAGACGATGCGTCCCTGCTCGGATGCCTGCAGGTGGGGACGGGCTGCTCGACAGGCGCGCGCCACCGAGCGGAGCGTCAGATCGAAGGCTGCCTGCCAGGCGTCGTCGTCGAACGAGAGCAGCGGTCCCGCGGGCGGTCCTCCGGCATTCGTGACGAGGATGTCGAGACCGCCGAACGCCCCCACGGCGGCGTCGACGAGCTGCTGCGGCGCGTCGGCGTGGCTGACGTCGAGCTGCAGGGCGACGACGCGTGCGCCCGCTGCAGCGCCCGTCTCGACGTCTGCCTTGGCGGCCGCGAGCCGGTCGGCGTCGCGCCCGCAGATCGCGACGTGCGCGCCCTCGCGCGCGAGCGTCGTGGCGATCGCGCGCCCGAGGCCGTCCGACGACGCCATCACTGCCGCGCTGCGGCCTTCCAGATTCAAGTCCATGGAGGGAATCTACCGGGAGCCCGACCGTCCCGCGCTCGCGCTACGGTGCAGGGCATGGCCGAGTTCCGACTGAGCGGCGAGTACCAGCCGATGGGCGATCAGCCGCGCGCGATCGCCGAGCTCGCGGCCGGCGTCGCGGCCGGCGAGCGTTACCAGACGCTGCTCGGCGCGACCGCCACGGGGAAGACGTTCACGATGGCGAACGTGATCGCCGAGGTGCAGAAGCCGACGCTCGTGATCGCCCACAACAAGACGCTCGCCGCGCAGCTCTGCAACGAGTTCCGCGAGTTCTTCCCGCACAACGCGGTCGAGTACTTCGTCAGCTACTACGACTACTACCAGCCCGAGGCGTACCTGCCCTCGTCCGACACCTACATCGAGAAGGACTCCTCGCGCAACGACGACATCGACCGGCTGCGGCACGCCGCGACCTCGTCGCTCTTGACGCGCCGCGATGTCGTGATCGTGGCCTCGGTCTCGTGCATCTACGGCCTCGGCTCCCCGCGGGACTACGAGGAGCAGCTCGTGGTCATGCGCGTGGGGGACGAGTACCCGCGCGACCGCCTCCTGCGAGACCTCGTCGACGTCCAGTACCGTCGCAACGACGTGATGCTCGGCCGCGGCAAGTTCCGCGCGCGCGGCGACGTCATCGAGGTGCAGCCGGCCTACGCCGAGACGGCCTACCGCGTCTCGTTGTTTGGTGACGAGATCGAGGCGATCACCCACTTCGATCCGCTCACCGGCGAGGTGCTCGCGCGCGAGGACGTGATCACGATCTATCCGGCGACGCACTACGTCACGACGCCGCCGACGATCGAGCGCGCGATCGAGGAGATGAAGGTCGAGCTCGAGCGAGTGGTGGGGCGATTCGAGGGCGACGGCAAGCTGCTCGAAGCGCATCGGATTCGCCAGCGCACCGAGTACGACATGGAGATGATGCGTGAGCTCGGCTTCTGCAACGGGATCGAGAACTACTCGCGGATCATGGACGGGCGCGAGCCGGGCACTGCGCCGTTCACGCTGCTCGACTACTTTCCCGGCGACTTCATGGTGATGATCGACGAGTCGCATCAGACCGTCCCGCAGATCGGCGGCATGTACGAGGGGGACCAGTCGCGCAAGCGCTCGCTCGTCGACTACGGCTTCCGCCTGCCGTCGGCGCTCGACAACCGTCCGCTCACGTTCGCCGAGTTCAGCGAGCGCGTGCCCCAGGCGATCTTCGTCTCGGCGACGCCGGGCGCGTACGAGGCTCGCGTGTCGGGCCGCACGAGCGAGCAGATCATCCGCCCGACCGGCCTCGTCGACCCCGAGGTCGAGGTGCGCCCGACGCGCCATCAGATCGACGACCTGCTGTCGGAGATCCGCAAGCGCGAGGAGGTCGGCGAGCGCGTGCTCGTGACCACCCTGACGAAGCGCATGTCGGAGGATCTGACGGACTACCTGCTCGAGGCCGGCGTCCGCTGCCGCTACCTGCACTCCGAGATCGACACGCTCGAGCGGATCGAGGTGCTGCGGCAGCTGCGGCTCGGCGAGTACGACGTGCTCGTCGGGGTCAACCTGCTGCGCGAGGGACTCGACTTGCCCGAGGTCTCGCTGGTGGCGATCCTCGACGCCGACAAGGAGGGCTTCCTGCGCGGCCAGACCGCGCTGATCCAGACGATCGGGCGCGCGGCGCGCAACGTCAACGGGCGGGTCGTGATGTACGCCGACAAGCGGACCCAGGCGATCGAGGGCGCGATCGGCGAGACCGATCGCCGGCGCGCGATCCAGGTCGCCTACAACGAGGAGCACGGGATCACGCCGCAGACGATCGTCAAGACGGTCTCGCAGATCGGCGACATGTTCTCGCTCGACTCGCCGAACGTGCCTACGCGCCGGCGCGGCGCGAAGACCGAGGGGATGTCGAAGAGCGAGCTCGAGGCCATGGTCGTGACGCTCGAGCAGGAGATGTTCACGGCGGCGGAGGAGCTGCGCTTCGAGTACGCCGCGAAGCTTCGCGACGAGATCAAGGACCTCCGCCGCGAGCTGATCTCGACGGCCACGTCGCACGAGTGATCGCACGACCCGCGCGCCGACGTAGGATGCGCGGCTATGCATCTCGATGAGATCGACGGCCGCTTCGGCGAGGGCTGGTCCGGGGTCGTGCCGAATGGCTGCCACGTCAACCTGGTCGTCGCGCGTCGCGGCTCGCCCACGGCGGCTGCGATCGCGGGTCAGATGGGTGCCACCACGCCGGGCCACGCGCCGCTGCTCCTGTGCGTCGGCGCCGGGAATCTCGTGCGGCCCGCGACCGTCGTGCGCAACAAGGCGACGATCGATAGCGACAGAGCCGGCAAGATCACCTGGGGCGCGGCCCAGGTCGGGCTCGGCCAGGGCGTGCTGGATGCGGTCGCGGACGGCCTGATCGAGGAGGCGCAGATCGACGAGCTGGTGCTGATGGTCGCCGTCTGGGTCGACCCGGCCGCCTTCGACCACGGTGCGATCAAGCGCTCGAACCGCGAGGCGGTGCGGACGGCGATCGCCGACGCGCTGGCGCCGTCACATCTCGAGCGGACGAAGGCCCTGATCGCGCAGCGCGACACGCTCACGAACGCGTTCGATCAGTCCTGATGCGGATCACGGCGGTCGAGACGCGCGCCTATCGCATCCCCTTCGATCCGCCGTTCCGCGCTGCGTGGGATCCGATCCCGCGGGCCCACCAGGACGCGTGCATCGTGATGGTGCACTCGGACGAAGGGCTGACGGGCTACGCGAGCGGCGACTTCCTGCCCGACCGCGAGGTCGTCGAGCGGTTCCTCATCGGTGTCGATCCGCTGCGCAGCGAGATCGTGCGGGAGGTCTGCGAGACCATCGACTTCCACCGCGGGCGGCCCTGGACCGCCGAGGCGGCCGTCTGGGATCTCGCGGGACGCGCGCTCGACGTGCCCTGCTGGAAGCTGCTCGGCGGGCGCTCGGAGTCGTTGATCGCCTATGCCTCGAGCGGTGAGCTCGTCGCCCCGGACGAGCGTGCCCGCCGCTGTGTGGCGCTGCGCGACGCCGGCGTGCGGGCCTGCAAGGTGCGCTTCCATCACGCCGACTGGCGCGAGGACGTGGCGGTCGTCGAGGCCGTTCGCGACGCGGTCGGCGCCGAGATGCAGATCATGGTCGACGCGAACCAGGGCTGGCGCATGGAGGGCGACCTGGAGCCGCGCTGGGATGCCGCGACCGCGCTCCAGTGCGCCCGCGCGCTCGAGCCGCTCGGGATCTACTGGCTCGAGGAGCCGCTGCGCACCGACGACGTCGACGGCTACCGCACGCTGAGGCGGGGAACGACGCTGCGCATCGCCGCCGGCGAGATGGTGCGGACGGCCGCCGAGGCACGCGATCTGATCGTGCGTGGCGGGATCGACGTGATCCAGTCCGACGTCGTGCTCTCGGCCGGCGGGATCGCCGGCTGCCGGCGGGTCGCTGCGCTGGCCGACCTGCACGGCCGGGCCTGGACACCGCACACGTGGTCGAATGGCTATGGCCTCGTCGTCAACCTGCACGCCGCCCTCGGCTTCTCGACGGTGCCCTACGTCGAGGTCCCGTACGACCCTCCGGCGTGGTCCAGCGAGCGCCGCGACTGGCTGCTTCCGGCCCGGGTCGAGATCGCGTCCGATGGAACGATCCGCCCACCCGACGGCCCTGGCCTGGGCGTCACGCCCGACCTCGACGGGCTCGACCGGTACCGCGTCGCGTGAGAACGATCGCCGCACTCCTGCTCGAGCCGGGCACCCCCTTGGTCGTCGAGGAGATCGAGCTCGACGAGCCACGCGAGGACGAGGTGCTCGTGCGCGTCGCCGCGGCCGGCGTCTGCCACTCGGACCTGCATCTGGCCGACGGGGTGCTCGGGGACGGCCGCTGGCCGATCGTGCTCGGGCACGAGGGCGCGGGCATCGTCGAGCGCGTGGGCTCCCGGGTCACGAACGTCGCGCCCGGAGACCACGTCGCCTTCTGCTTCGTGCCGGCCTGCGGCGACTGCCGCGCCTGCCGGAGCGGCCACCCGAACCTGTGCGGTCCCGCCGGCGATCACGGGTACGCGGGCATGCTGATGGACGGCACGTCGCGGCTGCGGCGGCTCGACGGAACCATCTTGCAGCACGGTCTGATGACGGCCTGCTTCGCAGAGCGAACCGTGATCGACGCGGCCGGCGCAGTGCCGATCCCGAAGGACCTGCCGCTCCAGCAGGCGGCGCTGCTCGGCTGCGGCGTCGTCACGGGCTTCGGTGCCGTGCGCAACGTCGCGGGCGTTCGCATCGGCGACGCGGTCTGCGTGATCGGCTGCGGCGGCGTCGGCCTCCAGGTCGTCGCGGCGGCGCGGATCGCAGGAGCGAGCCGCATCATTGCCGTCGATCGCGATGCCGAGAAGCTCGTGCTCGCGCGCGCACGCGGCGCGACCGATTGCGTGCTCTCGGGCCCCGATGCCGCCGCCGAGATCAAGCGTCTGAGCGATGGAGGCGTCGACTACGCGCTCGAGGTGGTCGGACGCGCCGAGACGATCCGGCTCGCCTGGGACGCGATCCGGGCCGGGGGCACCGCGGTCGTCGTCGGCCTCGCGCCGCGTGGAGTCGAGGTCTCGATCCCGGGCATCGAGTTCCTCTCCGACAAGGCGATCAAGGGCTGCTACTACGGCTCGGGGAACGTCGCGCTCGAGCTGCCACAGCTCGTTCGCCTGGTCACGGACGGGCGGCTCGATCTGGGCGAGGTCGTCTCGCACACGACCGACCTGCACGGCATCAACGACGCGCTCGACCGGCTCCGTGCAGGGGTCGGCGCGCGCACGATCATCGTGCTCGACCCCGATCTCGCGGGTATTGCCGCAGAGTAGAACCAGCTCTTAAGAGGGCGGCGTCTCGCCCATCTCCAGGTGAAGCTCGCTGCCCGTGTAGGGGTGCGCGAGCGCGACGGCCTCGTCGAGCTCGACGCCGAGGCCCGGGGCGGTCGGCGGGATCACGTAGCCATCCTCCCACCGGATCGGCGTGGTCAGGATCTCGGCGTGGAAGCCGCCCCAGTCCTGGATGCCCTCGAGGATCAGGAAGCTCGGCGAGCACGCGGCGAGCTGGATGTTGGCCGCGCCGACGATCGGCCCGCAGTAGAGGTGCGGCGCGAGCTGGGCCGAGTGGACCTCGGCGAGCGCGGCGATCTTCTTCGCCTCGAGCAGCCCGCCGCACCTGCCGAGGTTGGGTTGCAGGATCGAGGCGGCGCCGGCGGAGAGCACGCGCGCGAACTCGTGTTTCGTCGTCAGCCGCTCGCCCGTTGCGATCGGGATCGAGGTCGCGCGTGCGACGGTGGCCATCTGCTCTGGGATCTCCGGCGACGTCGGCTCCTCGAACCAGAGCGGATCGAACTGCTCGAGGCGCTTCGCGAACCTGATCGCGCCCGAGGTCGTGAACTGGCCGTGGGTGCCGATCAGGATGTCCGCCCTCGTGCCGACGGCCTCGCGGACGGCGCCGACCATCCGCTCGGCGCGGTCGAGCTCGTCGAGCCTCGGCTGGCGCCCGTCGAAGACGGTGTAGCGCCCGGCCGGGTCGAGCTTGACGGCGGTGAAGCCGCGCGCGACCTCCGCAGCTGCCGCCTGGGCCGCCGCGTCGGGGTCGGTGTAGACAGGGTGGTCCGCGTAGGCGTCGACGCCGCCCGGCGGGTAGAGGTAGGTGTAGCTCCGCAGCCGCTCGTGCACCTGCCCTCCGAGCAGCTCGTAGACCGGCTTGCCGAGCTCCTTTCCGATGATGTCCCAGCACGCCATCTCGAGCCCGCTCGCGATGCCGCCGAGCGTGAGATCGGGCCGGAGCGCGTACCCGCTGCCGTAGATGCGCCGCCAGATCGCCTCGATCTTGAACGGATCGGCTCCGAGCAGATGGCGCTCGGCGACGTCCTCGATCATCCTCGCGACGAGGTGCGGCGAGAACGTCGCCGTGTACACCTCGCCGACGCCGCTGATCCCGCTGTCGGTCGTCAGCTTGAGAAAGATGAAGTAGCGACCACCGAAGCGGGGCGGCGGGTTGCCGACCACGAACGTGCGGATCTCGGTGACTTTCACGGGAGCACCTCGGGGAACCCCGCGGCGCGCAGCTCGACGCCGAGCGCGTCCTCGAGCAGCTTCACGACCTGCGTCGACCAGGCCTCCCCGCCGTAGCGGCCGCGGGCGCGGGCGAACGTCTCCTCGACCAGGCCGGCGAGCTCGAGCGGGACCCCGAGCTCGCGTCCGAGAAGGGTCGCGAGGCCGAGGTCCTTGCACGCGAGGTCCATCGTGAAGCCGACGTTGTAGCTGCCGTTGAGGATGAGCTGGCTCTCCGTCTCGTGCACGAAGCTCGAGCCGGAGCTCAACGCGATCGCCTCGAAGGCCTTGGCGAGGTCGAGCCCGCCCTGCTTGGCCAGCATCAGGGCCTCGCCGGCCGCGACGAGATGGATGAACGCGAGCATGTTCGTGATCACCTTGATGACCGCGGCGCTGCCGAGCGATCCCATGTACAGCACGGGCGTCCCGACGGCGTTGAGCAGCTCGCGATGCTCCTCGAAGACCGCCTCGTCACCGCCCACGAGGACCGTGATCTCGCCGGCGGCAGCCTTGTGGACCCCTCCGGTGACCGGCGCCTCGAGGACTCGGATGCCGCGCGCCGCCGCCAGCGCGGCGAGGCGGAGCGTCTCACCTCGCTCGGTCGTGCTCATGTCGATCCAGGTCCCACCGGGCTGCAGGCCCTCGAGCACCCCGTCGGGCCCGCTGACGACGGCGTTCACCGCGGCCGGCGACGGCAGGCAGGTGAAGACGACGCGAGACGCGGCGGCGACCTCGCGCGGCGATCCGGCCGAGCTCGCTCCGGCGCCCACGAGGGCGGCCGACGCACCGGCATCGAGATCGTGGACCGTGACGGCGTGGCCGGCGCGCAGCAAGCCGGCCGCCAGGTGCCTGCCCAGGTGTCCGAGCCCGATGAATCCGACAGTGCTCTGCTCGCTGGTCACGCGGCTCCCGATCTCGTGCCAGCGGCGTGCCGGCCTTGACCGCGTCAGTATCGGCGATCTGCGAGGTGCGCGACTTCAGTCGGCCTCCTCGCTTCGAGCATTGGAAGCTCTGGCGGAATCCCCGCCCCGAGCTCTCTAGGCGATCTTCTCTTTCGGCGCCTCGATCAGGTTGCGCAGCGCCTTCACGCAGCGCGGGTCGAACTGCGTCGCGGCGTTGCGCTGCAGCTCGAAGATCGCATTGTCGGGCGTCATGCTCTTGCGATGCGTGCGCCGGCTCGTCATCCCGCAGAACGCATCGGCGACGAAGAGGATGCGCGACTCGAGCGGGATCTCCTCGCCCGCGAGTCCGTCGGGATACCCTTTTCCGTCGATCCGCTCGTGGTGGTGGCGGATCCAGAGCCCGATCTCCTGCAAGCCTGCCGCGTCGACGATCGTGCCGCCGAGCGTGGCGTGCGACTCGATCACCTTGCGCTGCTCGTCCGTGAGCGACGTCGAGGCGTGCAGCACCTCGTTGGAGACGCCGAGCATGCCGACGTCGCAGAGCAGGCCCGCGATGCGAATCTCGTCGCAGCGCTTCGGCTCGAGGTCGAGCTTCTGCGCGATCGAGCGGGCGAGTTCCGAGACGGAGTGCGCGTGGCCCTCGCGCTCGGGATCCTTGGCGTTGACGGCCTTTGCGACCGCGGTCGCGAGCGTCAGGTCGCGCTGCAGCTCCGGGTCGGGTGCCTTCAGCGTCTGGATCTCGACAGCGTCGACCTCGACCTCGGGCGTGTACACGAGCACCTGGTTGTGGTTGTCCTTCGCCGCGATCAGGGCGAGGTCGGCTCGGCGGCGAAGCTCGGCCTCGGGGCTCTTCGCGGGCAGCGCTGCGATGCCGGCGGCGATCGTGGGCGGGTCCTCGCCCTCGCCGCGAACGCGCAGGATCGCCTGCATCCGCTGGACGAAGCGAAAGCCGTCGATCTCGCGCGAGCCGGTCAGGAGCACGGCAAACTCGTCGCCGCCGAGGCGGTACGGCAGCCCGCCGTGCCCGCACTCCTCGAGCAGCGTCGACGCGAGGCCGCGGATGCGCTCGTCGCCCGCCATGTGGCCGAACGTCTCGTTCGTGTGCTTGAGTCCGTCGAGGTCGACCATCGCGAGACACGTCATCTCCTCGGGCGAGGCGATCTCGAGCGCCTCGGAGATGTCCTCGAGGAACGCGCGACGGTTGCCGAGCCCGGTCAGCTGGTCGGTGCGGGCGACCTCCTCGAGGCGGGCGATCTTGAGGCCGACCTCCGTGGCCTCCTCGGCGCGGTACGAGCGCAGCACGCGTCCCATCAGGCGCACGAGCAGGAGGCCGCCGAGCAGGGCGACTGCGAGCATGAACGTCGACGTGGTGCGCGTCAGCGCGACGGACGAGAAGGCCTTGTCGAGGCCTATGCGCGCGTGCTCGCGGGCCGTCTTGAGGGTGTGGGCGATGTCTCCGTAGGCAGCGTCCTCGGCCCGGCCGAGCCCGACGGCGCCCGGATCGCGGTGCTGATCGACCGCGATCGTCGTGCGCGTGGCGACGCTGCGATAGCGCTGCTGCGCGTCGATCAGCGCACGGGCGCCCGAGCGGTCCTCCGGGTTTGCGCGTGCGAGCGCATGCGCCTGCTCCACGATCGTCGTGTTGGCGCGCACGAGCTGTGCGTTCGCGCGCTCTTTCGCGCCGCGGCTGTAGTCGAGCAGAGCGTCGCGCTGCGAGGCGGCTGCCGAGCCGATCTGCTGGAAGCGGTCGGCGCGCGCGACCTCTCGCGAGACGTCGCGTGTCGAGCGTGCGATCGACCATTCGGTCCAGCCGAAGATCGCCGCCAGCACGACGAGCGTGAGCAGCATGCCGGCTGGCACGAGGCGGTCGACGGATCGGTTCGATGACAGCGGAAACCGCACACGTGCGATATCGGCAGTGCTCCACAAGCCTTGAGCCTGTGCGGATCTGGGCGGAGCTGGAAGAGATTCCCCTCAAGTTCTCGCCGCGCGCAGCCGATCGGTACGTCGTGAGAAGAACCGTATCCCTCAGTGGAGTGATCTTGCTGCTCGCGCTCGTTCCCTCTGCGGAGGCCGCCTGCGTGACCACGACGAACTCCTCCGCCCAGGCGATTCCGAGCCGCTACCTCGCTCTCTATCGCCACTGGGGCGCGCACTACGGCGTGCCGTGGCCGATTCTCGCCGGCGTCGGGCGGATCGAGTCGGATCACGGTCGCAACCCGGCCGCCTACCGGCCGCACCATCGGGGCGTGCTCGGCCCCATGCAGTTCCAGGCGGGCTCGAACCGCGCGGCGCGGCACGAGTTCGCAAACCGCGATCAGGGCCGCGGCGGCACCTGGGCGCTCTACCGCACGGCATCCGGCCATCCTCCGTACCGGATGGACTCGGCCGACGACGAGATCGCGGCCGCCGCGGCCAAGCTCGTCAACGATGCAGGCCCGAACCGCCGCTGGCGCCGCGCGCTCTACCGCTACAACGCGTGGGACGTCTACGTCCGCTGGGTGCTCGGGAAGGCCCGCCGCTACGGCCTGCGCTGCGGAGCGGCCTCGGCGAGCATCTCGGCGACGACGGTCAGGCCGGCGATCTCACGCTCGCGCGTGCCGCAGATCAGCCGCGCCGCCCTGCTCGGATCGGCGTCGATATCGCTCGCGCGACCGGCCGCCCACGACATCGCGAACGGCATCGCCGACGTGCGCGTGCTCAACCTGCTCGACTGGATCGCGCGCCGCCACCACGTCTACGTCCAGGTGATCAAGACGGGCCACTCGCGCACGATCGCCGGCACGCACAAAGTCTCGAACCACTGGTACGGCCGCGCGGCCAGCATCACGGTCGTCGACTGCCGGCCCGTGCAGGCCGGATCGCGCG